>JBFRWJ010000476.1:0-11264 GCA_051439525.1 Spirulina sp. | reverse complement strand
CATCAAAACAGCCGCGAAAGAAAAGAATATTTCGATGACGCAGCTGGTTGGGGAGGCATTAGAGAAATATCTCGCCGATCTTTAAAATAAAAACCCCTCTTCTTCCGTACAAACCCCATCCAAGCGACGATCCCAAGGATCGATGGGGAGTTGGGAGAGGAGGGCAAATTGAAAAACAATCCCGATCGCGGGTTTTTCCTGCCATTCCGGTAAGGCGAGCATCCGATCGTAGTAGCCTCCCCCGTATCCCAAACGGTAACCCGAGCGATCGCACGAGACTGCCGGAACGAGGATTAAATCCACCTCTTTCGCCTCCAAGACGGGTAAATCGGCTTCCGGTTCAAAAATGCCATAAGCCCCCACTTTCAGCCCGCGATCGGGCTGCCAGCGATGCCATAAGAGAGATTTATCGACACATCGAGGCAGTCCCCATTGTTTTTGACGATCCCTGAATAAGGCATTCAAATCGGGTTCTTGACGAAAACTCGTATAAGCGAGAATTGTCGTCGCGTTGGAAAATAAGGGCAACCCTTGCAGTCGAGAACAGAGGCGATCGCTTTTTTCTTGCCAACTTTCCCGGGTTAATGCTTGTCTTTGCTGCAATAATTGACGGCGTAAGGCTTTTTTCTTCATCACTGGTTGCGATCGGCCTGCCATGCTAACTCGATGAGAGCGATATGATAGAGGTCGTTATTGCCCGATCGCATTGCCCTTAAGAAGCGATCGCATTCGTAGGGACTGACATAAGTACATCCCCAAGAAATAAGAACATCGAGATCGACGCGATCGCCGTTGGGTTTATACCAATTATTGCCAAATTTCGCATTCATCCCGTTGGGATATTTCCAAACCGAGCCAAAACTGGCATATTCCCCGTTAGGATAGCGCCAATCTCGTCCGGTACGGGCATAGCGACCGTTGGGATAATGCCACTGAGACCCCAATTGTACCGCTTGTCCGTTGGCATATTCCCACAGTCCCGATCGCCGAATTGAAGTATAGCGAGAACAAGAAAGTTGCTCCTCACTCGCGACCATCCTTGCCAATACACTGTACCCTTCCGCAATGCTTGCCAGTCGTGCCATGATGGTTAAATTGGAACAGGTGGAACTGCGTTCGGGATGGCGATGGCGCGTTCTCCCGCAATAGCGTTCCTCGAGGATGGCTAAATTGCGATCGTCCAACCCTTCTGCAATGGCAATACGGCGCGATCGTTGAATCTCCAGACATCGCTGCGAAACGGCCAAAGCGCGATCGCCCCCAAAGAAAGGGAACAGGCAACAGATAATAGGCAATAAGTAGCAGATAATTGTTAAATTGTTCATTGCTCATTGCTCATTGTTCATTGTTAAAAGCGAATATTTGTATAGGATTCTTTCCCTCTGGATAAATACAAATTAAGTAAAGAAAGTAAGAAAATAAGCAAAAATAGAATCAAGCCCATGGTACAAGCATAACTAATTTCTAGATTCGTAAATGCCTGTTCGTAAATGTAATAAACCACGGTTTTAGAACTATCTTGCGGGCCGCCTCGGGTCATGATATAGACCTCTTCAAAGACTTTCGTAGCAGAAATTGCCGAAATAACCGCAACCAACACTAAATAAGGACGCATTAAAGGCACCGTAATATCCCAATGTTTGCGCCAACCATCAGAGCCATCAATCGCCGCCGCTTCGTATAGTTCTGCGGGAATCGCTTGCAACCCTGCCAAATAAATCACCATGTAATACCCCAATCCCTTCCAGATTGTCACGAGCATAACGCTCCAGAGGGCGTATTTGGGACTGGTCAGCCAACGAATGCCCGACTCGAAACCCACCATTTTTAAGAGCTGGTTAAAAACGCCATTGGAGGCATAGAGAGCATTCCAAGCAATACCCGCCACCACCATCGAAATGACCACGGGGGTATAAAATGACATGCGAAACCAGTGCATTCCCTTCAGTTTTTGATTGACCAAAATCGCCAGACCCAAGGGCGCGATCGCTAACACCGGAACCGCCCCCAACAGATAGAGCAAGGTATTCCCGAGGGTTTTCCAAAAGACGCGATCGCCCGCCAAACGGCGAAAGTTGTCCCAACCGATCCACTGGGGCATCTGAGTCAAATCGTATTCATAGCGGGCAAAACTTAAAGAAAAAGCTTGTAGGGCGGGCAAGAACACGGTTAGGGTTAAAATCGTGAGAGCCGGCAACAAAAATAAATAAGGCGTAAAAGACGGGCCGGGCAGGATTGGCGATCGCGAAGGCGGCTTACCCATACAATGATTGAAAGAATGTAGTTAGATTAACAGTTCGTCGCTTTTTAACTATAGTTTAATTTAATGGCAGACAAGGGAATTGCCAAAATAGCAAAAGATCTTTTCACCATGATTTTTTGACTCAACCCCCGAGTCAGTCAATCCAGAGCGAAGATTAAACTGTGGTGCATGAGTCAGCGAACAGTCAACCGCGATCGGCGATTGGTTTTGAGGGAGGAGATTGCCATCAAGTCCCCCTATTTTCCACTTATTGTTGGAGGAATTAAACCGAAGTCATGGAAGCGCTAAGCGATCGCCGATAACTCGTGGAGGGACATTTCCCGATCGGTAGAAACGTTTTCGGAAATATCCCTACTGATAACTGTTAAAATTACTGAATTCCCCTGCCCGAGAACTGCCCCAACTCCATAACCCGTCCCATGCTTTCCTGCCTCATTGGTGCAAAGCAAATGCGACGCGAATGCCCATGAAATCGATGGAAAATGCCACTCAATCCCTCATTCCGACTTTTTTTTCCCAAGGATTCCCCCCGATGGAACGAGAAGCACGATTTGCCTTGGCTTTATTTCAATCTCTCCCCGTTCCCATTATTGTCGCTCGGCTGAGGGACGGAATGATTCTCCACACGAATGAATATTTTTGTTCGCTCTTTGGCTCGAGGGTCGCGGACGTGGTCGGCGATCGCAGTTTGCAGGATTATTTTGAGCTGTCAGCTTGGCAAGTTTTGGAACAAGCCCTCCTGCAATATGAATTTCTCCCCAACTACGAGCTGAAATTGAGGCGAGTCGATGGGAAAACCCTTTGGGGAGTCGTCTCGTTGCAATTGCTCTCCTTTGAAGGGGAAAGAGCGATCGTGGGCGTGTTTCACGATATTACCTATTCTAAAAAAGTAGAATATCTCCTGCACGAAAATCGCCGCAACTTTTCCACCCTCACGGATAATATCCCGGGAGTCATCTATCGTCGCCTGTGCGATCGCGACAATAATCCCTGCGAATTCATCAGCGAAGGCTGTTGGAAACTGACGGGATATATGCCAGAAGACTTTACCTGCCAACGCATCGACTTGGATAGTCTCATTCATCCCGACGATCGCCATCGCGTCCTCGCCACCCGACAGGCAACCCTCAACTGTCGCCAGCCTTATAGCCTCGAATATCGCCTGATCTCGCGATCGCAGGAGATCAAATGGGTTCGGGAAAAGGGAAATGGCATTTTTCGTCAAGGTGCATTAATCGCCTTGGAAGGCTTCATCAACGATATTAGCGATCGCAAGCGCGGTGAGGAAGAACTCAAACTCCTCCAATATCTCACCCGTGCCGTGGGAGAAGCACCGGACTTTAATACTGCCCTAGAATTAGTCCTGACTCGCGCCTGTCAAGTCTTGGAATGGGATCTCGGAGAGGCATGGATTCCCAACGAGACCGAAACGGTTTTAGAATTGAGTCCGGCTTGGTACGGCGATCGCGATCGCGCCAACTTGGTGTCATTTCGCGAACAAAGTCACGCTTACTATTTTCCCAGTTGCGTCGGACTTCCGGGGCTGATCTGGCACACCCACCAACCCCAATGGTTTCCCGATCTCTCTCACCATGCGGAATTTCTCCGCAACCAATTGGCGTGGGAATACGGTTTGAAAACGGCTTTCGGCGTTCCCATTATGACCGGCGATCGCGTCATCGCCATATTAGTCTTTTTTAGCAGCCGCGATCGCCAAGTCGATCGCCGCTTGCTGGATCTCATTTCCACGATCGCCGCCCAACTCGGGGGGATCGTACAATGCAAGCAAGCCGAAGCCGCCCTGCGGAAAAGCCAGCGCCAACTGAGAAGTTTAATTAATTCCACCCCCGGGATTTTCTTTAACGCCGCCAACGATAAGGGATGGTCCATGACCTATCTCAGCGAAGGCTGTCAGCTCTTGACGGGATACAAAAGCGAGGAATTAATCGCCCGCAAGCCTCACTCATTTGAAGATCTTATCTATAGCGAGGATCTCCCGAAAATTTTAGAAGCGATCGAAACTGGCGTGCAACGTCGGAAGCCCTATGTCGTCGAATATCGCATCTGTACCAAACAAGGGGAATATAAATGGGTTTGGGAAAAAGGGCGGGGGGTTTTTGATGACCGGGGGAATGTCTCCGGCTTGGAGGGGTTTATCTCCGATATTACCGAACGCAAACAAGCCGAACAGGCATTGCGATCGCAAGCTTCGGAACTGCAAGCTTTGTTTGCAGCCATGACGGATATTATTCTCGTTTTCGATGAAGCGGGACGCTATCTCAAAATTGCCCCCACCAATCCCACCTTACTTTACAAGCCTTCACAAAAATTACTGGGCAAAACCCTGCATCAAGTCTTCGATCGCGATCGGGCGGATCTCTTTTTAGGCTATATTCGCCAAGCCTTGCGCGAGAAAAAACCGATTAACATTGAATACAGCCTCGTGCTGCAAGGACAAGAGATTTGGTTTGCCGGAACCGTCTCCCCCACCGAAGAAAATACAGCCATTTTTGTCGCCCGGGACATTACCGAAGCCAAACGCGCTCGAGAAACCATCAAACAAGCCGAGGCCAAATACCGCAGCATCTTTGAAAACGCCGTAGAGGGTATTTTTCAAACGACTCCGGACGGTCACTATATTAGTGCCAATCCCGCTCTTGCGAAAATCTACGGCTACGATACCTCACAAAAACTCATTGCTTCTTTAACAGATATCGAGCATCAACTTTATGTCAAACCTTTACAACGAACGGAATTTGCGCGTTTAATTCAACAAAACGACGAAGTTGTTGGCTTTGAATCGCAAATTTATCGCCAAGATGGGAGTATTATTTGGATTTCTGAGAATGCCCGGGCCGTTCGCAGCGAAAGTGATGAAATTCTCTATTATGAAGGGATGGTTATCGATATTACCGAACAGAAACAACATAAAGAAGAACTCCACCAACGGGCATTTTACGATGCTTTAACGGGATTGCCCAATCGCGCTCTATTTCGCAAGCGTTTGACCGAGGCATTACAACGCGCCCGGAAAAAAGTTACCGACAAAGCCTATCATTTTGCCGTTCTCTTTTTAGACTTAGATCGCTTTAAAGTGGTCAATGATAGTTTGGGACATTTAATTGGCGATCGCTTACTGGTTGAAATCGCCCGACGCTTAGAAAAATGCGTGCGACACGAAGATATAGTTGCGCGTTTGGGGGGAGATGAATTTACAATTTTGTTAGATAATATCGAAGATGTGAACACGGCCGTTCGCGTGGCAGAACGCATTGAAAAAGAGTTACAAGCACCGTTTCAACTCGACGGTTATACCGTATTTACGGGAGCGAGTATCGGGATCGTTTCTTGTGGCGATCGCCTCTGTGCGGTGACTTTTGAGGAAGCAGAACAGCAACAAGGAGTTCTCTGCCAACACCAGCAAGGAGAAGACGTTGCTACTTGTATTTATTATCAAAATCCTGAAGATTTATTGCGCGATGCCGATACGGCACTCTATCGTGCTAAAGAGCTAGGAAAAGGACGCTACGAACTGTTTAATCCGGCCATGCACCAAACTGTTGTTTCTCAGTGGCAATGGGAAATAGAATTGCGTCAAGCTCTAGAAAAAGAACAGTTTGAAATTCACTATCATCCCATTGTTTGCCTGACGACGGGAAACTTACAAGGTTTTGAAACCTTATTGCGCTGGCAGCATCCCGAAAAAGGGACGATCTTTCCCTCAGAATTTCTCCCGGCTGCGGAAGAAAGCGGGTTAATCATTCCCATTGGCAATTGGATCTTAGAAACGGCTTGCCAACAAGTCCATTCTTGGCAAAAAGAGCGAGAAACGCCGTATTTAGATCTTCATGTGAATATTTCAAGCAAGCAATTGTTACAACCAGATTTAATCGATCGCATCGATCGCATCTGCACCCAAACCGGATTCGATCCCTCAGTGTTAAAGTTAGAAATTGCGGAAAGTTTGTGGACGCAAAAAGTTGATGCCGCCCGAGAAGTGTTGCAAAAGTTACAGTCCCGCCGGATCGAACTGTGTATCGATGATTTTGGTACGGGTTACTCTTGTCTGGAGTATTTAAAAGAGTTTCCGGTTTACGGCTTAAAAATAGAAAGATCTTTTGTGAATGCTGTTGAAGAAAATACCCGCAAAGCCGAGATTGCCCGCATTATCGTCATGCTGGCCAAAAACTTGGGCTTGCGAGCGATCGCGGAAGGCATCGAAACACCCCGACAATTAGAACAGATGCGAAAGTTTGGTTGCGATCTCGCCCAAGGCTATTTCTTTGCTAAAGTATTAAAACCCCAAGAAGCAAAAGAATTATTGGCAAGCAACAAACCTTTATTGTACATGGGTTATTGGTTATTAGTTATTGGTTATTGGTTATTGGTTATTGGTTATCCGATCGCCGGTGATTGTCAAACAACAAATAACAAACAACAAACAACAAACAACAAATAACAAACAACAAATAACAAAATTAATGAAAAAGCCCAAACATATTGTTTTAACGTCTCATCCCAGTCCTTCTAAAGCAAACTCGGTACCGATTTGTTGGGGAGAATTAGATCCCATTAAACGCGGCCCCGTCATCGGAACTCTGGCCAAACAAGACCATCGCAATGCCATCGGCACTCATTCGGGATCTTATGCCGTCTATCGCGCTTTAGCCGTCGCCAGTGGCGCTTTACAAGCCGATCATCGCGCCGATCTGACCCATACTTCTCCCATTGAAGCGATCGGCCCCTATCCCAGTTGGGGAGATGCCGAGAAAATTGTCTCTTTGGATCCCTTTGGAGCCGTTGTAGACGAAGTTTATGGGGATTTTTACGATCGCGGTTTCGATATTCGCCCCACCATTGCCATTACCAAAGCGCAGATCAATTTACCGGAGTTACAAGAAGCGGTTATCAAAGGAAGAGTCAAAGTTGATGGGACTATTGTGAAAGAAAATGCCGCTTTGGCGGTAATGAAAGTGGCGATCGATCCCGTGTGGTATTTACCGGGGATCGCCAAGCGCATCGGGGTTGAAGAAGGGGTTTTGCGGCGCACTTTGTTTCAACAAACCGGAGGGATGTTTCCCGAGTTGGTGACGCGTCCGGATCTTCATGTCTTTTTACCTCCCATTGGCGGTATGACGGTCTATTTACTGGGCAACTTAAAGGGCGATCGCCATCCCCTTGCTGTCAGGGTACACGATGAATGCAACGGGTCGGATGTCTTTGGATCGGATATTTGCACCTGTCGTCCCTATTTGATTCACGGGATCGAAGTCTGCGTGCAAGCGGCACAGGAAGGCGGGGCGGGGGTGATCATCTACAATCGCAAGGAAGGGCGTGCTTTGGGGGAAGTGACCAAGTTTCTCGTTTACAATGCTCGCAAGCGTCAGGAAGGAGGCGATCGCGCCGATGCCTATTTTACCCGCACCGAATGCGTGGCGGGGGTACAAGATATGCGCTTTCAGGAACTCATGCCGGATGTCCTGCACTGGTTGGGGATTACTCGCATCGATCGCTGGGTTTCTATGAGTAACTTGAAATACAATGCGATCGTGAATTCGGGGATTGAAATTGTCGATCGCATTCCCATCCCCGAGGATTATATCCCCGAAGATGCCCGGGTGGAAATTGCCGCGAAAACGGCGGCGGGATACTATACGGAAGGAGAAGCACCGGATGAGGAGAAATTAACGCAAATTAGCGGCAGGAATTTGCAGGAATATTAGGTTTGAATCCCATTACAAACTCAACTTCACCCAGCGATCGATTGTAGATTTAAGCCAGATCGAGCAATCTTTCCAAGTCGTCGAGAATGGTATCGGTCAAGATTTGAATGCGATAGCGGCAAGCATGGGTCTCAGCCGAGTTAAATGTTCCATTTTCCCAATACTTATTGCTCCCCGCACCGCCCCCACAAATGCCAAAATATTGGCAGGTATCTCGGCATTTTTGGACACCTCCTCGAATATCTCGATAAATCTTGAGAAACTTTTCGCTACTACAGGCAGACTCAAGAGTATCGGATAAAACATTTCCCAAGGTGAAACTGCCATAGGGGGGAACGTCGATCGCCAGTAATTCGGGATCGAAGGTGGAGAAGTTACCTTGAGTGTCGAAGTTCACGATCGCAAACGGATGGTTCATCTGTGTCTGCTGCAAGCGCTCTTCTGTATAAATGAGACTGCTGAGAACTTCAAACTCGCGCACCTGAAATGTTTCGACGTTCTCCGCAGACAGCTCCCAAATGCGCTTCACGAAGGCTCGGAAGCGTTCTTGATGCTCGTCGCGATCGAGGGACGATCGCGCGTTGACTCCTTCCGTTTCCTCGAAGTTGAATCCCACATCACAAATGTTATTTTCTAGGAAAAAGTTAAACATTTCATCGGGATAGTCGAGGGAATCTTTAGTGATAACTGCAATAATATTGTGAGGAATATCGTGATCTTGGAGGTAGCGAATCCCTCGCATTGCCAACTCGTGGGAGCCTTTGCCATCGCGAGTTTTGCGGTGTGCGTCGTGCAGGAATGCCGGGCCGTCGATACTGACCCCAACGTGAACGGGATGTTCCTTGAAAAAGTCGCACCAAGCTTGGGTAATTAAAGTACCATTGGTCTGATACGAATAGTCAAAGAGAAACTCGGTTCGGTTATACTTCTCGTTGGCGGCTTCGGCAGCAGCAAAAACATCTCGATAGAAGGAAATGGGCAGCGCGAGGGGTTCGCCTGCGTGCCAACAGACGCTAAAATCTGCCTTAAAAAAAGGACTGGTGAGGATCGATTTGAAAATCGGTTCGATTAATTCTGGAGACAAGCGGTTTTTCAGATGTCGATTCGGCAGATAGCAATAATCGCAATCCAAGTTACAAAAAGAAGTGGGTTGAATCACCACTAAAGAGATAGGTCCGAAGTTCGAGAGATCGATCGCCTCGACCGGCTCTCGCTGGAAAATATTTTTTAATCTTGCGATCGTCATTTCAGTTATCAGTTATCAGTTATCAGTCAACCCACTTCCTAGCAACAAACTAAAGATTAGGGGACAGCAATTAGCGGCGATTCAAGAAGCCGCCCCCTCTCCGGTTGAAGAAGCCTCCGCCATCGCTCCATCGTCTCCTCCGGTTTAAGAAACTGCCGCGACGACCGTTCACCCACCCTCCGCGTCGCCCTTTCAGCCAGCCAGCGATCTCGGGGTTGGGGCTTTCGATCGCGGCTTCGGGAGACTGCTGTTCCCTCAATTTCAAGGTTGCCGCGATGCGAGCGAGACGAGTTTCCAGTACGGTGTCGGGGGCGTTTGGGACTGGATTTTGACGGGCATCGACGGGCTTGGCGACACTTAGGGCAGACAGCGCAACGATAAGGCCGAGCCAAGTTTTCGTAACAATTTTCATGGATTCAAAAATACTCCTCGCATATCGGATCGAGCGAAAATTTTTCTTCCCGAGAGGGAAACGGGAAACCTGCGAAATACGTGCAGCTAGAAGGGGATTTGTTCGTGATTCATTACGATCGCCTCGAAAAATGTTCGGATAACATTGGTATCTTGGACTTCAATTACGCCATCGGGACCGAACCACTTGCCAATGAGGTCGGTATACTTGCGATCGCCGACGAGATAGCCTTCCATCATGGTAATAATAGTTTTATTGGCAATGTTCAAGAAGGAAGAATTGTTCTCCGGCACCATGCAACCCACCCCGTGTCGAGCGTAGGGAGGTTCGGATATTTCGGGGACGAGGGCGTAGCGATCGGGTTCGAGTTGCTGCCGGAGACCATCAAAAATAACTGCATCGCCGGCGATCGCGTCAACGCGTCCCGAAGTGAGGGCTTCAGTCGCGTCTGTAAAGGAGTCCATGGGAACGAGGGTGGCTTGGGGATGCTCGAGTTTCATTACATTCTCGACAAAAGCAGCCCGAGGGATGCCAATGCGCTTGTCCGCAAAGGAAGATCCCACATTCTCTTTCGAGGTCAGCAGTCGAATCCCCGATACGCTATAGCGCACCGTGAAGTCAACATACTCGTCTCTGGCAAAGGTAAAAACGGTATTGCAGGTCATATCGATCTCCCCGCTCATTAACATCGGGAAGGCTTCGGCAACGCTATTGATTTCAATAAACTGTAATTCAATCGGTCGCCCCAACTCTTTTTCGAGGGCATCTCGAATGAGATTGACGATATCGATCGAGGAGCCGACGTGTTCGTTTTTTTCGTTGTAATAGGAATAAGGAACGATATCAAACGACGTCCCCACCGTGAACTGACCGCTGCGAGCGATATTTTCCAGAACGGTTCCCGCGATCGCGGGTTTAATCCCTGCAAGCAAGAGCAAGTTCCCGAAGAAAACAATTAAAAAATTTCTGAATAAATTCCCGAACATTGACAGTTTTCACCTCTGAACTTAGGAACTCTGAAATAATGTGAATGGCAGATATACATCAGTTGCGTTGCAACTTACCCTAGCAGATTCTCAAGCCATTAGGCACGCGCTTCATATTACTTTTCAATTGCAGATGCGAGTAATGAGATTGTACTGGATTGGCTTCCACTGCGATCGCACCAAGCAAGATGTCAAATCACGCATTGCCATCCACAATCGGGATATCCGCATACACATCTTCTTAAATGCGGGTAGTTCGCGAAGAAAGTCCGCGCACCCGGCAACGTCCGTCGAGGGAAGATTCCACGCCCTACAATCAGATCCTCTCGGCATTCGCTTCAATCACCTGAAGTGGAATCACAAACATTTTTACTTTCACCACCTCTACCTTGGGAATGTGAATGTCTTCTAAGATGTCGTGCTTTAACGCCTCAACTGATTTTTGCGTAATCGTTCCGGGGGGTGCAGCGATGGGAATTTCGATGTCTAACTCGGTATCGTTCAAGGTCACTGTTATATTACGGACTAGGAGATTGTTCAATCTATTTCTTGCCGCACGTCGCACGTTGAACAGTTCGTAACGAATTTGATTGGTTGTGACAAATTCGTGCAAAGAATTCCACAAGGGCCAGCA
>JBFRWJ010000475.1:0-4132 GCA_051439525.1 Spirulina sp. | reverse complement strand
CAATAGGGGGTCTGGGGGGCTAGCCCCCCAGTAAACTTACGATTTGGAGGGGATATTGATGACAACTCTAACCTCATGTCTTTTCAAACCGTATTTGCTTAACCCGAACTGACGTTAAGTTAGGCTTAATGTTCGTTTTATCTCTGATTGCCAGTCTTTCAGGAATGAGAGAAGCAGCCGCTAACCCGACAGAATTAACAGTAGGTCTGTATCCCTACGTTCCTCGGCTCGCGCAGTTCCAAATCGCGATACAAACGGAATGGAACAAGGTTCGCCCCGATATTGCCCTGAAGTTTCTTTCTACGGAGGAGTGGGATGGCGGCTACGATCTCGATCCGCCTGACAATGCAGATGTCTATGTCTTTGATGCCATATTTTTGGACTATTTTCGCAGTCAAAATTGGCTCGAACCCATACAGGCAAAGGAAATCAAACACTTGGACGATTTTGTTGACTATGCCATCGATGGAGTTCGCATCGACCAAAAGTATTATGCCATGAAAAATACCATCAAAGCGGATGCGCGAGCCGACGATCCCTGCGGTTGCGATCGCCTCGCGATCGAACAAATTCTCAATAACAGCGTCGCTCCCCCGATTTGCGAGGCAACCTGTGCCGACTATGGGGGGTGGAATGGTCGGTGGACAAATGAATACCCAGCAGCACAAGCGGGATCGGTCTGCGGTTGCAATGCTTGCTCTCTGTTTTAAATTCCCACACGCTCTTTATCGTTGATTTCGATTTTGCCTGTGACTAACATCACAGGTGTTTTTGTGTCAAGTCACCGTTACAAAAGTTTTTATTCTGTTACATTAATTTACAGAAAGCAACTCGGAGGTATTCAGATGTACACCACCAGTAACGAAAACGGCGTTCTCAACAACTATCCTACCGAACCGGAAATGTACTACGCCGAATATCCCAGTCCCGAACAACAACAACGCTATTCTCTCTTAGGCGGCATCGCTTTTCTCTTCGTCGGAACCTTATTTTGCATCGCTTTGAGTGTCAGCTAGATTTTTCTCTCTCGTAACAAAATATTTACAGAAAGCAACTCGGAGGTATTCCAATGTACACCACCAGTAACGAAAACGGCGTTCTCAACAACTACCCTACCGAACCGGAAATGTACTACGCCGAGTATCCCAGTCCCGAACAGCAACAACGCTACTCTCTCTTAGGTGGTATCGCTTTTCTCTTCGTCGGGACTTTGTTTCTCATTGCTTTGAGCATCAGCTAGGTTTTGATTTTCTCGTGGCGCAACTTCTAAGGGCAGAAATGCCCTTTTTTTCTTTCGACTAATCTTTTTTTATAATCACTAAAGTAATATCATCATAAATGGTCTGAGTACCAATATGGTTTTGTAAATCTGTAAGAATTTCGTATTGAATGACTTCTACAGTTTTTTTGTGATGCAATTGTACGACTTGACATAAACGCTCTAAGCCATATTGAACGCCGTGAATATCTTCAGCTTCCGAAATTCCATCGGTATAAACGACGATAACATCTCCTGACTTTAAATCCACCTTTTTTTCATCAATAAAAGGTGCAATGTCTTCATCCAGTCCAACAGGAAAGCCTAAATTAATGGTATCGATTCTTTTAATTATTCCATTCGCGCGAACCACAATTACTTCCTCATGTTGTCCGCTCAAATACAATGAATTTTCTCGAAAATCTAACAACAAAAGTGTTAAAATTTTATCGGAATTAATGCGACGAACATTTTCAATCACAATCCGATTGATAACATCCCAAAATCTTTCTAAATCGGTTTCATTATTCGCTAATAAAGCTCGAATTGCAGTTTGTACGACGATCGCCAAGACACCGCTTTCCAAACCATGTCCCGTGACATCACCAATACAAATTTTTACGCGATCGCCATAGGGAATAATATCGTAATAGTCGCCACCCACTTCCGTTGCAGGTCTCATATATCCGGTAATATCCAATCCCAGGATTTTATTCAATTCTGAAGGTTTGGGTAAAAACATTTTTTGTAAAGCCTGCGTCATTTCTAACTCTCCACTCAGTCGAGTATTTTCTCGTTCTAGGCGTTCATTGAGAGTAGAAATTGCTTCATTTGCCTGTTCGAGTTGTTGGGTTCGCTCAACCACTTTTGCCTCTAACAAATTAAAAGATTCTTTTAAACGAGTCAACATTTCATTGAATGCGTCTGCTAAAATCCCAATTTCATCGCGACTGGTAACCTTAACAAAGCGATCGAATTGACCGCGAGTAATGGCATGAGCGCTGTCCACCAATTCTCGAATGGGAGCCGTCAAACTGCGCGTTAAAAACCAACCAAAAATCAAAGCAAACGGAAGCGTAATCGAAAAAATCAACAAAGCAGTCCGTCGCGATCGCTGTTTGCTTTCAATGACTGCCGAAGCATCAAATTCGATCGCGATAATTCCTTCTTGTTGCCCAAAATTATCGATTAGAGGTGCGTAACCATAAAGAATAAATTGACCGTTGGGTTTGCGAAATAATTCTTCTTCAACGCTCGTTTCCGTAATATTATTTTTTTCTCGTGCCAGTAAGGGCGGCAATCTCTTCACAACTTTTCCCACTGCAGCCGTTTGAGTAGGCGGAGGGGCATAATCTAAAACAAAAACAAAATCGCCATTGGAAAGATAGCGAAAGGTATAAATGCGGCGAATGTCCTCATTGGTATTGCTAATATCTTCCAAGCGCTTCATTAAAACCCGATAATAAGAAGTCTGAGAATCTTGAGGCGTTACTAACAAACTATGAAAATTCGGGTTGATTTGCAAAGCGGTTAAAGCCGTAATATCGTTAAGGCGATCGCGCAGATCCTGAATCTGAATTTGATTGAGTTGCCAATAAAGACTTTCCGTGAGTATTCCCACAATTAACAGTGTCAAAAAAGAGTAAGCGGCTGTTAACTTATACCGCAAACTCAATCCTCTCCTTTTTTTATTGGTCAAAAAGTTTTTTAGATTTGCGAACATAGAAATTGTTCATTGATAATTGTTCATTGATAATTGTTCATTGATTAAAGTCCCAAACTAGAGCGATAAGCAGTTTTTTGCGACTCCCGCCCGATTTTATTAGTTAAATTTTCCCAACCGTCATAAATTTGTTGCATTGCTTCTTCTTTAGTCATTTTACCCTGTAAAAAATCGGCAAGAGCCGCGTCTAAAATAATCTGTTGATAGCGATTGTTTTGGGGAATGCGCAGATCTAAGACAACATTGGGACTGCGCAAGCTAAACCCGATCGCGCCTAAATAGCGACTCGTGGCTTCTCTACTCATTCCCGCATCGATCCAGACTTGGCGATCGCTAAACTGAGAAATGCGATATGGATTAAATCCAGTCCGAGCCCGAGTGACATCTTGATTGGACTGGGCGGGCTGACTGACATAGGATAAAAAGGCATAGGCAGCATCTTTCACTTGGGTCGGAGCAGCCGCATTAATTGCTCCAGACCATCCCCCAAAAGCCGCATAAGGGGCGCGATTGATCCCTTCGATCGCATAAGGACAAATGGCATCGTTGCAAGGAACGAGTCGTCCGGTTTCGCGATCCAACACTTCTGGCGTACCGGGTAAAACGACCGCACCAATGCGATCGGCCACGCGAGAGCGTTCTGCATCGATCGCCAGGGGTCCGATATCCCCCCAATCTAAAGTTAAAGCACAGCGACCGGAAATAAAGCGATCGCGAACATCCGTTACACTCAATTCTAATTCCTCGGGGGGGGCATAGCGTCCGGTTTCCTTAAAGAGGTCTAAGGCCTTGCCAAAGGCTTCATTGTTCGTGAGAGGTTTCATGGTATCCGGGTCGAAAAAGACTCCTTGTTCGGTGCCCCGACTTTGCAGAAAAGCACTGGCGACAGACCAAAACATCCAATAAGCGTGGCTGTCTTGTTTTTTGGCAATGCAGGAACCATAGTCCGCTTCGCCGTCATCATTGAGATCTTCTTGGTGAAAGTGCTTGGCGATCGCGAGATAGTCGTCCCAAGTTTCCGGGGGTTGGAGTCTTTCTCGTTCTAATAAATCCGCTCGATAGTACACCATTTGGAAATCCCCATCTAAAGGCATGGTGTAAATTTTGCCTTTGTAGGTTGCGCTGAAATCCCGAAAAAAGGGGGCGATATC
>JBFRWJ010000474.1:0-21786 GCA_051439525.1 Spirulina sp. | reverse complement strand
CAGGAATCTCAACCGTCCATTGAACTTCCGCAAAACTGGGGATAATTAAATTTAGGTGCTGATAATCTCGCCAAGACTTAACGGTTTTTCCCCAATCCGAACTCCAGTAAATTAGATCGCGATCGGGGGAATCTTGCAGGCGAACGGTATCTAAGATAAAGTCTCCTTGTAGCGTTCGGGTTTGATGAGGAGAAAACACCGATAACTGATGTTTTTCTAAAGGTTCGGCGAGTTTTTGAATCGATGTAAAATCACCATACCCCGCTTGAAATAAATGCTCTTCACAATAAGTGGGTGCAGTTTTATAGCTTTGCAAACAAGCTGCTGCTGCCGGAATTCTGGAAGATAAATAAAAGGCTTTATCCGTATAAGTGATTCCAGACATTAAATAAAAGTAAGTCAAAGAAAAGAAAATAACCGAGCTATAGATTTTCGCCGATCGCGCCGTTGCAAAAATATTTAAAATCTTAATCTTGCTTCCTCTGCGTGCATTGGGATTGAGATAAAGAACATAAGCCAAGCCTAAAATCCCCAGCCAAAAATTCATAAACGGGGTAACGTACCAAGGGGCAAGATCGTCCCGAAAAGTCGTAATTTGCCAAAGACTTAAAAGCGCAAACGATAAAACCATCAAAGCTGGAGTTGCAGGCTTAATAAATTTTGGCGATCGCCGCAACCAAACTAATAGGGAAACAATCAGTAGAAAAATAAAGCCAATGCTTCCCGTTCCATAAAAACCGATACCAATTAAAATTTGTTTGCCCAACCAGAAAGGCAAACCTATCGCTTTAATAAAAAGGGGAAAATTAAATAAAGTTAAAATTTGTCTATTGCCTACACCGCGAACCATTAAATGAAAAATATAGGTAGATAACGCCATGAGCGAAGTAACAGTTAAAAAGACATAACGAGAGATCTGGCGACAGCCCAATAAAAATACGCCTAAAAAAGAGACGGGTAAAAACATCACCCCAACTCCCCAAGACCAAGCCGCAATAATCCCGCCAATTCCTAAAATAAAAATCCCAAGCCAGCGATCGAGAAATCGCGCCAGTCCCCAAATCCCAAAACTTACCCCAAAACCCACCAATCCTAAAGCGAGACTGGTTTCGCCAAAGGTGAAAATATTAATATGAACCGTGGAAAAGATTAAACAAGAAAGTAACGGTAAAAGTAACCATTTCAACCCAGAATTAGGCGATAATCTCGTTAAAGAATCATGCAGCAAAAAGAGTTGACAAATAAACAAAAATATGCCGATACCAATTTCCCAATAAATATTCCAATAGGAAAAAGAAGCAGCGATCAAACGCACGAATAAAGGCATCGCCATAATATGACTGCCGGAAAAACTATCGTTAAAAAGATTGGCAAAATTATAAGTCCCGCTCAAAAATTGGTCGATCGCGGACGTATAATAAGCCAAATCGTTAGAAACGACATTCGTCCCCGTAGAGGCAACAATCCGGAGAATGTTGCCAAACGGAAGAAAAGTTACGAAAATAACGAGGCACAATGCGAGAAAATGAAACGACGCATTTTTACGATCGCCGGGAAAATCTTTCTCGGTCTTGGTAAATTGTTTAAATTGTTGCAACTTTTTGTGTAGTTTGCTTGGATTCATTACAAGAATGCAAAACTGGAGGTCAACAGGAGGCGACAGGAGAAATGAGAAAGGGCGATCGCGACTGTCTCATCTCCTCGTTCATCCTCTCATCGCGCCGATCGCCCTAGCAAGTTCGATCTTATTCGCCTGTAGTAGTGTACGACATGCTCTGTTCCATTCGACAGCCTATGACCTCAGCCACTTCGATCAAGCGATTTATTTAATCAGTCAGGGAAAACCCGCGATCGTCTCTCTCATTGACTATCATTTTTTAGGCTCTCACGCTGATTGGATTTTATACTTATTGGCACTGCCCTACAAACTTTATCCCGACGTTCATTGGTTATTTGCCATCCAAGCGATCTCCTTGTCTCTTGCGGCTTTACCCCTCTGGCATTTAGCAAGGGATGCAGGAGTGCCAGAAAAGCAGAGCAGGGCGATTGTTTGGGTCTATCTCCTCTATCCTCTCATTTTTAATGTCAATCTCTTTGATTTTCATCCTTCTGTTTTAGCGGTTCCTCTTATTTTTGCCGCTATTTTAGCCGCGAGACGGGGTAAAGTGGTTTGGTTCGCGATCGCCGTCGTCCTCATTTTAGGCTGTCGTGCTGCCCTTTCCCTGACCATGATGGGTATGGGATTCTGGTTATTCGTTTGCGAAAAGCGGCGAAGGTGCGGTGCGATCGCCTTTCTTCTGGGCATTTTTTGGTTAATTGTTGCCACACAAGTCATTATCCCCACCTTTCGCCCCCAAGGCGTGGAGGCATTAGGACGTTACGCCGTTTTTGGCGACTCCATTCCGGAAATTATTCTCAATCTCTTTCTCAAACCCCATCTCGTTTTTCAATCTCTCTTTACTCTGGCTAATTTAGAATATCTCCTCTTGTTGTTTGCGCCGATTATTGGGGGACTTTCTTTTCTGCATTGGCAACCTCTCATTGCTACGATTCCCGATTTTGCCTTGAATTTACTCACCGACTACACCCCCCATAAAGATTTACTCCATCAATATTCCTTGCCGATTTTACCCTTTCTCATGCTTTGTTCGATCGCTTCTCTGGCGGCGGGAAAAAGTTGGCTCAAACAGCCTAAAACCCTGTTAATCTGGAGCGCGATCGCTTTTATTACCCTCGCGAAATTCGGGTATTTCGGCACTCGATATTTGAAAACGCTGGAAACTTGGCAAGCGACTCGAGAAGCTGTTTCTCTCGTTCAAAATGAGCATAGTTTATTAACTTCTGCCCAAATTGCCCCCCATTTGAGTCACCGTTCCATGCTAAAATTAATTGTCGAGAATGAAGAACGAGATCCGACTCAATTTGATTCGGTTTTAATCAATGTTCCCCACCCCGGTTGGAATAGTAATTCAGAACTGGCTGCCCGTATGGTGGAACAACTGAAAGCCTCATCAGAATTTGTCTTGAATTACGAACGCGATCGCGTGTTTTTATTCGAGAAAAAAGAGGCGATCGGGGATGGGTAATGGGTAATCGGTAATGGGTAATCGGTAATGAGTCAATTTGTCCAACACAATATCCTCAAAAACCCTTACAATGGATTAAGTGCAGTTCGCCGATAAATTCCACTGATAACTGTTTACTGTTCGCTATTCACTGTTTGGAGCGCATCATGGTTGAGAAAATTCAAAAAACAGAAGCCGAGTGGAAACAACAACTGACCCCAGAACAATTCCACGTCACCCGGAAAAAAGGAACGGAACGGGCATTTACGGGGAAATATCACGATAATAAAAAATCGGGAATTTATAAATGTATTTGTTGCGGGACGGAATTATTTAGTTCCGAAACCAAATACGATTCCGGGACGGGATGGCCAAGCTTTTATGCTCCCATTTCTGAAGAAAATGTCAGTTATGAAACCGATCGCAGTTTATTCATGACTCGAACTGAAGTCCTTTGTGCGGTTTGCGGCGCGCATTTAGGTCATGTTTTTAAGGACGGGCCAAAACCAACCGGGCAAAGATATTGTATGAATTCTGCCTCCTTGGATTTTGTTGAAGAATCCAAGTAAAAATTACCTGTAAGGTGGGCATTGCCCACCTAGTTTATCAAAACTCTCAAATACAGGATAGATCGATGTCCGAAAGTCAAACTAACCAGAAAAAGGACTATTGGGATAAGGCAGATATTGTCAGTAAGTGGCTGATTCCTATTATCATTGTCTTCGTAACGATTTGGTTTGACTCCGCTCAGAGGGAACGCGAAGCACGCCAAAAGACACTTGAGGCAGCGATCGCCGTCTTACAAGCTCCCCAGTCTGATGACACTCAGGAGCTTAGGGCTTGGGCTCTTCAAACCTTCAAAAAGTTAACCGAAGAAGCCTCCGCAGACCTGACACCTGAAGCCGTCGATGAGTTGAAGAATACTCCACTTCCTACCGGATCGCCACCATTGGATATTCCAAATCCCGAACGTTTGCGCGTCTCTATCATTCGTTTCGAGGGGAGTTCCGACGATAAGTCAGAACAGATTAAATCGGCTTTAATTGCAGGCAAATATAATAATATCAGAATGACTGAGCGGCGCGCCCCATTTCCAGATAACTCAGAAGTTCGGTTCTACTACCCAGCAGACAGCCAGAATGCAAAATCTTTGAGGGATTATATTCACAACGTTCTCGATTTCGAAATAGAGCTTAATGACAGGTCATTAGATGACGATGCTACCAGTCACCGACCCGGTGACCTTCACGTTTACATCAGATAAACTAACTTTTTAAAGCCATGCAGTATTTCTCCCCGAGTCGCGATCGCTACCTATTTGGAGTTTCTACTTTAAGGAAAGCGATCGCAACAAACCTTGTCCAGTAATCAACACCTATTTGGAGTTTCTACTTTAAGGAAAGTGATCGCAACAAACCTTCTCCGGTAATCAATCTTGCGCCGCGTCCCCGGGTAAAATAATTCCATCCCCATTGCACCATCACCACCATTTTATTATCGAATTCAATCAAATAATAAATGTGGGCAAAAACCCAAATCAACCAAGCCAAAAACCCAGATAAACGGACGTAACCCAGCTCGACCACGGCGGAATTTTGACCGATGACCGCTAATTTCCCCGTATCGACATAATAAAACGCAGGGACGCTATTTCCCTTTAATTTTTGTTGAATGGTTTTAGCAATATAACTGCCTTGCTGCATGGCAACGGGGGCAATTCCGGGTAAGGGTCGATCGCCTTGGTGAGCGTAATGTGCTAAATCTCCAATAACATAAATATTGGAATATTGCTTGAGACTTAAATCCGGCTCGACGATAACCCGTCCCGCCCGATCCAATTCTGCACCCGCGCGATCGCGCAACACCTGCCCCATTTTCGAGGCTTTCACCCCTGCCGCCCAAAGCACCGTTTGGGCAGTAATTTGTTTTTCTGTCTCTCCCTGACGTACCGTCACCACCTCTTCCGCGATATTGGTCACAAAAGTTTTTGTGAGAATCGTGACCCCCAAATCTTGGAGAGAGGTTGCCGCCTTGGCCGATAATTCGGGAGGATAGGGGGGTAAAATGCGCTCCATCCCTTCGATAAGGAGAATTTTCGTTTCTGTGGTGTCGATGCTGCGAAAGTCATTTTTCAGGGCGCTATGGGCAATTTCCGCGATCGCTCCAGCCAATTCTACCCCCGTGGGTCCGCCGCCGACAATGGCAAAGGTTAACAAGGTTTGGCGTTTGGCGCGATCGCTTTCCTTTTCTGCGCTTTCAAAAGCCGACAAAATGCGACGGCGAATTTCGAGGGCATCTTCTACAGTTTTTAAGCCAGGGGCGCGATCTCGCCAGTGATCGTTCCCAAAATAATGGTGACTGACTCCCGTTGCCACCACTAAGGTATCGTAGCTCAGTTCTTTCTCTTTCAAAGTAATCCTTTTTGTTTCGGGATCGATGCCCGTCACTTCATCGAGCAATACTTGAGTGTTTTTGTGCTCTCTCAAAACCAAGCGCAAGGGAGAAGCAATATCCGCCGGGGATAAACTTGCCGTGGCGACTTGGTAGAGAAGGGGTTGAAAAA
The DNA here is from genome assembly GCA_051439525.1 of Spirulina sp. Lineage (GTDB taxonomy): Bacteria > Cyanobacteriota > Cyanobacteriia > Cyanobacteriales > Spirulinaceae > CCY15215. The sequence goes on along the minus strand of JBFRWJ010000474.1, from coordinate 16,158 downwards.
GATGAAAATTGCGCTTGTCAATGAGCGTGACTTTGACAGGAGCTTTACCCAATGTTTTAGCAGCGTAGAGTCCCCCAAAACCTCCACCGACAATAACCACATGATGGGGCGCGGGTTGCGAATTAGCGTCAGTTGTCATGTTTATTACCGATAGGAGCGATCGCTTTTATCGTAACGCGACCCTACCTCCTCCCCCCAATTCATTAAGGAAAAATACATAAGAAGATGCTGATTTCAATCAACCTCAACATTTTTTCACGATAAAATTTTCACAGTTCTTATTCGTCCATCGCCTTTTTGGACTTCTTTTCCAGCAAGAGAGAAGCGCGATCGCTCCTCTTTTGATACAATACTCTTGTATGCGAAGATCGGGAGAGGAGAAAAAATATGGCTATTGCTGTCTCGGAAATCGCTCATTTCACGCTAGAAGAATATCATCGCGCCATTGAAGCGGGACTTCTTAGCGATCGCCGGGTTGAATTAATAGAAGGGTTGATTGTCGAAATGCCGCCAGAAGGAACGGAACACGTTTATTTTGAGGAAAATCTAGTCAAAAAACTCGAGCGATCGCTTTCGGGACGCGCCTATGTTCGCGAAAGCAAACCCATTACCCTGTCGAATTCCGAACCCGAACCCGATATTGTTGTAGCGCGATTGCCGCGATCGCAGTATATCGAACATCATCCTTTTCCGGAAGATATCGATCTCCTGATTGAAGTGGCAAAAGCGACTCGAAACCGCGATCTTTCCACCAAAAAGCAACTCTATGCCGCAGAAAACATTCTCGAATATTGGATTGTAGATATTAAGAATCGCAAACTCATTGTATTTCGTTCTCCCGAGTCGGGGGAATATCAGCACAGAAGAGAATTTTCAGCATCCGAGACCGTTTCTCCTTTAGCATTTCCCGATCTTGAAATCACCGTCTCGGAAATTTTTGCGATTTAGATCGAGAGAACGCATTTCTTTGCTTCGTAGCTTCGTAGGGTGCCGTTAGCGACAGCGTAACGCACCAACATCCTCAAACAAGCGATCGCCGATCGTGTTTCTTGTTTAGTTCGCGATCGCTCTCTAGAAAAATTAGTATTCTTGAGCTATACTCAATAAGTAGGTGTCTGAAAACGAGGTTAAATAGGGAAATTTTTCCACATTTCTTGGCGAACTTCTGCAATATCTGCTTCAGTAATATTGCTTCCTCTCCATAATCCTCGAAGGGACTTTCTCGGTTGAGTTTGACTCATCCTTAATTCTCGTTCGATTTGGAGAGAAATTTTTTCAATGAGACGAACTTTATCGATCGCAGATAATTGTTCGGCTAATTTTACGGCTTCATCAAGAGTAATACCAATTCCCGAAAGTAGCTAGATAGTCAAAACTCTGAAATGAAGATACGTCAACAGCTCATTTCAACTAAGTCTCCAGTTACTTTACGTAAATGGTATAACGTGCTGTTTCATCATTCGATTGAGATTGTTAATGTGTCGATTTTTTTGTATCTTTGAATCCCGATCGCGCTCCTCCCATCAAGTTTAACGCGATCGCGCCTCATCCAGCGCCATGAACTCCCACTCATCACCTCAGAATACATAAAAAGAGACTGATGTCAATCAGCCTCAACATTTCTTAAAGATAAAATTTTCAGCGTTTTTTACTCGTCGATCGCTTTTTTGCGCTTCTTTTTTTGTTGTTGCTTGAGTTCTTGTTCCCGTCGGAGTCGATTTTGGATCGCCGCCGCCGAAGCTCCCACCGGAAAACCCGCGATCGGCATCGTTTGAAACTTCCGCGCCGTCTCCAACTGCTTCAACTCCGTATAATCGACCCAATGAATGCAGTTTACCGGACAAGTATCGATCGCCTCGCCGATGAGATCTTCCGAGTCGCCGTCTTGACGAATCGCCCGCGCCCGTCCATAATCTGGCTCGATATAAAACGTATTCGGAGCCGTGTGAGCGCAGTGCTTGCAACCGATGCAAGTCACCTCATCTACATAAACGCCCTTTTGTCGCAGCGCACCACCTAACTCCGGTTCAAAACCCGTGCGATCGGGAGCATCTCGAAAAACGCCCCCTAACTCCGGTTCAAAACCCGATCGCTCGTCATTGGTATCGAAATCGCTCATCTAAGCACTCCAGCGTTGAACGACCAAACGAATCGAACCATCTGCATTTTTCTCCTCGCGAGCCAATTCAAACCCTTGTTTGACGGTTTCGCCAATGACAGTGTGATAGGCATAGCGTTGAGTGACGCGCTTGAGAAACCCCTCGACGGATAAAGGCTGCTGCCAGTATTGCAGGTCGGTCACCATTTCGTATTCTTGACCATTCCAGCTAAAACCGATGTCATAGTCGTTTTCTTGTTCTACCACAACTTCGGCGCTATGGGTTTTTCCTTGATAGCCCCGCACGGTTTCGGGACCTTCCTTCCACTCAATATCCAAGTCGGTTAAAGCCGCTTTCAGGGAGGTGAGATTGCGTATTTGGGTTTTGATATTGCTGAAATGAGACATATGTTAACAATCCTTATTAGTAATTGACGTGGGGGCGCAATACTTGCGCACTCTGTAGGGGCGCAAGCATTGCGCCCCCAAATGACCGAAAAATTACCAATCCGTCCAAGTGGCTTGGGGATTAGTGACCGTAATCGAGCGCTTTTGCTCTAGAGCATAATAGTCTGAAGTTTTTTCCACAGACATCACTCTCCCGAGTTGTTCTTCAATAGCGGCGGTCACTTCCGCACAAGAGCGGCCAACAATGCCGGTGACCTTCTCTTGCACGCGACCATCGGGATAAATAATGAACTCTAGGGTTTCCATGCTCATCGCTTGGGGCTTCTCCTCCAACGCGCGGGATTGGGATGCTTGGGAAAACGGCGATCGCTGCTTTCTCTTTGTCTTACCCGTTTTTCCGCGAGACGGTATTAATAATTTAAGAATCGTAACAAAGTTTCGTATTGATTGAATAGCCTGCTTCAATCTTTCGTTAAGTTTCTCGCAACTTTCTCTGAGAGTCAAGCAATTTCATTTAAATTTGAGAATCTTGGGGAAAATTTTTGCTCGAGAAAGAAACTTTCTCTCCAGAGATAGATGCAACGTCAATATCGAAACTGGTTAAAAAACTGTTTGCTCTTGGGATTGATTGGGAGTGTGGCGATCGCCCTCTTGCATCCCCCGATTTCCTCTCTCCCAAGGAATACGGGGGAAATTCGCGGCGTTTGGCTGACCAATGTGAATAGCGGCGTACTCTTTATCCCATGGGGAATCCAACGAGCCATTAATACATTGGCGAAATTACATTTTAATACCTTATATCCCGTGGTTTGGAATCGGGGCGACACCTTTTATCCCAGCGCGATCGCTAAAGAAGCAACGGGACGCGATCGCGAACCTTTCCTCAAATTGATGCACTTTAATTCTGATGTACTGCAAGAAATGATCGAGGAGGGGCATCAAAAAGAATTTAAGGTGATTCCTTGGTTTGAGTATGGGTTGATGACCCCTCGAGGTTCGTCCTTGGCAAAACGTCATCCCGATTGGTTAACTCAAACCTTAGATCGACAGGGAAAAGAATATCGCGATGCCTTTCAAGATAGCGAAGAACCGAAAAGAGCGAGGAAATTCCCGAATTTGTTCGCGATCCATCAGGTTTGGTTAAATCCCTTGCATCCAGAAGTTCGGAACTTTATCAAAGGAATAATTTTAGAAGTCGTACAAAATTATGATGTTGATGGCATTCAGATCGACGATCATTTTGGCATGCCGGTAGAAATGGGTTATGACGATCTGACCCTGAAAATTTATCGGGAAGAACATCAGGGGAGATTGCCCCCCAAAGACCCTTATGATGCGCGCTGGATGGGATGGAGAGCGAATAAAATTACTGAGTTTATGACCGAAATTTATCGAGAAGTGAAGGCAATCAAACCCGATTGTATTATTTCCTTAGCACCCAATTCTCAAAGTTATGCCTATAGCCATTACTTACAAAATTGGCAAGTCTGGATCGCCCGAGGAATTATTGATGAATTGGTCTTGCAAGTCTATCGAAACGATCGCGATCGCTTCATTGCGGAACTGAATCAACCCGCCGTCCGTTTCGCCAAACAGCACCTGCGAGTCAGCATCGGGATCTTAAGCGGAATCCTCTCCAAACCCGTCCCCATGAGTACCATCGCCGAACAAGTCCGAGACGTCCGCGATCGTGACTTTGCTGGCGTTTCCTTCTTTTACTGGGAAAGCCTCTGGGGTTACATTACCCCAGAATCCCCTTACCGTCGCCGACAAGGCTTCCAAGACCTGTTTTGGGAAAGGATGAAGGATGAGGGATGAGGGATGAGGGATGAAATTCCCCATTTCCCGTGCCTTTGTAAAGAAATATTACAATAATGCTGTCATACTGGCTTAGTGTCTTGACAGTTCCCTAAAAAGGCAATTAAGATGCCATAGCATACCCGGGTAAAAACAAAACAAGCACGAGATGCAAGACAAGCAAAAAGTTACCCTTTATCTTCCACCCGACCTCCACCGAAGGCTTAAAATTAAGTCAGCCGTGGATGTTGAATCGATGTCCGCGATGGTAGAGAAAGCAATTCTCTTTTATTTGCAACATCCAGAAGTCATCGAAGAAATTGAGGAACAATCTTCTACAGGAGTTCGAGGACAAACCCATCGGGTTTATCATTGTCCCGACTGTCGTTCCCCTCTCGTTCAGAGAGATGGCGAATTGATTTCCTTACAAAATCAAGCTGGCGCTCTCATTGAAGAGATTTCTTCAGAAATTTCTGTTGAGAAAGTTAGAGAACAGGTAATCGAAGAACTAAATTCTCATTCTGGCTCTCAGGAAGAAGAAACATTAGTTCCCTGTTAAAAAAATCCTGTTTCAAAGATATATCTTTTAGGTATATCACTTTATTCCACCCAATCTGAATCTCATGCCCGATCGCATTGCTAGAGATAGAGGAAAACTTTACTCAATCTCTAAAGATCGCAAGGGGTTTGATGGTTGAGCGATCGCGTACTTAAGGGTTAATCACCATGAAAGAAGAACTAAGCATCCTCATCAAAGCTCAATATCCCCTGATCTATCTCGTAACTCCCGAGGAACAACGAGCCGAGCAAGCGATCGCCCGCATCGCCAGAACGGAAACCCAACACCAGCAGGTTTTTGTTTGGACGATGATTCAAGGAATGGTGGAATACAACCCTCAAGATCGCGAGCGAACGCGGAATGCAACCCAGCATAATACCATTTCTCCCGAAGCAGCCATTCAATGGACGATTAATCGCAAAGAACCGGGGCTGTTTATCTTTAAAGACTTACACGACTTTATTACGGGAGCGGGAGTGAAACGCGCCCTCAGAGATGCGATCGCGTCTTTTAAAGGCACGGAGAAAATCATCATTCTCATGTCTCCCTTACAAGAAATTCCCATCGAACTCGAGAAAGAAGTCGTCGTCTTGGATTTTCCCCTACCCGATATGGCAGAACTGAATAAAGTTCTTTCCAAACATCTCGACAAAAACAAAACTCGACGCACGACCACAGAGGTGCGGGAAAAACTCCTTAAAGCCGCTCTGGGTTTAACCAAAGACGAAGCGGAAAAAGTCTACCGCAAAGCCTATGTCAAAACCGGTCGCCTGACCCAAGAAGAAGTCGAGATCATTCTCTCGGAGAAAAAGCAACTGATTCGACGCAATGGCATTTTGGAATATATTGAGGAAGATGAAACCCTCGATGCGATCGGCGGTTTGGACGAGTTAAAGAAATGGTTGCGGCAGCGCTCCAATGCTTTCACCGAACGAGCGAGGGAATACGGACTCCCCCAACCCAAAGGGATGCTCATTTTAGGGGTGCCGGGGTGCGGAAAATCTTTGATTGCCAAAACCACATCGCGGTTATGGGGGTTGCCCATCCTGCGCTTGGATATGGGACGGGTTTATGATGGCTCGATGGTGGGGCGATCGGAAGCGAATTTGCGCAATGCCCTCAAAACCGCCGAATCGATTTCTCCCGCTATTCTCTTTATTGACGAACTCGATAAATCCTTTGCGGGGGGAACGGGATCTTCGGACTCCGATGGCGGCACCTCAAGCCGAATTTTTGGTTCTTTCTTGACGTGGATGCAGGAAAAGACTTCGCCAGTTTTCGTGATGGCAACAGCAAACCGCATCGAACGCTTACCGGGAGAATTTTTACGCAAAGGGCGTTTTGACGAGATATTTTTTGTTGACCTTCCCACGCAACAAGAACGGGAAGAAATCTTCAGAATTCATTTGAGCAAGCGACGGGATGATATTGCTCGCTTCGACCTTCCCCAACTTGCCATAATGTCCGACGGATTTTCCGGAGCAGAAATCGAGCAGGCAATAATTGCCGCGATGTACGAAGCATTTGCCCAAGATCGGGAGTTCGTACAACTCGATATCATTGCGGCCCTCAAAGCCACTTTACCTCTGTCTCGGACGATGACGGAACAGGTTACAGCGCTGCGAGATTGGGCCAGACAGCGTGCGCGACCTGCCGCCACCTCCACGGCTGAATATCAGCGCTTGGAGTTCTAACAGGCTTTCTCTCTCCTTTGGGGGAGAGCAAAGGCTAGCAAATCGCTAGCAGTTTACAAACTAGCAAGTCGGCTAGTAATCCCCAAAAAAAAGCTGCCTCCAGAAGCCACCAATATCATACTTCTGGGACGGCCAGCTCAAATCCAAAAACCCATTCTAAAGATAAAACTGTCGTTTACCTTTTCGAGAGGAAATCCAAATGTCTCATTTCAGCACCTTGCGTACCAAAATTTCCGATGTCGCTATCCTCGAAACCTCTTTGCGCGATTTGGGAATCAGCGTGAAAACCGATGCTGACGTTCGCGGCTACAACGGACAGCGCGTTCGCGCTGACTTGGTTGCCGTTCTCGATGGCGAATACGATCTCGGCTGGTCTCGCAATGGTGATGGCACCTTCGATTTGATTGCTGACCTTTGGGGTGTTGCCAAGAAGCACAACCAAAACGAGTTAATCAACTCCATTAACCAAAAGTACGCCGTTAACAAAACTTTATCTGAAGTTAAGCAACGCGGTTTGCAGAACGCCAATGTTAAGTTGGTCGTTCAGTAATCTCTAGCTTGCGTTCCAAAGCCAATGGGTTGACTGTTCTCAAGTTAACCCTTTTTTTTCACCTTGCGGTTCGGGATACCGAACCTATTTTTATTTTTTTTGGCGCGATCGCGAGGTTGAATCCCGAAAATCAGACTTTCTCTTTTTGCATCGTACCCATGCCAATCCGTTCGCGACCAATCTTGACGGAACGAAATCCAGCAATTCCATTGATGAGAGAAAAATCTCAGTAGGTCATTGTTCTTAGGAGAAAAGGCGATGCCGTGGGTGGAGCGTTGGCAAATTTGTTCGATCGCCGGGGCGATCGCGTCTTTACCCATCCCTATTATGGGATTGGTTTTGGTCTCATTGGCAATCCGTGGTAATTTCCATCCTTGCCAAGTATTCAGAATATTCTCAATAGATCGATCTGTGCGGAATGTAGGTTAAAATTGTCTCGTCCAATCCTCAAACCAACGTTCGACAACAACTTTTGTTTGGGTAAAAAATTCAACGGCGTGTTTTCCTTGACCGTGCAGATCGCCGAAAAAACTCTCTTTCCAACCGCTAAAAGGGAAAAACGCCATGGGTGCGGCAACCCCGATATTAATGCCAATATTTCCCGCTTCGGCTTCGTAACGAAACTTTCTCGCAGCAGCACCGCTAGAGGTAAATAAGCAAGCCATATTGCCCCATTGTCCGCTATTCACCAGAGCGATCGCATCGTCAATCGTATCCATTGCCATCAGTCCCAAAACGGGCCCGAAAACTTCAGTTTGGGCAAGAGTACTGGCAGGATTGACTTCATTTAAAAGAGTCGGACGAATAAAATACCCCGTTTCGTAACCGGAAATCTTAGCATTGCGTCCGTCAACTAAAGGTTTTGCCCCTTCGGCGATCGCGTCTTCCACCAGTTCGGAAATTCTCCCTAAACTTTGGGCATTAATCACGGGTCCCATTTGTACCCCCTCTTCTAACCCATTACCGACAACTCGCGTTTTTGCAGTTTCTGCGATCGCCTCGACAAACCAATCTTTTGCCTCTCCTACCGTTACGCCAACAGAAGCCGCCAAACAACGCTGACCCGCACAGCCAAAGGCACTATCGGCGGCAATTTTCGTGGTGAGATCGCGATCGGCATCGGGAAGGATAATAATGGGATTTTTGGCACCTCCCTGACACTGGACGCGTTTGCCGTGACTGGCGGCTTTGCCGTAGACGTATTTAGCAACGGGAGAGGAACCGACAAAACTCACCGCCCGGATCTGGGGATGTTCTAAGATAGCATCGACTGCTTCTCTTGCGCCATTGACTAAATTGACAACTCCTTTAGGTAAACCTGTTTGGTGTAACAATTCAAAAGTCCGGTGCATCGTGAGAGGCACTTTTTCTGAAGGTTTAACAATAACCGTATTGCCACAAGCGATCGCGTAAGGTAAAAACCAAAAAGGAATCATCCCCGGAAAATTAAAGGGAGCAATAATTGCCGTTACTCCAACGGGTTGGCGAATCATCATTTCATCAATGCCCCGAGCGATATCTTCCAAGTTATATCCTTGCATTAAGGTGGGAATACCGCAGGCAACTTCGATATTTTCAATCGCTCTCTGCCATTCTCCCTTAGATTCGGCCAAAGTTTTCCCGCATTCGAGGGTAATAATGCGGCACAATTCCTCTAAATTCTCTTCAATTAATGTTTTCAGTTTAAACAGATATTGAACTCTCGCGAGGGGGGGCGTTTTGCGCCAATCTTTAAACGCGATCGCGGCAGCTTGTACGGCATTTTCTATCTCTCCACGACTCGATAGAGGCACCTGCTCTAATATCTCTACGGTTGCGGGATTAATAATATCGAGGGTTTCTGTCCCGTTGGACAGTTTCCATTCTCCATTAATGTAATTTGGTAAAACCATTTGGGTTGCTATTTGTTGCTATTTGACGATATTTTGGTTAACTATAGGGAAGAACATCGTGAAAGGCAATATAATTAATCTTGCGATCGCCATTGGGTAACATTTGAATCACATCCACAAAACGCATATCCCAAAGAATATCATAATTCATATACATATGACGAGCATGAACGGTTTGACTGAGGGTTTCATCCAGTCCGGTTAACGTGACAATAATAGCGGCTTCTAATTCTGCTATACCTTCAGCGTTTAAACCATATAAAGGACTGTCTTCAGTAATCGGGTGCATCACCATCCAACTTAAAGAAAAAACAGGAGTATTCGAGCGAACTAATTTTAAATCGTGCAAGCGTCGAATACTATGACCTTCTGGGGTTGTTTCCGGGATTAAAATAGTCACATTGATTTGCGCTTCAAGAATTAAATTGTTACGCTTGTTAGCGGCACGGAACATCAATGTGGGGATATGATTATAAGGACAAATTACCGCAACGTTGCTAAATAAAACGCGAGCGCTGGGAACGGAAAAACGGGCAAACATTAACCCCGTTGCCATGGCAACCCCGAGCAATCCGATAAAGACTTCAACGACAACTAGGAAGTTACTATAGGGCGTTGTAGGATACATAGCACCGTAACCAATAGTCGCCATTGTTTGCACGCTGAAGAAAAAAGCATCGGGAAACGATCCGGGTTGAGCATTGGCAATACAATCCCCCCCAATGACATAGGCAAGAGCAAAGAAAATATTGAGAATCAGATAAGCTAAACTAATTGCCCCAATGAGTTTAGCCCAAGACATGGTAAACAAGAGATGATAAAAATCTTGCCAATGAAAAGATTCGATTCCATGCCGAATAAATTTAATGCCACCCATACCCACTACAGAAACTTGCGGTATTTTTTGTTTATTTTTAGAAAATTTCATAGGCAGAAAACTTGACAGCTCGTACTAATTTGAACTTGTTTTTTGGGGGTCGATTTGTTGATAAAAAATTGGTTGGCCATCTTGGATACGAACAATTGTTGCACTTTTCAGGGGATCTCCCGTTCCCTGAAATGATATCTTACCGCTAACCCCTTGAAAATTACTAATTTGCAATAAACCTTGACGAATGGATTCGGGATCGGTTTGCTGTTGAAAACGAATGGCTTCAAACAGTAAATACGTGGCATCATAGGCTAAAACCGCACCGTTATCGGGAAAATAACCAAATTGTTGAGAAAAGGTGTCTCGAAAGGCGATCGCTTTCGGATTGTTGGGATCGGGATGCCACAGGGTACTGTAGAAACTGCCTTCAACTTCAGCATAGTCTAACTCGGCGAGATCGTCCCAAGTATCGCTTCCGATCGCGATCGCGGTAATGCCTAATTCTCGAGCTTGTTTGACTTGTTGAATCACTTCGTGTTTATAATTGGGTAAAAATAAAATATCGGGTTGTACCCTATAGATTTGTTTTAATTGTTGGCGAAAATCTCGATTGCGATCGGTGGTATAAATTTGCGAACTGACAATTTTACCTCCTATTTTTTCAAATTCTCGGGTAAATATTTCTGCCAATCCTTTGTTATAAGCACTGGCAGCATCATAAAGGATTGCTCCTCGCGTTGCGCCCAATTCTTGACGAGCAAATTTTGCTAGAATTTGCCCTTGAAAATCATCGATAAAACCCACCCGAAAAATATACTTTTTTCCCTCAGTTAGAGCGGGATGGGTTGCCGTTGTACTAATCGTGGGAATGGGAATCGTTTCAGCAAAATTAGCAACGGGAATGGCAATTCGACTAATGGGAAGGCCGATAATGGTTACGACTTCATCTTGATAAACGAGTTTGCGAATTGCCGTGAGTGCGGTATGGGGATCGTCGCGATCGTCTTCAATGAATAAAACAGTCTTTTTGAGCTTACCATCAACGGGTAATCCGCCTTCAGCATTAATTTCGCGCATGGCAAGCTGAATGCCGTTAATGGCTGTTTTCCCATTGGTTTCTGCGAATTCTCCCGTCAAAGGCACGATCGCGCCAATGCGGATTGTTGTTTTTGTGCTGTCGGTTTCTCGGTGGCGATCGCGGAGATGACAAGCACTCAAAAAGATTGCCAAACCGACTCCCATCAATCCGGAGAGCAAAAAGATTTGCCAGTGTCTGAGTCTCAATTGCATGGGATATCTAGAAAATGCGATCGCCCGAGGGGAATGCCCGATCGAACTTAAAGAATTCAGCCAAAGCGCTTATTCCCATTCTAGTTCCAAAGCGGGCATTAAGCGCTGTAAATTTTTTAACGATTTTCCCTGCCAAGGAACATTTTTTGACCCTTGTACCGTCATGGCAATTTCTTTATTTTTCCGAACTTCAATTGTAAATTTTGACAAAACGTTAATTCCCGAACTGTTTAAAAATTTTAACTCTCTTAAATTCAAAGTAATATGAGATGGTTTTTGCTGGGCTATATCATGTAAGAGATCGACAATTGGTTTGTATTCTTCCATACCGCTTAAGCGCAATGAACCTTCAAAACGAATCGTTGTTGTGGATTCGTCGTAGTCGATCGTGTAGGTTTCGGTTTTAATGTCCATTCCTCAATATTCCTTGCTGCGAGATTTGTAATCTATTCTGGTTAAATGTTTAACTGAACCATTGTGGTGACCGCGATAATCGTCGGATCTGTTTGCACGGTTTCAAATTTCCAACCCAATTTTGCGCCATAGTCCTCGATCATGGTAAGATAGCCCAATCGCGATGAATTTCCGATCTCATCAAGCGCATTTTGTTCCAGTTGAGAAATTAACATTTCTTGCGTATCCATAGTGGTCAGTTTATCGAGATAACTTTGAAAGTCTTGAACGGTATCGGCTGCAATGCTATTGGTAATCCGAAAAATCAAGCGATCGCTTTGCAATTGTAAGGAAAGACCGATTGGGTAATTCGCACGATCGTCGTTAAATTTCATAGCATTTTCTAACAGTTCATTCGCAATATAACTGACTGCACCTTTAATTTCCTCTTGCTTGTATCGAGTGTGAGGCTCGTCTTCTTTAGCTGGAAAAAAGGTCGTGAGATAATCTGCTAAAAAGTCCGCCGATAATCCATTATTGCGCCAGCGTTGCTGTAGGGGAACGGAACTGGGAGAAAAACCCAGAATGAGATATTCTGGACTTGCTGGCAAATGTTCGATAAAATTGCCGAAAATTTTGCTCATACTGTTAATTTTCCTTTCCTCGCTTTTTGGTCTCTCATACCATAGATCGAGTGTAAAGGATGGATAAAACATAATTTTTGATTCATAATGCTTTGTGAGAGATTGCCCCTTACATTCATGAAATTGACAAAACGGGATGCACATTACCCTTGTTTTTCTCGATTGTCATGGGGCAATCCGGCAAAAAAGAAAATTTTTCGCTCTGTCAAGCTGACATTTTAAGCGATCGGTATCGTTCGTCGTTCATTGTTCATTGTTTATTGATATGGCGATACCGTGAGTTTTCATATAGCTTAACAGCCAATTAGCCATGGTTGCCCGACGAGCTTGGCGCGGGCTGAATTCTCCGATTTTATATCCTTTAAATCCAAGTTCGCCTTTTAAGAGCTGTTTATTTTCTTTGGGGATGGATCGGGTTAACTTGACGGTGGGAGGACGATGAGCAATAAAATTGGGCGGACTGGGGTATTCTCCTCGCCATTCTTCAGACACTCCATCGCTATCCCATTGTTGGGTTGACGGATCGTAGCGGTAGCCGAGATAATGCCAAACTAATTGATTGACGATATCGTCTTCAATTTCTTCATTGAGTATCGACCAAATTGTCGTGGTATTTAATGGAGGGAGATCGACCATGAGATTCAGATTTAAGAGGTTTGGTTGGTTTAATTTTAGCTTAAAGCGATCGCTCTGAAACAATTTAAGGGCGAGAAATCACAAACTTGGCTAATTCACTCATTATAATTTATTGCGATGCAACTCTTCCCCAAATCTCCTAAAGTCTGGCAAATTGCATTAATTTTAGGGATTGGTGTTTTTTCGGTTTCTACGGCAGCAATTTTTGTTCGCTTGGCTCTCGAGGTGACGGGGTTGCGAGGAACGGGTTTTAGTCTGTTTCTCGCTGCTTCTCGTCTGATCGTCTCAGCAGTCGTGTTTTTACCCAATTGGCGAAGAGTTCGACAAACTTCTATTTCTCCCAAGGCGTTTTATTATGCGGGAATTGCAGGCTTATTTTTGGCACTTCATTTTGCCGTTTGGATTTCATCGCTTTCTTTCACTTCCATTGTAGCAGCAACGACATTAGTGACCACCAATCCGATTTGGATTGCCCTATTATCTCGATTTTGGTTTAAAGAAAAACTCAAAAATGCGACCATTATTGGTGTTTTAATTTCACTTTTCGGCGGGATCGCGATCGCGTTGGGAGGATCCCCAAGCGAAAGTATGGGTTCTCAACCCTTGCTCGGAGATTTCTTGGCTTTAGTTGGCTCTTGGTTTGTCAGTTTTTATTTACTATGCGGACGAGAAGCACAGCGTCAGGGTTTGAGTACGGAGAATTATATCACGATCGCTTATAGTGTGGCTGCGATCGCGCTTTTTCCTTTTCCTTTTTTCTTTGGCTCGGGCTATTTTGGTTATCCCGTTTCAGTTTATTTTTATATTCTTTTCTTGGCACTATTTTCTCAAGTTATCGGGCATACAACGATTAATTGGGCGGTGCGTTGGATTTCTCCAGTTTTGGTTTCGTTGGCAATTTTATTTGAACCCATCGGTTCGAGTATTTTAGGCTATTTTATCTTTGGAGAATTGCCCGGTTTTATGGTCATCATTGGGGCAATTATTATTTTATTAGGAGTAGCGATCGCAATTTCAGGCGAAAGAACAAAATCTCCGTAGGGGCGCAATGCTTGCCGATCGCTCGCTTAATATTATTTGGGTAAACGAACGAGATAAAGATAATATTTCTCGTTGTAGATATAGCTATTGGTAAATTTTGCGATCGCTTCGATCTGCAAATCTTCTGGTAAGAGGTCGAGTTCGTAATTTAGAATTAATAAAATTTTCTCTTTTCCCGACTGTAGTAACTGTTTAGTTTGTCTTAATACTTCTTCAGGTTCGACATCAATTCTGCGGGTGCTATAGAGAACAAAACTGCCGATTTCTTTGGATTCTGGATAGTAGATTTGGCGATTCAAATAACCGCTAATTGGAGTCATCACGGTATCTTGACTGCCAACCAAGAACAAATTTTCTAAAGCGTTATTTTTAATATAATTTACCGTTTCTCGACTGGCAGAATAGGGAATAGCAAGATTGCGATTAAAAGCAACAACTCCGGCAATGAATTGAGCGAATAATATAAAAGTTAAAATTGCTTTTTTCTGGCGGTTGACCCATGCGATCGCCTTTTTCCAAAAGCGATCGGGTTGAGAGGGATAATACGAAGAGAGCCAAACTGCGATAATTAAAACAATATAAAAATTCCCGTAATGTCGCGGCGATCCTAAAACCTTCGTATAGGTAAAAAAGAGTAATTCTACCGTACCCAATACATAAACAAATAAGGGGATTGGTTTTTTAATAAAACTCAGAACAAAAAATATTAAAATTAATAGAGAAATCATAGCGTATAATGTGACATCCCAGAAACTGCTATCTCGAGGAACGAGAATCAAAATATAACTATTCCAAATTCTTGCCAAAACTTTCATTAAATGATGAAGATCCCAAAATGTATCCCATTTAATTAAGCCTCCTTTGAGTTCGCTATCCTGTGGAGGAATAAGAAGAAATAAAGAGGTAAAAAATCCTAATCCATAAATGCCAATACTACTTAAAATTGTTAAGATACTTAGTTTTTGCTTCGAGAGAATTAGATCGAAGAATAAAGCACAAAATAGAACAAAAGCAATTAAAAGTCCATAAGCATTCGCATTAGTCATGAGAACGAGCAAAATAATCAAAGCAAGAGAATTTTTATGACGATTTTTAAAGAAAGCACAAAATAAAAAAGCAAAGAGAATATAAAGCGAGTAATTACGGCTGATAACTGAATATTCATAAAAGGGTAAATAGCCAAAAGAAAATAAGATTTTTTGGGTACGAGAGAAAGGGGAAAAGAAAAGGAAAATCGCGACAATACTGGTTGCGATCGCAAGATGAAAAAGCTGCATTACAATCGGCTTCTCAACTAAAAAATTTAGCCCATAAAGACAGAGATACCAAAGAGCGGGATGCCCTTCATATTTAATATTCTGAAATAACTCTGATAGCGAGGAACTATCTCGCACAATTGCCCAGACATTTAATTCATCTCGCCACATAGAATGGTTGAGAATTCCGATTAAACTGAGAGTAAAAAAGAGAGCAACTATCGCGAAATTAAAATATATTGGGCGATTGTAAAATACGGAAAATGCCGATTGCAAGGATTTAAGAGAGTAGCGCATTGAATGATCGAATCGGTAACCAAAAATATTATCATACTGATTGTGTGCCTAGCTCTGCTATCCTGTCAATATGAAAAGAATATCTCGTTTCTACCCACAAATTCCTAGGACGGATTCCCACTGGCTGTTCTTCTTCTTGCTGGCTGCTGTTTTGCTCTGGATGCTAGGGTTGGGGAGTGTTCCTTTGAGAGACTGGGATGAAGGATCTCATGCGATCGTCGCCCGAGAAGTCTATCGTCAGGGAAATTGGCTGCATTTGACTTATTTTGACATTCCCTATTTTATTAAACCGCCTTTAGTTTATTGGATTATTGCGATCGGCTATCACGTGTTGGGAGGAGTGGGAGAATTTAGCAGTCGTTTTAATCTTGCCTTTCTAACAGCCTGTGGCATACCTTTCCTTTATCTATTAGGCAGAGAAGTTTTCTCGCGCAGATTGGAAGCGATTCTGTCTGCATCTGTTTATTTAACTTTACTTCCCGTTCTTCGTCACGGACGTTTGGTGATGTTAGATGGAATAATTAATACTTTATTTATTTTGTTATTACTGTGTTTGTTAAAAGAAAGAAAACAAAAAATATGGGGTCTGGGGATTGGCATTTGTTTGGGTTTAATTACGCTAACCAAAGGAATTTTAGTTCTGGCATTATGGGCGATCGCAGGCGTGTTTGTTTTGGTGTGGCGGCAGTGGTAATTATTAAACAAAACTTATTGTTGGTTGGGGTTTGGTTT
>JBFRWJ010000473.1:0-3828 GCA_051439525.1 Spirulina sp. | reverse complement strand
GCTCTGTTCCACGTTCAATCGTAAAATTTCTCGTTCTTCGTCGGGCAGGTCGAGGGAAAAAATCCGCACCGTCAGGTTCATCAACCCGACAAAACCGGGAATGGGGGTATCGATAATCGTGACTTGAAATTTAGTCGAGTCTCCCGGGGGGTTTTTCGTACTCACTTCCGGACTAATGGTATACCAATTGCGGCGATCGCTGGCATTGTCAACGCCGGCGGCGGTCACTTCAATTTGAAACCCGGCACAGCGATCGCTATGATTGACCGCCGTAATTGCAAAGCTGGCCGGTTTATCCCCGGGTTTAAAGACCAATTCTCCGGGAACAATATAAGTTTCTACGTTCTTTTGTTTCATATTTGCTGAGGAATTGAAAATAAGATTGAATCTTGTTTTTGACAGCTAATGGGAAACTATAGGTTGAATGAGTCGATTGCGTATCCAGTTTAAGGGATTTTGGTTAAAACTTTCTTCATCCTTTAAAATTCCTACTATTTTGAGTAATTTTTTGCGTTCTTCTAATTCCTCTTGACGTTCGCACAGTTTTTTGGCAATATCCAGACTGATATTAGGATAGGTTCGGAGAAAAATCTGAAAACGTTTCCGATCCAACACGAAAAATGCGGTTTCTTCTAATGCTTTGACCGTTGCCGTGCGCGGAATGCCAAGGAGCAAGGACATTTCGCCAAAAAATTCCCCGACCGAGAGATTGGTCAGAAATCGATCGAGTTGTTCCACATAAACTTTAACGGAGCCTTGAAGAATTAAATAGAAGGATTCTCCGGATTCTTCTTCGCGAAAGAGAATTTCGTCTTTCTCGATGATATATCGGTCTCCGAGGGCAACCAATTGCTGTAATTTTTCCTCGGAAAAGGAAGAAAAATACCTGACCCGTTTTAACTGTTTCGACAAGCTGTTGCCATTGTCGTGCTGAGAAGTGCGAATTTGACGCGATCGCTCGAGCAGCTCTCGGATGCTGGCGGGGTCGTAGCGCCGACTGTCGCGACTCTGGCGTTGGGCTCGGGCGACCTGAGTCTTTAACTCTGACATCTGTTGGTTGAGACTGGCTTTACTGGAACTAATCACCGTGCCCATACTTTCAAAGACCCGGGCCAATTCTCCCACTTCATCTTGTCGTTGTATTACTTTAGTTAGGGTCGCTGGCTCGAAGCGATCTTCTTCAATCGCTTTAGCCGCCCAATTTAAGGATTGAATGGGGTTGATAATCCACCGAGCTGCCAAAAGACCGACGATCGTCGCCAAGACGGCGACGATCCCCCCGACGATGAGCGTCGAGTGCACGCCGGCCAGAATCACTGCTGCGAAGTCGGTTTCGGGGATGGCGACAACAATCAACCAATCGATCCCACGTCCGTCCCGCACGGGCTTAACACCGACATATTGGCGGGTATTATTAGCAACTAATGTCAAATAGATTTCTTCGTCGAGGGAGAGATTTTGAGTCTCCACCTCCTCGAAAAACCCTCGAGCGATGTCCCGGAGTAACGGATGGGGACTGTTACGAATGTCTATTCGCTCTTGTTTGCCGTCAGCGCTCTCAACAAAAGGCGATTCTCCCAGAGAATTGCCCACGATCGCGCCACTATGTTCGATGATAAAGGCTTCCCCTCGAGGAGAAATATAAAGATTTTTTAAGAACTCATTGACATCATTGAGAATGACATCAATGAGAAATACCCCTTGCAGGACATTATTCCGGTCGTATACTGGGGAGGCAGCGCTGATCCCTAAAACGCCGCTGCCCGCAAAAGCGTAAACCTCGCTCCACGTCGGTTGTTTGGCCTCTCTCGCGTTTTTATACCACGGGCGAACCCGAGGATCGAAGAGGGTTGCTTCGGTAAAGCGATCGGGCTGTCCGGGTTGAATTTTGTGCAAATGGGCATGGGGAACGGTATCTTCATCTCGCAGCCAAAAAACTAAGTCTTTATGATTGACGTTATCTAAGGAAATTCCGATATATTTGCCCTGCTCGTTGCCGTAGAAAAAGCCGCGAGCCTTTTCGGGAACCGCGCGGGCAAAGATTTTTCTGAGGGTGTCAAAATCGTTTGCATCTAACCCCGTACTTTCAAGGTAGGCTTCATTAAAGGCTAAGATGTCGTGAGGGGTGTCTAAAAATTCTTGGATGTAGGCTTCGATCGCTCGGGTGGTCTGCAAGTTAATTCTTTGGGCTAACTGGTCAACGGCTTTGCGTCCGTTGTAATAGCCGAGGTATCCCGTTACGGCAATGGAAGTGAGAATGGGAGTGACAATGAGTAGGGGAATGGTTTTGTTAATCGATAAAGAGGGCATGAGTTAAATTTTCTCCCGCGATAAATCGAATTGTGCAATTAGGCGATCGCGAACCCAATGATTAAAATTATTGTCGAAATCGTCTTCGTCTTCAATTGTTCCGATTGGGACGAGGGCTGTTCTCCTCGCGAGAAGTTCTTCGCGATTTTCCACCAGTTGTCGCAGGATTTTCTCGATGAGTTGGGGCTGTGCCTCGAGGTATTTTTTCAACCCTTGGCGTTCGATCGCGAAGAGTTGAGTCGGCTCGAGGGTTCGCAGGGTTGAGGGGGAGGGAATCCCCAAGAGAAAAGACCACGGGTCGAAGGCATCTCCCGGAGACAAGGTGAGGGAAGGGCGATCGAAATGGGAGCGCTCTGCTTCAACGCACCCGGCGAGGATGAGGGATAGAGTCTCGCTTATCTCCCCGGCCCGGGTAATCCGAGTCTGTCCGGGAAGGGTTTTTTGCCGACCGATGGCGATTAACCCGCCGATCTCCTCTCCGGAAAAATCGGTAAGGAGGGGAATGGCAGCCAGGAAGGATTCCAGAGAAGCTGTATTGACTTCGGGTTCGACGGTAGCATTCATGCGGCTGCGTGTTTGACGCGATCGCGCCAGCAACGCTTGAATTGCCCCCGTATCGTATCGTTTTTCTCGCGTTTGTTGGCGCTTGGCTGCAGCCATTTGCGTTTCAAGGTCTTGCATTTGTTCTTTCAAACTGGTTTGGTTGCTGCTAATCACCCGACCCATGTTCTGAAAAATCCGAGCTAATTTGCCCACTTCATCGGGACGAGAAGTGATAGAGTTGAGAGTCTGCGGTTCAAATCGCTCTGCTTCAATATCTAGAGCGGCAACGTTTAACAAGTCAATGGGTTTGACAATCCATCGAGCTGCCAGCAATCCCATCCCCGTTCCGATAACGAGAGTAATGACGCCAATGAGGGTTGCCCAACGGGTCGTCATGACGATCAGGTCTTGAAAGTCGAGTTCGGGGATGGAAACCACCAAGAGCCAGTCAATGCCGCGAGCGTCATCCAAGGGCGTTACGCCAACAAAATAGCGCTTGCCATCCATAACGAGGGTCATTTGTTTTGCTGTTTTAATCTGGCTCAAATCGTGATTAAACTTGTCGAGAAGGGCGATCGCGACCTCTCTGAGTCGGGCATCCTCGCTCTTAAAAATGTTAATGCGCTCGATGCGACCGTTGATTTCTTGTTGGGTGAGCTGTTGGGTGGATGACGCAATGAGCAGGCCATCTCGTTCCATCATGAAGGAAACGCCGCGAGGGCTGAGTTGTAATTGCTGCAGAAATGTGGCAATCTCCGACAAGTACAAATCGACACCCAAAACCCCGAGCAGTCGATTGTCTTGACTGTAGAGGGGTTTGGCCGCAGTAATGCCTAAAGTGGGTGCAGTCGCAGTAAAAAAGGTATAAACCGGACTCCAAGTCGAGTCGCGATTTTGGGAGCCTGTCGCAAATTTATACCAAGGGCGGAGGCGCGGATCGTAAGTATCGGTCTCGATCGCCTTGCCTCTCTGTCC
>JBFRWJ010000472.1:0-8028 GCA_051439525.1 Spirulina sp. | reverse complement strand
ATAAAAACTATTTGCCGTTCATTGTTCATTGTTCATTGCTCATTGTTTGGGGGCGGGTGAGCTGGAATATTGGGGGTGTGGCCGATATTTTGGTTAAAGTTTCCCCGCCCCCGTAGGAGGTTAAGCTGCGGATAAACTCTCCAAACTTAAGGGGACGAGATCCCCGTGGGTAGTGAGACCGAGAAACATGGGGGCATTTTCTGGTATCATTTTGCCCGTTAGGACGCAGCATTCGTCTTTCTGGGCGATCGCTTTAAAACTGGCGCGAATATCGGTTTTGGAAAACGTCGGGCGGTAATCGCCGGACTTTTGTTGGACGTAGTTCCAAAGGACATCTCTGATCAATGCTTGATAACCCGTGTTGCCCGACAGTTCCTTGAGCTTCTCCTTCAGTTCTCTTTCCAGACGAATGCTCGTGACTTCCATGTCGGTTGTTGATGTACGAGTACGAGTTAAAGTACGCATCGAAAAAATTTCCTCCAAAAATAGTGGACATATCGATATTACAAGTGTAGTATGTAATAGATGGGTTTTGACAACCCCTTATCCCGTTCAAAAACAAAATTTCAAATTTTACCCAGTTCCCAGGAACATTTAGTTCAAAAGAACCATGACTAGGAGGAATCTGTGAATCTTCTCTCATCCCTATCAACTCTCAATCTTGTCGCCAATTGCCGAGAAAATTGGCATCTCGCGGCACGGGAGCGAGCATTGGCGAATGATTTCGCGATACGTCCTGCGGACGCGCAAGCGATCGCTCGCATGGGAGGAGAAGTAAGCGGAGAAATAGGAGAGAGCAGCATCCTTCTGAATGACACGTCAAATGATACAATTGTATCAAATCGCGCAGATTGCTCAAAAACCCTCGATCGCTTTTTCTATCTTCCCAGTCGCCAAGAATCAATTCCCCCGATTTTGAGCGAAATCGCCAGCCAGATTAAAAATTATCGGCATAACAGCGAACATAACAGTGAAAGCGAGAGATTGTTCGTCGGATTAAATCCACAACAACCAAGCGGGAGGTACGGGCCGAGGCCAAAAGTACCCAAATAAACACAAAACCCCAACCGGTTTGTACCCCCGCTTCCGAGTCCAGAGAAAGCGGGGGTTATTCGTACTTTGGGGACTCGACTGAAAACGGCAGAAAAAGGAGTAAAGCCGTGACCGGAATAACAGAAACTTTAAGTCGATCGGTTGTCGTCTTTTCTAAAAATTACTTGCCCTTGAGTCGGATTAATATCCGTCGGGCGATCGCCCTTTTAGTGACGGGAAAAGCGGAACCCGTGAATCTGTTTAGCGACCAATTTTGGCTCGTCCGTTCTCCTAGCGTGAAATTACAGGTTCCGGCCCACATCCGCCTGACGATGGCACAAACCGAACGGGTTTGGAAAGTCCCCGCCGTGAATCGACGCGAAGTCCTGCGACGAGACAAGCAGACCTGTCAATATTGTGGTAGCAAGCACAAATTGACCTTAGATCACGTCATTCCTCGCTCTCGAGGCGGAAAACACGTTTGGGATAACGTAGTTACTGCTTGCGTTGGGTGTAACTCCAAAAAAGGCGCGCGCACGCCTCGAGAAGCTGGCATGATTCTGCGTCAGAAACCCAAAGCACCGATGCACCCCACCGTTGCTTTCGCCGAACAATTCTGGCGCGACAACAGCCCCCAGTAAACAGTTAGTAAGTTCTTATCAATCACCGGCGATCGCGCTCCCGTGCGATCGTCCCAGCAACCGGGAAACACGATCGAAAACAGAACCCATGTTGAAACTGACTTACACGGAAAACGGATTCTGCTTAGAGCACCTGGCTCAACCGATGGAAAATTGGGTCGCCACGCGAGTTGTGTTGGCGTTGCGATCGGCAACACCTCTCTTTGTCGAGCCCAGTACGGCTTCCTTCTTGCTCCCTGCGGATTTGCCTCATTTGACGGAGTTGGAGAGCCTGTCCGCACGGGAAAATACCCAAGCACTCTCCTTGGCGGTTTGTGATGACGAATATGTCGAAGTTTGCTTGAACGGGACTTGGTTGGTCTCCGATCCCGAGAGCGAAGAAGGAATTTTCGTAACTACCATGAGCGATCGCGCTGAGTTCTTCCTGTTCAAACTCTGGCAAGAAGCCGAATCGATCGCATTCTTGGCCGGAGATTGATTGGAAATTCCTCAACTCCCAAACAAGCGTTGAAATAGCGCCCGTCCTTGGGCGCTCAACCGACGGCTCAAGCGTCCGATATTGGGCGTGACATCTCTTTCTACAGAGGTAGAAAACTTCTGTTCCAATAAGTCTTTTAATTTATTGCTCGTAAGGGGTCGATTTAAGCTCCGTCCTTCCGCCAAAGAAATCGATCCTGTCTCCTCCGACACTACGATACACAGACAATTATCTATCCGCTCCGTAATCCCCATGGCTGCCCGATGACGAGTTCCCAACTGACGAGAGGCCACTCGCTCCGAGAGAGGTAAAATAATCGATGCGGCGACAATGCGAGAACCGCGAATTTGTACCGCACCATCGTGCAGAAGCGTACTGGTTTGAAAAATCGTTTGCAGGATTTCTTTAGAGACCTCCGCATCCAACGGTACTCCCGACACCGAAAAAAACCGCTCGTCGATGGGATCCCCCGTTTCCATAATAATCAGCGCTCCCGTGCGATTTTGAGACAGTTCCTTAATCGCATCAACAATTTTATCAATCGTATTTTCCTGCTCGGGAACGAAACGGTGAGAGGTTTGAAAAACGTGCAGGAGATCGCCCCGTCCGAGTCTTTCGAGAAACTGGCGAAACTCTGACTGAAACACCACCGCCATAGACACCGCCGATCCTAACACCAATCGTTCCAAGACAAAACTTAAATGCGGTAACTTGAGTTTTTCACTCACAACAGCCGCCAGCATGAGCACGATCAGTCCCCTGACCATCCAAAGGGTTCGCCGTTCCCCGATCGCGAGAAGAACCAAATAGGTCAGCAGGAGAACGAGGGCAATATCGATAATTTCGAGCAACCAAGGTGGAATCGCATTCGGATCGAGAAAAAAACCCATCGATCGTTGAGAATTGATAAGCGAGCGTGAGATAGGCGTGGGGAAGAGATCGTGCGGTAACCTGAGAACTTATAGAAGGATACCGACCGACTCCTCCCCAAGAATTTAACGATCGAGCAGTCGTTCGGGCAATCGGTCTTGACGGATTAAATCCTGATAAGTTTCCCGTTCCACAATTAAGTGGGCTTCCCCTGCATTAACGATCGCGGCAGCCGGACGAGCAATACGATTGTAATTAGAGGCCATGCTGTAATTGTAGGCTCCCGTTCCCAAAACCACTAACACGTCTCCGGCTCGGGTTTCGGGAAGTCGAGCATCTTTAATTACCACATCCCCAGACTCGCAATGCTTTCCGGCAACGGTGACGGTTTCGGTGAGGGGGGCGGACATGCGATTGGCTAGGACGGTACGATAGACCGACTGATAAGTGATAGGACGCGGGTTATCGGACATTCCGCCATCGACAGCGATATAAGTGCGCAAATCGGGAATTTCTTTGCGACTGCCTACGGTATATGCTGTCACGCAAGACGAACCGATCAGCGATCGCCCGGGTTCGCAGAGGAGTTTGGGGAGTGGTAAATTTTCCGCTTGGCAACTGTCAGCCACGGCACGACAGGCAGCACTCACCCATTCTTCGATACTGGGGGGATCGTCGGCTTCGGTGTAGCAAATGCCTAACCCTCCACCAATATTTAATTCTTCCACCCGCAAGCCCGACGCGATCGCAGACTGCAACCATTCCACCATCACTTTCCCTAAATCTTGATGGGGTTGGCGCTCGAAAATTTGCGAGCCGATATGGGCGTGCAAGCCGATAAAC
Organism: Spirulina sp.; assembly: GCA_051439525.1. GTDB lineage: Bacteria > Cyanobacteriota > Cyanobacteriia > Cyanobacteriales > Spirulinaceae > CCY15215. The sequence goes on along the minus strand of JBFRWJ010000472.1, from coordinate 4,164 downwards.
TGCAATTGAGGGCGTTGGCGAATCCAAACAAAGACCTCGGGCAAGTGATTGGGATCGAAGCCAAATTTACTATCCAGATGTCGCGTGCGGATGTACTCGTGGGTGTGGCATTCAATGCCGGGGGTCAGTCGCACCATGATGCGGATGGGGGCTTCCGGTGCGGCGAGCTCGGCCAGCATCTCCAACTCCAGCCAATTATCCACCATCACCGTGCAGCCCTCGGTATAGGCAAACTGCAATTCTTCTAGGGATTTATTATTGCCGTGGAAATAGATGCGATCGGCACTGACTCCCGCTTGCCGGGTGGTGTATAATTCCCCCCCAGACACCACGTCAAAGCCCAATCCTTCACTGGCAATGACCGCACAAACTGCGAGACAACTCCAAGCTTTGGAGGCGTAGATGACCTGAGATTCCCCGGGATAATGGCGGATAAAGGCTTCGCGATACTGACGGCACGCCGCCCTCAGGGTTTGCTCGTCTAGAATGTACAGGGGCGAGCCATATTCTGCGAGTAATTCTGTCACGTCGCAACCGCCAATTTCTAAATGGTCGCGATCGTTAACGCGAGCGGTGAGGGGGGCGAGAATTTGATTGGGCGAGATCTCGTCTCGGGGGGCTGAGGGGAGTTGTAAATATTGCCAACTCGTATTTTCAAGTTTGGGCTGGGTTAAGAGCATACGCGGATTTTAATGATTTTGTTGGGTGTCTCGATCTTGGAGCGATCGCTCGCCTCGAGCCAAAGGCGATGACTCGCGATCGCGTTTCGTTGTCCGTCAATGGGGACTTCATCCTTATACTGTAATAATTTTCGGCGTTTTTATGGGGCTTATCGAGAGCAAGCGTCGGTGAATGGACTGCTTGGAGAGGGCGTCATCGCCTAGGGGACAACTTTTGTTAAGTTAAATATACTAACAATTGTTCAATGTTAACAAAAATGCAAGACATCAATTGGCAGCGCCGTCAATTTCTTCAGTATAGTTCTTTTGCATTAGCCGGAATTCTGCTGGCTGCTTGTGGCGATCGCGTCTCGACTCCCTCTGAAGAAGGAGGGGGGAAAACCCTCGAGACAATTACGTTTGGGACGAATTGGTACGCTCAAGCCGAACATGGTGGATTTTATCAGGCTCTGGCGACGGGAATTTATGAAGAATACGGCTTAGATGTCAACATTAAAATGGGAGGGGCTCAAGTTAACGGCATACAACTTTTAATGTCCGGCGCGATCGACTTTTTTATGGGGGGCGGTGCGGCAACAATTCAAGCGGTTGAAGAAGGGATTCCTATTGTTACCATTGCGGCGATTTTTCAGAAGGATCCGCAAGTCTTAATCGCTCATCCCGATCGAGGCGTAAAAATCTTAGAAGATTTAAAAAATCAGCCGATTTATGTGTCCTCGGGTGCGAATATAACCTACTGGCCTTTGCTCAAAGCCAAATATGGTTTTACCGACGAGCAAAAGCGACCCTATAACTTTACCATCGGACCGTTTCTTGCCGATAAAAATTCGGCGCAGCAGGGATATTTGACTTCAGAACCCCTCAAAATCGAGCGAGAGGGGCAATTTAAACCCCTTGTTTTTCTCCTTGCAGATTATGGTTCTACGCCTTATGCAACGACGATTGATACCCGTCAAGAAATCATCGACAAAAATCCCGATTTAGTGCAGCGATTTGTCGATGCTTCGATCGAAGGATGGTACAGTTATCTCGAAAATCCAGAACCCGGCAATCAACTCATTCAGAAAGATAATCCGGAAATGACGGACGAACAACTCGCTTACAGTCTCAAAAAGATAAAAGAATATAATATTATTTTATCTGAAGATGCCCGAGAAAAAAGGATCGGGATTATGACAGAAGAACGATGGCAGCAGTTTTTTGATACCATGGTAGAAGCGGGTATATTTAAACCCGATACCGATTATAGAAAAGCATTTACCTTAGATTTTGTCGAAAAAGGATTGAAATGAAAAATATCAATAATTGATAACGAGTAAACGATAACGAGTAAACGATATGAACAAAATTTCTGCACTGACCCTCGATCGCATTACGAAAATCTATGGCAATCATACGATTGCGGTCAAAGATTTGAATTTACAGGTTTTTTCTGGGGATTTTGTGAGTTTGGTTGGGGCTTCGGGTTGCGGAAAAAGTACGGTATTGCAACTCATATCGGGACTGGAGACAGCCAGTTCGGGTAATATTTTATGGGACGAAAAATATGGCGATACGAGAGAAAAGCAAGGACGCGATCGCGATTTGGCTTTTGTTTTCCAAGAAGCTTCTCTCATGCCTTGGGCAACGGTTAAAGAGAATATCTATTTGCCCCTAAAGTTAGGAGGAGTGCCTCGCAATCGCAGCAGTCTTTTGGTTCGAGAAGCGATCGATCTAGTCGGTTTGACGGGGTTTGAACAATGCTATCCCCGGGAACTTTCTGGTGGCATGAAAATGCGCGTTTCGATTGCGAGAGCTTTAGTAACGCAACCGCAAATCTTGCTCATGGACGAACCTTTCGGCGCTTTAGACGAACTCACTCGAGAAAAGTTAAATAGCGATCTTTTAACCCTTTGGCAAGAAAAACATTTAACGGTTATTTTTGTCACCCATAATATTTACGAAGCGGTGTATTTATCCAATCGCGTTTTGGTCATGTCTTCTCATCCCGGTAGCATTTTTGCCGAGATTCCGATTCCCGCACCGTACCCCCGCAACGACGATTTTCGGACTTCAACGATCTGCAATGAATATTGTCGGCAGGTTTCCCGGAAACTCCGAGAAGCAATGGGGTCTGAACTGAAAAACGTTTGATATCTTTTTTGTTTATTTTCTTATGAAAACATCTCCGCGATCGATAACAGCACGAGAAACTTTATCCAATTCCGTTTCTGCCAGTTTATCTCGCGATCGCCTTCTCGGTAAAATTTTTTCCCCGGAAGCGATCGCGCCTTTTATCGTTGGCATTGTCGCCCTATTCGCTTGGGAAGCGTTCGTCCGAGTGTTGGAATTACCTCCCTATTTATTACCGGGGCCATTTTTGGTTTTAAAGACTTTAGTCTCGGATTGGTCTGCGCTTTTTCCCTCTCTATTAATTACCTTACAAATTACAATTTTTGCTTTTGTAACCGCAACGATATCGGGTCTTGCAGTTGCGATTTTATTTGCTCAAAGTAAGTGGATCGAGCGCAGTTTCTTCCCCTATGCCGTTATTTTACAAACCACCCCGATCGTCGCGATCGCGCCTTTGATTATCATGTGGTTGAGAAATAATACCTTTGCGGCTTTGGTGGTTTGTGCTTGGATCGTCGCTTTTTTCCCGATTGTCTCCAATACAACTCTAGGATTGAACAGCGTCGATCGCAACTTACAAAATGTCTTTAAACTCTACAATGCCTCGCGCTGGCAAACGTTAATTTATTTGCGCTTGCCCAGTGCTTTACCCTACTTTTTAGGAGGATTGCGAATTAGTGGCGGTTTATCTCTAATTGGGGCAGTTGTCGCGGAATTTGTTGCCGGGACGGGAGGCGCGCGATCGGGGATTGCTTATCAAATGCTTATGTCCAGTTACAATCTCCAAATTCCGCGAATGTTTGCTGCATTATTAATGATAACTGTATTGGGCGTTCTGATTTTTGTCATTCTGACTTTTTTGTCTGAATATTTATTAAGAAACTGGCATGAAAGTGCCATGAAATGATAAAGTAGAAAGTAGTAGGGTGGGCAGGGGTTTATCGATATCGTCTTGCTTTTATGGGTATATCCTGCCCACCCTACCAACTGTTTGTGCTGGCATGAAAGTACCATGAAATGATAAGATAGAAAGGAAACAAGAATTTTAGCAAAACAATGGTTGCGACTCCCGTTTTCTATCCTCCAGAAGAATCTGTCGAAAAACCTTGGGAACAAACTCGAGAGAATTTGTTCGCAGAATCTTCAGAGCAATCGTTAGAAAAGTCTTTATCTTTGCAAGAGTCAGGAACTCACCGCTAACCCTTCGGGTCTAGCGGGAGCTTGAAAAAGCCCTAACCTGACCAGTCTAAGCGAGTTAATCGCTACGTTATCTAGGTCAGCGCGACCTGCAAAGGTCATTTGAAACGGGATACCTTATCCCATAGGGATTTCCACCCCTATCCCTCACAGAAAAGACTCATAAGAGTCCGAC
>JBFRWJ010000471.1:0-3972 GCA_051439525.1 Spirulina sp. | reverse complement strand
GAATCGTAGGATGCGCGGCGCATTTTGCTCAACTCGGTTTGAGTGACTTGACGCGCAGTCTAACGAGCGGTTTGACGAGGAGTTTGACAAGTTTTACTCTTCATCTAACTCTAAGTCTTCATCATCTGTAATTTGTTTGAGATGAATGTGTTTGCGTCCGAGGGAAATTTCAAACTCATCCCCCGGCTGCAATCCCATTTTTTTCGTATAGGCCGAGCCGATTAAAAGATTGCCATTGGACTGTACGCTAATGCGGAAACTGGCAGAACGTCCGCCTCGTCCGCCACCGTTGCTCGCGCCATCTAATTCAATTCCCTCGGCATCAATAAGCGCATTGAGGAATTTCATCATATTGACGCGCTCGATGTTATTTTTGGTAACGGTATAGTAACCGCATTCTCTGGCTTTCTCTTCTTTGGGCAGATCTTCAAGTTCTTTGAGTTTATCAAGGAGTTCTTGACCGACTAAGGGTTCTGGGTTTTTGCTCATAGCGATTAACTTAATGTTCGAGTTGGTTGTTCTTGTTGTCGGTTATTCAGATTGTCCGATCGCAAGGATGTAAAGACAATAATTCTAACCTCCATTACTTTAACATAGTTAACTCTATTTTTTGCATCAAAGTCAATAAGACTTTAAACTTATTAAAGAGGATTGGAAGCAAGCTGGGGAAAATCGTAACATTTCGTACATCTAAGTCTCGATCGCCAATAGCGACCTCTAACTTTAACGGAAAAACTGACTCATGAAACTGACAACTCGCGGGCATTACAGCGTCAAGGCTCTCTTGGATTTGAGTTTGCAACCCGAGGGCAAACCCGCTTCGGTTTGCGCGATCGCACGGCGTCAAGATATCCCGGCTCCCTATTTGGAAAAACTCCTCATTGAATTGCGTCGGGGGGGATTAGTCCATTCAATTCGAGGTTCTCGGGGGGGCTATCAACTTGCTCGCAATCCTTCGCAAATTTCTCTAGGGCAAATTTTGGCGGCGGTAGGAGAAGAGGTTGCGCCTTTACCCAAACAGATTCCCGATGCCGATCGCGCTGAAGATTGGGTAGCATTGAGTTTGTGGAGGCGCTTGGACGAACAACTTAAAGAATCCCTTTATCGCATTACTCTTGCCGATCTTTACTACGATGCTCGCAGTTGGCAGGCCGCTCGGGGAGAAGAAGCCAGTTTTGTGGTCTAGAAAGACAATACCCCGTTAACCTTCGCCCCCAAAAATCGAACCCACAGCGATAGGGAGCGAGTGAGAAAACATTAACAATCCAACTTTTTCCCTCTCTCCTTCTCCATCGGCATCAAGACTGTTGAATGAAGGCGAACCTCTTCCCCTTCCAGCGATTGAGGAAAAATATCCAAGGATTGCTCATCCCACTGATATCCCTCGATACTTGTAAAAATTAGCCTAAGATCGTCAGATTTTCAAGGATTTCTGACAGAACTCTCCCTCTATTTTTCCTTCTTTGACGATCGCGGGTTTCTTCTCCTACCGACGATCGCTCCTCTCCGTAATTTCTAGCAGAGTTTGGCTCAATTATCGACTCGATTATTTTGTTGATTTTTAATTCATTAAACTTCCGACTTTGAGTTGCTCTCAAAAACTGGGAATATTGCCTAAGACGAGAGAGCGATCGCCGTTTTTTCGCTCGTCAACAATCGTCGGATTGGCTCGATCGCGGGTTGGGAGAAGATCGAGATCGCCCTGACTTGCAGCGTGAAGGGAGAAAGAGAAGAAGGCGCGATCGGAAGATGCAAAAAATAAGAGTTTTCTAAGTTTAGTCGGGCAAAAGGGAGCGCGATCGAGACAGGGGAAAGATAACTTTATGAGTACGACCGATAATATTGTCTGCGGGAAGAACGCCCCAAATATGAGAGTCAAAACTATCATTGCGATTATCTCCAAGCACCCAAGAGGAATGGGGCGGAATCTGTTGGGGCGAGAGTTGCTAAGCGGGAGGGGCGGCCAGATAATTTTCCCGCAGGGGCCGATCGTTCACGAATACCAATCTTCCCAGAATTTTCACGGTTTCTCCGGCAGATGCAATCGCTCGCTTGACCTCAAAAATTTCTTCCCGGGGGCAGACTTTCGGAGCGAGAGCGCGGACGGTTTCTGGGACGGAAAACACGACTAAATTTCCCGGTTGGGGTCGATAATCTGCAAATTTTACCACTAAAATGCGATCGCCAATTTGTAGCGTCGGTTGCAGGGAAGAACGGGGAACGACGAAGATGTTCAGATAATGTCCCAACCCAATCGGAAGGTAGCGGGTTAACATGCCCCAAGTTAAGATCGAGATCGCCATACTCAGAACAAAAGATCGCCTGCGAGGGGAGTTATCTTTTTGAGGAAAGACCATAGAAGCACAAGCAGCCGCCCCTGCCGCGATCGTGCAAGTCATGATGGAGAAAGAGGAGACAAAATCATTAACAAACGAGAAAATAATCGTCAACCCCGCGAACAGTCCGCCGAGGATTGTTTTTTGCAGTTGACACCCTCTCCCGCTAAATCAAAGATTCTAGCGGGAGATTTCTCCAGTCTTTGCGCTCTCTAAGGGCATAATTCCAAACCGAACGACAAATCGTTAAGGTATGCTCGATAACCTCAACTTGTTGAGCCATTGGCATTACTTTGTACTCGTAAGTCAGCGTTAACATTTTACTCTTAAATTTGTTTGCTATCTTACCACTGTTTCTGTCAAAAAATTACTTTTTTTGTTGTCTCTCTTTGGTCGTTTTTGGGTTGGCAGGGAAACCCCGCCGTCCCCCAAGCGCTTTTTTTGAATTCTTCTAACTTTTCCGAATTCTGTTTAGCGATAATAGAAGTATCCAATCGCTCTCGAATTACTTTGAGGTCATGCAAATCTCCAAACGATGGGTTCGTCATCTTGTTGGATTTGTTTCGATCGCGATCGTCGGTTATGTCGCGATCGCCTCGGCCTTAAACGGGCAACTGACTCGCCAACCCGATTGGTCGGTGTCCCTTCGTGCTGCATCCGATATGGTTGTAACCGACGCTCGACTGCTGATAAAAGTTACACTGGCAAAGCGAACGGGCGATCGGCAAAATCTTTGCGATTGAAGGAAATGTCACAAGAGGTGTGCCGGGGGACATTGGCTGAGCTGGAAAACGGCGAGGAAATTAAGAGAGGTACGATCTTAAGATTCTTATCGATTTTTCTGCGAACAAAGGAATTCTCGCGATAATGGAATTATCCAACCCACCGAGGAAAGGGGGGGGTGAATGATGAAGAAAATTGTTGCTGTTAGTTTGCTGTCGATTTGCATGGTGAGTGCTATTGGGGGATGCACGAACCCGACTCCCAAAACCTTTGGCGATTGGTGCAGAAATAAAAATCGTTTGACCCCAGAAGCAAGACAGATGGTTGAGGTGCTTCTAGAGCAAACTGGGACACAGGAGTGCGATCTCGCAGAGGAGAAGCTCGTTAATTCGACAGTGCTTTACCTGGGTGGCAATGAAATAGTGGATGTTGCCCCTTTAGCAAGTTTGACAAATTTGACGAGGCTCGACTTGGGTGGCAACAAAATAGTAGAGGTAGCGCCCTTGGCAAGTTTGACAAATCTGACAGTTCTTTACTTGGGTGGCAATGAAATAGTAGAGGTTGCTCCTTTAGCGAGTTTGACAAATTTGACAGTGCTCGATCTGAGTCGCAACGAAATCGTAGATGCAGTTCCCTTGGGGAGTTTGACTAACCTGACAGGGCTTCAACTCGATGGCAATCCCCTCCGCGATCGCGTTTGCCCAGTGCAACCCGAAACGATTTGTCGGTTCTGAACCCGAGCAATAGCAATTTTTGGTAATGGGTCATGGGGAATCGGAAGTCGGGTGACGGAATTCCGCTCGAACGACAGGAGAAGGAACAAGTTCGAAGGTCGTTGCAGCTAATAGGAGGCGGGAGTTCGAGTGGATGTGATGCTTGGAACGACATTCGCGATCGTCTGTCTCTTATACAC
>JBFRWJ010000470.1:0-3151 GCA_051439525.1 Spirulina sp. | reverse complement strand
CTTCTGTTACCACCAAATTTATTCCTGCTCCTCCTCCCACCGATCCCGCGATTCCTCCTTCGATTTATGGGATCGAGGTAACTTCAGACCAAACAGTAGAATGGGAATGGTTGAAATTACCTGACGGCAATCGGGTGGTAACAAGCTATAAAATCGTGAAGTCCGTGCTTTAAATTGGCGAATAGCTAACAGTTATCAGAGGTTGTACAATCGGAGGCTGTACGATCGGAGACTGTAGTTACTACTAACTGATAACTGTTAAAATACGCGATGCTGAAGAGAAGGCATTTGCGAGCGAACTTGCGTTAAGCGATGGGGATCGATTTCCGCGATCGCGACTCCCGGTTTGTCCCCGGCATCGGCCAAAACCGTCCCCCAAGGATCGACAATGAGAGCGTGACCATAGCTGTTGCGCGTCCCGTAATGATTGCCCGTTTGAGCCGGCGCGATGGCGTAACAGGTATTCTCGATCGCGCGAGCTTGGATTAAAATTTGCCAGTGATCTTTCCCCGTATAAGCCGTAAAAGCTGCCGGAACGAACAAAACATCCGCTCCCTTATCGGATAAATGGCGATAGAGTTCGGGAAAGCGCACGTCATAACAAACCGAAAGTCCTAAAGTTCCTAAAGTTTCCGAATGATACACCGGGGGAAGTTCTTTGCCTGCCATCACCGTACTCGACTCTCGATAAGTATTGCCATCGGGTAAATTCACATCAAACAGGTGGACTTTGTTATAGCGAGCCAGTTCCTTCCCATTGCGATCGATTAATAGAGCGGTGTTATACACCTTATCTTCAGAGGGAGTCGGAAAACCGCCCCCCAAAATCGTAATTTGGAAGCGTTGGGCAATGGTTTTAAGAAACTTCTCGCTGGCTCGAGCGATCGCGTCAGCTTGTTGAATTTTGTCTTCTTCAGACCCCAAAAAGGCAAAATTTTCCGGCAAACAGACTAACTCCGCCCCTTGACGCACTGCCAGATCGATTAGTTCTTCAGCTTCAGTTAAATTTCGATCCAGATCGGGCTTGCTCGTCATCTGTATCGCAGCAGCAAGATAAGATTTCATGGGGCGGTTCAATTATCAATTATCAATTATCAATTATCAATTATCGCTCGAGACGGCTTCGGATACAAGCCATACCAGTGAAGAACTGCCAGCCAAACGCCACTGAGAACGCCAGCCAAACTGAGAGTTAAACCCGTATAAGGGACTAAGAAAGCAAAAAGGGGAATAATTGCCCCGCAGAGGGTGCTAATAACTGCCGCCCAAGAACTCGAGCGATCGCGCCCCAACCCCCAAGCCAAAACCAGAAATCCGAAAGAAATCGCCACCCAAACCGGGATCGCCGGGAAAATGCGACTGAGATAGGTGAGGGACAACAAACAAGCCCAGAAAATCCCCGCAGCGATCGCGACATTTTGCAAGCGCATCGACACCGAGAGATAGAGCAAAAGCAACCACCACAGCAAAACAACAGGGGAGAGAAAGAGCAACTGCGGTAAAATGCCGCGATCCTCCACCGTTGCCGTCGCCGTAAAGACCCCCAATGGATCGCGCACGGAAACACTCTCAAACTGCCAAGTAAACCGGGTCGTGTTGTCCTCAATGCGGGTATCCGTCGGCACGATCCCACTGGCAAAATTGGCATTGGGGAAATTAGCCTCGATATAGAGTCGGAAATTCGTCAACAATTGTCCGTAAGCCATATAAACCCACTTCGGACTCCCCTGCATCTTATAAGTGACGCGAAATTCCGTTTCTTCCCCCGGGGCGAGACGAAAAGAAAACCGAGAACTTCTCCGTTGGTCGAGTTCGAGTCTTTGTCCTTCTCGCTCTACTTGGGGATTCTCCCAGAGCAAGTATCCCGACGGGGAAGGCATCTCGAAAAAAAATTCTCGCTCCTCGTCTAGCGTATTTTTAACTTGATAAACGGCGTTAAAATTCACCAGATAAATATTTTGTCCTTGCCGTTGGGGATCGGGAAGTTGCTCGATCGCCACCTGAACGTTCGATCCTGCCAGTGACAAAGGGCGATCGATATTGCGAATGTCCTCCTTTTCCGTCGGTCGTCCATCGACATAAATGATATAGGTATAAGGTTCTTGCACCGTATAGTAAACTCGCGGGGATTGCTGTCCCGAGCGATCGCCCGCGACGCTCCTCGCCACCTGCACCACCTTAGCTTGTTCCCAAAAATGATAGCGCCGACTCAAGGTGCCCCCGAAGAGAAAACCCGTCACCAAAAGTAATAAAATTAAAGTAATGTGGGGAAGCGCCCGCAGGAGTCGGACATAGCGATCGCTCCATTCCGCGACAAAACGACGGTAACCCTCGGAATCCCAACGCAGGGCAAAAGCAATCAAAGCGATCGCCACCCCCAAACCCGCCGCCGCCAAAATTAACAGGGAAAATATTTCGAGGGCTTGTCTGCCGAGGTCGATCAGTTGAGAAGGTTGAGTGAGATCGGGAAGATCGGGAATTCCTCGGGGGGTTTGCAAGAAAATCATCATGACAACGCTCGGGTAGTTTTACACTTAAATCGAACAGGGGGAAATCGTATTGGAAAATGGGGGAATGGAGGGAAGTACCACCATGACTAAAGGGGATATTCTAATTGTGGACGATACGCCCAATAATTTGCGCCTTTTATCCACTCTATTGCAAAATCACGGCTACGAAGCCCGGAGCGTCCTCAGTGGAGAAATGGCCTTGAGAGCCGCTCGTTCTTCGGTTCCCGATCTCGTTCTCCTCGATATCAGTATGCCTCTCATGGATGGCTATGAAGTCTGTCGGGAACTGAAGGCTCATGCCAATACCCGAGAAGTTCCCGTGATTTTTATTAGTGCCTTCAATGAAGCCATGGATAAAGTGCGCGCTTTTGAAGTGGGAGGGGTAGATTATATTACCAAACCCTTTCAATGGGCTGAAGTGTTGGTCAGGGTGGAAAATCAACTCAAGATTCGCTCTTTACAAACCCAGTTATTGCAACAAAATGCTCAATTGCAACAAGAAATCCAAGAGCGCCTCAAAGCCGAAAGCGCCCTGCGGATCGCCAATCAAAAATTACAGAATCTCGCCAATTCCGACGGCTTAACCGGAGCTGCCAACCGCCGCCGCTTTGACGAATATTTGCAGGAACAATGGGAAGACT
>JBFRWJ010000469.1:0-3305 GCA_051439525.1 Spirulina sp. | reverse complement strand
GATTAACACTTTATCCAACCAAGGAATAATAAAGAAAGGACGACCGTCGCTCTACGCTTCAACTTATAAACTGGTATAGGGAGTCCCCGGAAAGCGATAGACGATGATGTGACTGCCTTTTGTGCCGCCGATCTTCCGTTTTTTCGCGATCGCCATCCTTGTTACCCGTCCTTCCACGAGATCCACCCAAGGACCTGCCGTATTGACAATGACCGCTTTTTCTGTGCCGGAAACCGTAAATTCTTCCCCCGATAAGGTATCCTGACAAAGCAAGCGGACAATGCGATCGCCTTCTCCCACTAATTCCCGAACTTCAACATAATTTAACACTGTTGCCCCAGCTTCTTTGGCTGAGAGAATATTCTCCCAACACAAACGTTCCGCCCGAGCCACCTGTCCGTCATAATATTGCGCCCCGCCTCGCAAATGTTCGGGATCGAGAGCGCGAAAAACTTGTTTGAATTCGGCGGCGGGAAGCATGCGATGGGGAGGGACGGTTTTATCATAACTAAGGAGGTCGTAGAGGCACATCCCCGCCCAAATTTTCCAATAGGGACGCGATCGCTTGGCGTAGATAGGAATAGTTAACAATAAGGGTTTGACTAAATGGGGTGCAGTTTTTAAGAGAACTTCTCGCTCGCGCAAAGATTCTCTCACTAAAGGAATCTCGAAATACTCCAGATAGCGCAAGCCCCCATGAATTAAGCGACTCGACCAACTCGACGTACCGCTCGCGAAATCGCCTTTTTCGATGAGGATGGTTTTTAAGCCGCGCAAAGCTGCATCTCGCGCCACTCCCGCGCCATTTACGCCCCCCCCGATAACGATTAAATCGTAAGTCTGCTGTTGGATGTTGTGGAAATTCCGCACGATTGACTCCTGTCACTGTATGGGCAACGCCAAACGCCCCCGATTCCATCATACCCACACCCTAGCGGGGAATTTTTGTCTTCTGAGAAAGAAAATCTAAAAAAAATTTTCCCAATGGGGGATGAATGTGTTACTATGAGAAAAGCGCAATTTTTTGCGGGTGTGGTTTAATGGTAAAACCTTTGCCTTCCAAGCAAAAGACACGGGTTCGATTCCCGTCACCCGCTTTTTCAGGGAAACCTCTCCCCACTTAAAAAACACGTATTAAAAAACACAGATTAAAAAACACAGATTAAAAAACACAGATTAAGAACTGGAGATTTTTCAGTTTAATGGGGTTTAATAATCGGGATGACTGGATTTGAACCAGCGGCCCCTTCGTCCCGAACGAAGTGCGCTACCAAACTGCGCTACATCCCGATGTAAAACAAAAATTGCTTACAGCTTTCAATTATAGCACCCTTTCCTCGTTTTGGAACGCGAAATGAGATAACCCGCCCAAAATTTTGCACAAATTGTTGGATTTGATGAATTATTTCTAGGGCTTTGCTGCTAATGTCTGTAAGATAAGCATATTATACAAGGAAGTTCGAGAAGATTTGCCATGTCTTTAGATAGCCTAAAACCCGCTCAGAAAGCAGCGTGGATGGTATATCAACCTTACTTTCAAGGGCAGAAACGTCAAATTCTCCCTTATGCGATCGGCCTCTACCAACAAGGGTCTCTCGAAGGGGAACGCCCCATTGAGGGCAGGGAAGAAGGGGTTCCTTTCGTGGCTACGTGGTTTGTCTCCAAACTTCCCGCAGAACTCACGCGCTGTCGCCTGCAATTTGATGGCAATGCAGAACTCAGTTACGAAGTCGATATGCAAAACTCAGAATTTGTAGATCACTTAATTGAAGTTATTGCCAGTTACAAACGCACTAAAGTCACTGATTTTTCGAGGGGATTTTATCGTAAATTGTTACGAGCTGAGGGATAAATCAACAAGATTCAACCATTAGAGTACACAATGCCGTTCAAAATGCTATGGAGTGAGGGTGATGCCGAAGACCAAATGTTTATTAGTCGGATCGACTGAAGTCTATGGCGGGAAGTCCGCAACCATTGTCGGGATAGCCCACCAACTTCAACAAAAAGGAATCGCGATCGGTTATGGAAAGCCTCTGGGAACTTATCCCAGTCAAAGTCCGGATGGAAGCCCGACGGGGGCGAGCGAAGAAGACGTGCGCTTTATGGCGATTGCGCTCAATCTTTCAGACCACCACCGCAAGGCGCCTTTACTCTGTTTGGATGACTTGACGATCCGCAAACAGTTACAAAATGGAAGCGAGCAAGACAATGCCGCCTTGCTCGATACCTATGTCAGCGATATTGCGGGGGATTTAATTTTGTTGGAAGGGCCTTCAACCCTTTCAGAAGGACAATTATTCGATCTCTCGTTGAGCCAGATGGCGGAGCAATTGGATGCCCCAATTTTGTTGGTGACCCGCTATCACTCTCTAGAACTCCTCGATCGCCTCTTAGCGGCTAAAATCGAGTTAGGCGATCGCCTCTTGGGGGTGTCCATCGGCGATATTCCCCCTCGAGACTGGCAACTGGTAGAAACCGAGATCCAACCGTTTTTGGAACGACACAAGATTACCGTTTTTGGTCGGTTACCCAGCAATAATCTCTTACGCAGCGTCAGCGTGCGAGAATTAGCAAAGAAGCTGGACGCTAAGGTTCTCTGTCGAGAGGATCGTTTGGATTTAATGGTAGAAACCCTGACCATTGGAGCAATGAATGTTAACTCCGCTTTGGAGTATTTCCGCAAGGGGAAAAATATGGCAGTCGTGACGGGAGGCGATCGCAGCGAATTGCAATTAGCAGCTTTGGAAACGTCTACCAATTGCTTGATTTTAACGGGTCATGCACCACCCCAAGATTTTGTTCTCACCCGAGCCGAAGATCTGGAAATTCCCATTTTATCCGTCGATTTGGATACCTTGACAACGGTGGAAATTGCCGATCGCGCTTTCGGTCAAGTTCGCTTGCAAGAGGCGATTAAAGTAGATTGCATTCGAGACTTAATGCAGCAGCATTTTGAGATCGATCGCTTGATGAAGGCTTTGGCCTTAAAACCCGCAACAATAAAAGTATAAAACAGTCACCAGTTTATACAGTCACCAGTCACCAGTTTATACAGTCACCAGTCACCAGTCACCAGTGATTCAGTCGTGGTAAACCTGGATGGAAAAGAGCGATCGCATTGCGCGATCGCCGATTTTTTGCCAATTTCAGCCCTACAAACGACGAGCTTGTAAGCGAATAAAGTATTCTTGGACAACGGGTTGACCATTCATGATGGTCGGTTCAAATTCCCACCGTTCGATAATTTTTATCGCTAATTTTTGAGCCGCTTCTAAGGGAATATTGCCAGAAAGAATTTTGAG
>JBFRWJ010000468.1:0-5188 GCA_051439525.1 Spirulina sp. | reverse complement strand
GTTGAAGGCATTGAAACAGGTGCGGCAGATAAAGACAGGGATGGTAAGATTTATGCCCGCGAATTACATGAGTATGCAAAAAGGAAAGTACAGGAAGAAAAACCAAAACAGAAACCCGATATTATCCTCGATGGCGAAGGTTATGATATTTTGCTAAGTCGGGCTTCCGTCAGCGATCTAGAGTTAGATGTTCCCACAGAAGTCGAACTGGACAAAACATTTATTGATTACACCCTACTGCGCGATCTTCTAGCAGCAGGACAGTGGCGAGAGGCTGACATAGAAACATATCGAGTTATGTGTCAAGTGGCTGACATGACAGGAGAAAAATGGGTGAGAGCTATTCTAACAGGAAGACAGTGGCAAGAGGCTGATATGACGAAAGAAAAACTGTTGAGCGTGGAGGACATTGAGCGCTTTCCCTATGAAGATTTGCGAACAATAAACCAACTCTGGCTGCATTACAGTAATGGGAAATTTGGCTTCAGCGTCCAGAAAAAAATTTATCAGAGTTTGGGTGGGACGAGAGAGTACAATGAAAAAATATGGAAACAATTTTGCGATCGAGTTGGTTGGAGAAAAGAAGGAGAAATGTTTGAATTGTTGTCAGGCAGAGCAGGGTGGTTATATTATAAAGACTTGACTTTTGACTTAGAAAAGGCTGTACCTGCCCACCTCCCGGCGAGGTGTTTTGTACAAAGAGCATCTCGTAGATTGTTTAGTAGGGGTAGGGGAACTCAGGGAGTTAAATGGGCAGCTTCTCTTCTCTCGCGCACCGATTTATAACCTTTGAGATATAGAGATTTAGGCATTTGTCAAGTTTAATTTTGAGGTCAATTTTTACGAAAACATCTTCATCAGTTACCAGTTAACAGTCACCAGTGAAATCATTTATTTTCAGTCTCCTGCTAAATTGTTGCTAGTTGATAATTTTAGAACCTACGCATTGACAAAACGACAAAAATATGCAGATGATATGGTCAATTCTCAAGCGATCGCTTTCCATTCCTAAATATCAAACCGTTTACAAAGATAAATTTCTAAATCTATGTCCGTTATTGTCTAAAACAACAAATGCTCTAGCTAACTCTTCTTCAGAGTAAATTTCTAAAACTCGTGTCAGTTCATTATGAACTGTCTTCACAGTTGTCGGAAAAATTCGGAGATAGATAACGCCCGTTCCCATTGCTCTCACAAAAACTAAATTACCATAGTCTCTATCTCGTGTAACAAGGATTCGTTTGAGTTCTTGTGCGATTTTAAGAATTTCTTCATCTGTTGCTTGCGATAGTCCGATTTGACCCACAAGAAGAACATCATGCCCTGCCTCAACTAAAAATCTTGCTGTTACAGTATAGACATCTTGATCCAGTAGAAATTTCATGGTTAAACCGAAACAAGATGAATGTCTTCAGCCGCTACAAGTGCCGTCGCATAACGCAAACAAGCACGAATATCGTCAACCTGTAAATCTGGGTAATAATCTTGAATAATTTCTTGAAATGACAAGCCTTCTGTTAGTAATTCAAGAACGCTTTGTACGGGAATTCGCGTTCCGGAAATACAAGGCTTGCCAAAGTGGATTTGAGAATTAACGGAAATTCTATCCATTGCGATCGCTATCCTTTACACCTCCTTCAGTGTATAATAAAACTATCGCATGGTATGAATTTTCAGAAAAGGGGAACAGCGAAAAAATCAAGCCTTGTGCGAAATTAGGCATCGATCCCGATCCGCTCTCCTACGGGTTCGTTGTCCGCGATCCAGGCTTGAGGGGATTGCGATCGCTGACGACGATGTAACAATAAATGCACGGAAGGCACGTAATATAGAGCCAATAGAGTGGCTCCTCCCAGTCCCCCCGCGATCGCGATCGCCAAGGGCGGCCAAAATCCCGTTTTATCTAACATTAAGGGAATAAATCCCGTAATCGTCGTCAGGGTGGTGGCGATGACGTGGCGAGTGGCTTTCAGGACGACCTCTTCTGTTGCTTTCCAGTTTCCCTCTCGGGCTTGGGGATGCTCTCGTAAAGCCGCGAGTACCACAATTGAATCATTAATGGCCAATCCCACCAAACCCAAGGTTCCCAAAATTGCCGTAAAACCGAACAAGGAATCGAAGAACCAGAGGGCAAAAAACGCCAATCCCATCGCCGCGATCGCCACAGAGCCGATGACTGCCGCCAAACTGAAGGAATTAAACGAGAGAACTAAGGTTGCAGACATTAAAATCGCTAACACGCCAACGGTCGATAAAAGATTTCCCACCGCCGACCCTCGGGCATCCGCTTCTCCCCCGTATTCGAGGCGATAACCGGGAGGTAACGACCAACCCAAGGCTTGCAGATTGCCTTCAAACTCCTGCAATACCGTATTCGGTAGCGACCCCGCTTTGAGATAGGCACTGACCGTATTGACGCGCTGACCGTCTCGGTGAGAAATTGAGGCTAAATTCGGCACTAAATTTACATCGGCTAAAGTATCGAGGGGAATCGTCGCGCCATTGTGAGGAGACACCAAATCCAAGGAAGCCACCCCCGACAAACTCCCTCGCGTGGCATCGGGAACTCGCACCCGAATGGGAATATCTTCTGTATCTTCGAGGATCGACCCCCCGATCGCTCCTTCCAACGCCGCATCGAGTTGGCGAGCGATCGCACTGTTATCCAGTCCCGCCCGTCGCGCTTGCACTTCATCCACATCCAAAGCTAACTTGGGTAAAGTTTCGCTGAGATCCGCACGCGTGTGAGTGACGGCAGGCAATTGCGCCAAATAGCCCCGCAGTTCGTTACCCAAAGTTCGCAGGCGATCGATCTCGGAGCCGTATAACCGCAACTCGATGGGGGCATTAAAGGGAGGACCTTGTTCCAATTGCTTCACCAACACCTGCGCGGCGGGGAAAGCGGCATCGAGTTCCTGTTGCAGAGATTGTAAGGTTTCTTGTAAGCGATCGGCTGAGTTTAACTGCACGATCGCTTGGGCGTATTCCGGGGCGTTTTCCCGAGTGGGAATGACGTTGTAGAAAAAGGAAGGAGCGCTTTTTCCTAAAAACCAATGCACCTCGCTGATATCGGGATGCTGGCGCATTAAATCTCGCGCTTTGAGGACTTGCGATCGCGTTTGGGAAAGGGCGGTTTGGGAGGGAAATACGACTTCGATTTGAAACTGATCTCGGTTGGTGGGGGGAAAAAACTGCTGTTCGAGACTGGCAAACTGGATAAAGCCAAAGATCGGCAAAATTAGTGCCAAACCCACCCCCAACCAAGGACGGCGAAAGAGTAAGCGTAACGTCCGGCGATATACTTCTGTTAAACGGGGATGCGTGAAGCCCGATCGCAACCATTGCCAACGCATCCATGCAATTTGCCAGTAATGCACGCGTCCCACCAAGGAAACAATAACGGTGAGAGAGAGAAATAAAGAACTCAACAAGGCGAGAATCACCGTTAACCCGATGGTGCCGATAAATTCCCCCGTGGGTCCCGGGGAAAAAGCGATGGGCATGAAGGCAAGGACGGTGGTTAGAGTGGAAGCTAAAAGTGGGACGAGTAAATGCTTGACGGTTTTACTAACAGCTTCTTGGGGTTTATGTCCTTCTCGCAAACTCACTTGCATCTCATCCACCACCACGATCGCGTTATCGATGAGCAATCCCAAGGCGATAATAATCCCTGTCACGGACATTTGGTGCAAGGGAATCCCCAGAACCTTCATCCAACCAAAGACCATCAGCGTGACTAGGGGGAGTGCCGATCCGACAATTAATGCCGACTTCCAACCCAAGATAAACAGGGAAACCCCAATCACCAAACTCGAACCGAGGATTAAATTGCTGATGACTCCATCCAATCGCTGTTGCACGTATTGACTTTGATCCAAGATCGTCTGCAAGCTCAACCCATCGCTAAGCTGACCTTGGAACTCGGCGAGAACCTTGCGGGCATCTTGCGCCCAAACATCAACCCGATAATTGGATTCTACCGTTGCAGAGATGACGATCGCGGGACGACCGTTGACAATGGCGACATCCGAAGGGGGATCCGTTGCCCCTTTTTCGATGTTGGCAATATCCCCGAGAGTTGCCGTCTGTCCGTCCGCCCCGAGTTGGATGGGAATCTGTCTCACTCGGGCGAGAGAATCTAACTCGCTATCGACTTCAAATAAGAATTCTGAATCTTGATTGCGGAGTTGTCCCGAAGAGACTTTCGCATCGCTCGCTTGAATCTGTCCGGCGAGATCCCGGGCGGTGATTCCCAAGCGGGCGAGATCTGCCGAGGAGATTTCCACCCGCACTTCCTCATCGGGTTCGCCAAAATCCTCCACCTTATCCGTCCCCGGTATGGTGCGAATGCGATCGCTCAAACTTTCCCCCAAGCGGCGCAAAATGGCATAGTTGGGAGGCGTATCCAAATCCCATGTCAACCCGACGATTAAGGCGCTTGCAGATACGGTACTATCTCGATATTCTGGCTTCGTAGCAGTTGCGGGCAATTCGGGAACGGTATCATCGAGACGGCTGCGAATTTTTGCCCAAACGGGATCGACATCGGTAATGGTTTCTTTCAGTTCGACGCGAATATTAGAAACTCCCGTACTGGAGGTGGATTCGAGAGATTCCACTTCTTCGAGTTCGAGGAGTTCGTCTTCAATTTTCTCGGTCACGAGAGATTCCACCCGTTCCGGACTTGCCCCCGGTAGAAAGGTTAGGACACTGCCAAAACGCTGAGTAATTTGGGGGTCTTCCATGCGCGGAACGGTAAAAAATGCCGACAGTCCCCAAACGACAATCAAAGTAAGAGTGAGGATGAGAAGCTGACGATTTCGATAGAACAGGTTAAACATTTTGGTTATTTGTTATTTGTTATTTGTTATTTGTTGTTGGTTATTGGTTATTGGTTGCCTGTTTCCTCTGGTTTCTTGCCTCTCGCCTATTCCCTGTTCCCTAACTGGTGAATGGTGTACGGACGTTGCATGCAACGTCCCTACTGGTGACTGAAAATTACAGGATCGGCGCCAAAACTCGTGCCATCGACGCTATTCATTGATAATTGATAATTGTTCATTGTTCATTGATTCCACCCATTGTCCGCTCACAATGCGGTGGGTGCCGTCGAGGATGACCCGATCGCCAGCTTGCAATGTCCCTCGCACCAAGACGCGATCGCCGTCGGTATTCAGCACTTCTACAT
>JBFRWJ010000467.1:0-6820 GCA_051439525.1 Spirulina sp. | reverse complement strand
AGACTGGGTTATTTTTTGTCAGATATTTTTCATCCTTAATCCTTCATCCTTCATCCTTCATCATTCATCCTTAATCCTAAATCCTTCATCCTTCATCCTTGTCCACGGATCGACTCGACTTTCACTTTAGGAACTTCAAAGCCCATATCTTTTAGTTCTTGACGCAAGCGTTGTGCTTCGAGAAGGTTTTGCATTTCCAATAGCGCGATCGCGCGCCCCATGCTTTGCAAGCCTAATTTAACATTGCCACATTTCAACCAAGCAACACCTAAATTTTGATAGGCTTGGGCATAGTCGGGTTGCAATTCAATGGCTTTACTATAGGCTTGAATGGCCTTATCAAAATTGCCCTGTGCTTTCAAGGTCATACCTAAATTATAGTAGCCAAACGCAAAACTGCGATCGGCAACAACACTGGCAGCAAAAGCCCGTTCTGCCATTTTATATTCTCCCGCCGCAAACAACAAAGTCCCGAGATTATTATACGCCCCTAATTTCAAGGCAGGCAGAATCTTTTGTGCTAAAGCAGCTTGATAGTAAATTACGGCTTGATTCACATCTTGCTTGCGATTGTAAGCATTGGCAAGGTGATAATTTAACTCATAAATTACCATTGTCCCTGCATTCATATCTTTTAAACCGCGCTCTAGTAATTCGATCCCTTCTTCGATTTTTCCTTCCTCCAAATAGAGCGCCCCTAATTTATTGCAGGCATAGGAATCATTGGGATGGTCTTTAAGATAACTTTCCATCACCGCTTTAGCTCGCTCGCTCTTATCTTTCGCAGCAATTTCGGTGGGATCGTAACCGTAGTGAAAAACGGCAATACTGGGAAGAGAAGTAATTTGCCACTGAGATTCTTTCTTCAACAAAGCCAAAACGCTATCATCAATTAAAGCGTGATAGGGCCGGGAAAATTCAATTTCTGGATGCTTGCGAAAGAGGCGAGAGGTTAAAGAATAGGGACTTTGTGCCGCACCGATTTCCTTGCGAATTAAATTAATGACTAATGCTTGTTCTTCCAACATTGCCACCTTCATTTCCGGCACGATTGCCGGGTTTAAACGTTCGTCCGCATCCAAAATTAACACCCAATCTCCCTCGACATATTTAAGCGCCTCATTGCGCGCGGCAGCAAAATCATTGCACCATTCAAAATAATGAACCTTCGCCCCATATTCTGCCGCAATTTCCGGGGTACGATCGCTCGAACCCGTATCGAGTACGACAATTTCATCCACCACATCTTTGACGCTATCCAAACATTGCGGTAAAGATTTTTCTTCGTCTTTAACAATCGTACAGAGGCTTAATTTCATTTTTGGTAATTGGTAATTGGTAATTGGTAATTGGTAATTGGTAATTGGTAATTGGTAATTGGTCTGGAAGTCAACGCCTGAATCAAAAATGGCAATTGTCGCTCGCCTATTACCCATTACCCGTCACCCATTACCGATAATAAACATTCAGCGATTCTGACAGCCGCCCCGGGTTTTCCCATGCGCTTGACTCCGTTTTGGGCAATCAGTTGCAGGCGATCGGGTTTGGCTAAAATCCCCTGAATGGTTTTGGCCGTTTCTTCGGGTTTCTTGACTAAGATAACCGAATGACCGAGCAAGCGAGTTTGGGCTTCAGCAAATTGATAGTTAAATTGAGGACCCTCCCCCGGAAACGTAATGACGGGTTTGCCCAACCCGACAAACTGTTCCGTTGCCGTCCCTGCCATCGCGATCGCGAAATCCGCCGCCAACAAACAAGCATTATAAGCATTTTGCGTTAACACGAGCTGCCCCCCTCCGACAGAGAAAACGAGGGCAGAGATATCATTAATGGGTGCGTCTTCAGGCAGAGCATTTTCCTCTTGCCATCCGGTCAAACCCTCCCGGAAGGCATCCCGATCCAGAGAAGGGGCGATCGCGGCTAAAAATAGCAGGGAACGACCGGAAAATTCTTTCAGGATACTCGCGACGGCCCGCAGAATTAATTGCCAATTCCGATAGGCTTCCGGGGCTCTCGATCCCGGCAGTAGTAACACTCTTAATGGCCTGACCTTTTCCCAGTCTTCCGCGTCCTTTTCGTGAAATCTGGGTCGGGGAGACGCAGGTAAAATTCCGTCCATCATGGGATTGCCCAGATCGAAAGCGGGCAGGGAAAAGCGCTTTAAGACGCTGGTCGTGAGGCGATCGCGGGGAAAAATCGCCTTACAGCGATCGCGACCCATCAACCACCGTTCCCAAGGCAGATACACTGACCCCGACCACCCTTCTAGCCCCCGCGATCGCGACAGCCAACCGGACTCATCCCGCAAATAATATTCCGATTTGGCCGTGCCGACAAAGGCATAATTCGCCCCGCTCGACCACGCAAATAGCAGAGGAACGATATCCCCGACCGCTAAGATACACCCACCGCGTTTGTGCCAGCGACTCACGAGGCGATATTGGGCGCAGGTCAGCCCCAATAAACCCCCTCGCACGTCTTTCCATAACTGTCGCCCATCCATGTAGACAAAGCCCCCCGAGGGCATTTTTTTCACCGGGCCGATAATGGGAATATCTGCCCGAATATAAGCATGACCTTCGCCAACAAGGGGCAAGGCTGCAATTTCTGGTGCATTGGGATGTTGCCGCAATTCTTCGAGAATGCGGACGGCAATACCATCTTCTCCATGACCGTTGCTCAGGCAAAGTAACTTCATAGGGACGCGTCAATCCTTGGGTTGACCTCAATCTTTATTTATTTTAGGGGGAGAGGGAAAGAATTCCCCGAGTTGGTATGGTATATGGAAAAAGCCCACAGGAGTACCGCATTATGTCCATGAGCGAGGTTAGACGTTTATTTCAAGCCGCCCGAGCCAATCCCGAACTCAAGGAGGAGATGAAC
Organism: Spirulina sp.; assembly: GCA_051439525.1. Classification (GTDB taxonomy): domain Bacteria; phylum Cyanobacteriota; class Cyanobacteriia; order Cyanobacteriales; family Spirulinaceae; genus CCY15215. The sequence goes on along the minus strand of JBFRWJ010000467.1, from coordinate 3,937 downwards.
AAAGCCCCCGATGAGGAAACTTTTGTGCATTGGGCGAATTTATTAGGGTATCAATTTACGTTAGAGGAATGGAAGCAGGCAACGGGATTTACGGTGGAAGAGCAAATTAATCAAGATTTTCGGGATATTCCGGGGATTTAGACAGCCACCAGCGATCGGGGCATAGAGACTCGGGAACATTTACCTCTTCTCTCCTTAATCCTGTCTCAAATTATGAGTTGGAGAGGAGGAGATAAGATCTTATTTAAAAGCGATCGGGCATATCCAATCAACCCCGATAGAGGAGGCTACAAACCTCATTTTTTTGTCAAGCAAAATTAGGGGATTCTGGTACACTTAAATCGTTCCCTCATATTTTCTAGACAAAACACCATTATGGATACCGACTCATATCAGTATGATTACAATGCTATCCCACCTTTGGCGATGCTTGAAAAAGTCCCTCTCAATCAATGGGGAAGTCTCAAATGGTGGAGCAAGGTCATCTATCAAGTTATTCGCATTCTACTCAATACATTGGCTGCAGACGAAAGTCAATCGCTTTCCGAACCCTTAAAGGAATTGGATAATATTACCACAGATGCCCCTCTCGCGATCCGGGCGCTAGAAATTGCAACGGAAACCCTCAGCAAACACGAGGATTTATCCGAAATCATCAAGGAATTCAAGACACTCAAGGAAGAAATTAACAACGAGACATGGACTTCAGAGCGTTTCCAAAATTTGCTTTTGCTCATCGAGAAGAAGTTAAGCGCTCACAGCACATTTGTTAGTGCCAATGATTTAGAAGCCTATAACAATCAGTTTAGAGTCATTCCCTTACCTGCCGTCAGTCAGAACTTTAAAGAAGACCTACAGTTTGCCAATATGCGGGTTGCCGGTCCCAACCCACTGGTTATCGAACGAATGACTGTTGCAGACCCGCGATTTCCCGTCAGCGAGGAACAATACCAAGAGGTAATGGGAGCCTCGGACAGTCTCGAGAGCGCCTATGCTGAAGGTCGCATCTATCTTGCCGACTACTCCCTTTTTGAGAATGCCCTGCAAGGCAGCTATCCCCAAGCCCAAAAGTACTTATGCGCGCCTTTGGCCCTGTTTGCCGTCCCCAAGGCATCGGCAAAATCCAGATATCTGCACCCCATTGCCATCCAATGCTTCGCGCAACCCAGCCCCGATAATCCCATTTTTACCCCTAAAGATGGCGATAACTGGCTTATTGCCAAGACCATCGTGCAAATTGCCGATGGGAACTTTCACGAGGCGATTAGTCATCTCGGACGCACCCATCTTTTCGTCGAACCCTTTGCGATCGCGACCTATCGGACGCTTCCCGAAGATAACCCCCTGCGGATGTTATTAGTGCCTCATTTTGAAGGAACTTTTTTGATTAACTGGGGTGCTCAAACGCTTCTCATCGTACCGAAAGGAGGAGTGGACGAACTCCTCGCCCCGGCGATCGATGCGGCTCGCGTGGTGGCCACCCAAGGCGCTCAAAGCTATCTGTTCAATTTTAACACGTCCATGCTGCCGGAAACGTTGGCACGTCGAGGGGTAAGCGATCGCGAAAAACTTCCCTATTACCCCTACCGCGATGATGCCCTCGAGATCTGGAATGCCATTCAAAATTGGGCAAAAGCCTATCTAACAATCTACTACAAAAACGATGAAGGCGTTCGCAATGACTCGGACTTACAAAATTGGGTTGCCGAGTTACTTTCTCATGAAGGAGGAAGGCTGAAGAATATTGGTGAAGATGGCAAAATTCAGACTTTAGATTACCTGATTAAAGCCACTACCATGATTATCTTTACCGCGAGCGCCCAACACGCGGCGGTTAATTTCCCGCAAAGCAAAATTATGAGTTACACTCCAGCAATGCCCCTAGCCGGTTATTCCCCGGCACCCACGAGCACAAAAACAGAACAATCCTATCTCGACTTGCTGCCCTCGTTGGATACCGCACAATCTCAACTCAATTTAACTTATCTCTTGGGATCGGTTTATTATACCCAACTGGGAAACTATACGGATAGTGAGTTTACCCAAAACAAGGAGGTTGAAAAAGCCCTAGAAAATTTCCAAAACACCCTTAAAGAGATTGAAAAGAAAATTGAGGTGCGAAATCGACAAAATCCCGATTTTCCCTATGAATACTTGCTTCCTTCGCAAATTCCTCAGAGTATCAATATCTGAAAGGCAGAGAGGATTAATTTAGAATGGGTTTGAAGTGCTCGTCTTGCCGCGAGGTGGAAGAATGAACGCGATCGCGAACCTGCCCGGATATCGTCTCGACCCCCAACCCCTCCATACCAGCTCTCGTACTCTCGTGTATCGCGGGGTGCGGGAGGGCGATCTGCACCCCGTTATCGTCAAAATCTTGCGATCGCCCTTTCCCAGCTTCAAAGAATTGGTCGGGTTTCGCAATCAATACATCATTACCCGCCATCTCGAACATCCCCACATCGTCACCCCCCTCGCCCTCGAACGCTACGGCAACGGCTATGCTCTCATCATGAGCGATCGCGGCGGGATTTCTCTGGGAGAGTACTGGTCGCAAAGCGATCGCACTCTCGAAGAATTTCTCGCCATCGCCATTCAACTGACAGAAACCCTACATTATCTCGACCGGCAGCGCATCATTCACAAAGACCTCAAACCCGCCAATATCCTCATTCATCCCGAAACCCGCCAAATCGAACTCATCGACTTCACCATCGCCTCCCTGTTACCCAAAGAACACCAACAACTGGCCAGTCCCAACGTCCTCGAAGGCACCCTCGCTTATATTTCCCCGGAACAAACCGGACGCATGAATCGCGGCATCGACTACCGCACGGACTTTTATTCCCTCGGGGTCACCCTCTACGAACTCCTGACCCGGGTTCTTCCCTTCAACAGCAGCGATCCCCTGGAGTTAGTCCACTGTCACATCGCGCAAACGCCCTTAGCGCCCTCGCATTTCCTCGACCCTCGGGGCAATCCCTATCCCGAAGTCCTCTCGGGCATCATTCTCAAATTAATGGCCAAGAATGCCGAAGACCGCTATCAGAGTGCCTTGGGACTCAAACACGACTTAGCGCGATGTCTGCAACAGTTAGAAACCACTAAAGAAATGACCGCCTTTGACTTGGGAGAGCGAGATCGCTGCGATCGCTTCCTCATTCCCGAAAAACTCTACGGACGGGAAGCAGAAGTGGCGCAATTATTGGCTGCCTTCGATCGCGTCTCGGGGGGAGGGGAAGCCCAGAAGCATTCCGGGAGGGCAGGAATCAGCGAAATGATACTGGTGGCGGGGTATTCCGGGGTGGGGAAAACTGCCGCGATCGAGGAAGTCCACAAGCCCATCCTCGAGCAACGGGGCTACTTTATCCGAGGCAAATTCGACCAGTTCAATCGAAATATTCCCTTCTCTGCCTTCGTGCAAGCCTTCCGAGACTTGATGCGGCAACTGTTGGGGGAGCCGGACGGAGAACTCGCCGCCTGGAAGGCGAAAATCCTCGCCGCCTTGGGGGAAAGCGGTCAAGTTCTCATCGATGTCATTCCCGAACTCGAAGACATTATCGACCCCCAGCCGCCGGTGCCGGAACTCTCGGGAACGGCGGCCCAAAATCGCTTTAATCTGCTATTCGGCAAGTTTATTCGCGTTTTTACCAGCCCAGACCATCCCCTCGCGATCTTCCTCGACGATCTGCAATGGGTGGATTCTGCCTCGTTAAACCTGCTGAAGTTGTTAATGGATGAGTCGGAGGCCGGGTATTTGCTGGTGTTGGGGGCCTATCGCGACAACGAAGTATTTCCGGCTCATCCCTTGCTGCTGGCACTCGCCGATCTGGAGAAACGGGGGACGAATCTAACGACTCTCACCCTAGAGCCTTTAAAGGAGAGCGATATCGTCCAGTTGACCGCCGACACCTTGCTCTGTTCGACCGCTCTCGCT
>JBFRWJ010000466.1:0-8895 GCA_051439525.1 Spirulina sp. | reverse complement strand
AACTCGGGCAGGGCGCTCACCGATGCCTCGAGTTGGTGAGAATCAATGCTTAAAATAATATCTCCTGCCTCAATGCCAGCTTTTTGGGCGACAGCTACAGGTTCGGCTACAACATCGGTAATGATAACGCCGGGTTGATAGTTGACATATCCAAGCGTAATAACTTGAGTGCTTAGAAGGAAGTAAGCAAAAACTAAATTGGCAATTACCCCCGCACTAATCACGATCGCCCGATCCAAAATGGGTCGGTTGCGGAGTAAGTCGGGATCGTCTGGAGGAATGTCGCTATCGGGATCGTCATCGGGAAATCCGACAAATCCTCCCAAGGGAAATGCTCGAATGGCGTATTCGGTTTGCGACCCTTGATATTTAACCAACACTGGACCGAAACCAATGGAAAAGCGATTGACGTGGATATTTTGCAACCGTGCGGCGGCAAAGTGTCCGAGTTCGTGTACGACGATTAAAAGGGCGAGAACCCCGATTGCTGCCAAGACTGACATAGAATTTTTGCTCATTCTGAACGCTTAACATACTATATTGCCACATTCTCTTCCCAATTGCTCGATATTTTCGGCAATGCGATCGCATTTTGGGGTTACCCTGTCGGGTTTTCCGCTTCTATCTATTGGGTAAACCGAAGGCGATTGCTAAAAGGATCGATAACTTCCATGACTTTCGCATTCCAAGGGGCGATTTCTATTCCGGGACGATTATACCTGTAGTTTTTTTGACTTAATTCTTGGTGATATTCTTCAATATTTTTGATGCCAACAATGACAGTTGCTCCGGGGCTGCAATCGCCAGAATGTTCGGACAAATGCAAGATTATTTTTCCTCGGGAAACCTGCATATAAATTGGTGTTTCAGGCTCAAATTGATGTTCCCAATCAACTTTAAATCCTAAAAAATCTAGATAAAATTCTCTGGCTTTAGCTTCATCAAAAATTCTCAATATAGGAATAATTTTTTCAATTTCTAGATCGAGCATGGCTTTTCATAGAATGATTTTCGCTCTTTATTTTAGTTCAGTTTTTTTGTACTGTCAAGCCATCTCATCTTCATTGATAATTGATAATTGTTTATTGAGATGCCGCGATCGCCTCTCTGCCTTCGTCGGAAGTTACATATCCTAAAAATGCCTCGACACTGCTTGTGGTGGGTTGTTTATAAACATAGGCCAGCTCTCGCTGGTAGGGATAATCAGCCGCTTCTGGCGTTAAACCATCAATGGCGATCGTGCGCACCGTTTGTTGATCTGCCACTTGGTTAAACGTTGCATAACCAATCCCATCCCGTCCCAATGCTTGCAACATTCCCGTTGTTTCATCTCTGGGCATGGTTTCGATATTGGGACTCGTGCCGAAATTGCCCCCATTTAAAACAATACTTCTAAATGCTTGATGGGTGCCACTGACTTCCGGTCGATTGAGAACGCGAATTTGTCCTTTTTGTCCTCTCACTTGCGACCAATCTGTAATTTGTCCGGTAAAAACATCAATGACTTGACCTTGCGTTAAACCTCGTCGAAAGGGGTTACTTTTGCTAACGACGATCGCGATCGCATCTCGGGCGATGGGAATGGCTACTAATCCTTGCGCTTGTTCTTCTGTCGTAAGAGGACGGGAAATAGCTGCAATTTCTGCATTTCTGGATAACACCGCTTTAATTCCTTGATTCGTACCTCGAGATTGCCACTCGATCCCAGTTCCGGGATATCTCTCCTCAAATTTCTCCTTCAAAGCCTCATTTATTTGTACCATACTCGTCGAACCCTCTATTCTTACAAAAGCTCCAGCAGGCACTGAAGCAAGAAGGGGAAAGGTCGTTCGCGGTGCAGAAGGGTTAACAGGAGTTGATGTCGTTGTCGGATCGGATGCGGGAGGTGCAGGAGTGGGTGTCGTTGTGGGGGAATTAGAAACGGGTGGAGTTGAAACTGGAGGATTCTGAGTGAGATTGCCAGATTGTTTGCGAGTAAACCACCAATATCCTGCTCCCAAAATTCCCACCGTAATTAAAAGTGCCAGAATTAAGGGAATCGTTTCATTTTTTTGGGACATAATGACAATTTAGCGTTTCCAGATTGCTTCTCTCCAAACTTTAGCATCAATATTTATCGTTTTTACGGCAGATGAGAGAGGGCCTTTTGGCTGAGTTTGTCCGCATTGTTCTCGATCGCTTTCTCGTTTTGCATTTTTTCAGATTCCGCGATCGCCCTTTTTCTCGATCAGCTGATTTGCATCTACATTGCCCGAGCAATCTTGATTTTACAAGGTTTCCAGCGTCCAAAGATGTCGTTTAGATGCGCTTTAGCTTATTTACCTTGTAGGGACGTAAAATTTTACGTCCCTACATTTTCATCTTCTTCTGGAGGTAACATCGCCTCGGGTTTCGCGATCGCGGAGACGGTAATAGAAAGGCGGTGAAATCGTTGCAGCATTTCCAAATTATCGAGTTTTTCAAGGCGATCTCGAAATGTTTCAGGAACATTTCCAAACCGAACATCCAAGACTTCTATAATTGATTGACGGGTTGCTTGGAGCGTTCCTCTTAATGTTGCTCTTGTCTTAATTGGGTTTCAAAAAGGACTATCATAATCCGATTGTTCTTGCGTCACGATTTTCTAATCCAGTGCATTTGCATTAATTTTACTGGAGAAGCGCGATCGCATTTCCTCTTTACCTTCAACAAGTCAACGCGATCGCAATTTTCTAAGCCATCACCATACCGCCATCAACATTAAAAACCTGTCCGGTAATATAAGAAGCGGCGGGATCGGCAGCCAGAAAACGAACCATGCCAGCAATTTCTTCCGGCTGTCCGTAACGACCGAGAGGGATGTATTTGAGGATTTCTTCGGCTTTGAGATCGTGGGTCATATCGGTTTCAATAAACCCGGGGGCGACGGCATTCACGGTTACGCCGCGACTGGCCATTTCTTTGGCAACGGTTTTGGTAAAACCGATAACTCCAGCTTTGGCCGCACTGTAATTGGCTTGACCGGGATTGCCCATTTGTCCGGCAACGGAGGCAATATTAATAATGCGACCGCTACGCTGTTTTAACATCAATTTACTCACCGCTTTGGTGCAGAGAAAAACTCCCGTTAAGTTCAGGTCGATAACCGCTTGCCAATCTTCCGGTTTCATCCGCAGCAACAAAGTATCGCGGGTAATCCCAGCATTATTGACCAAAATATCAATGCGTCCGAATTTACTTTTGGTTTCATTGATGAGGTTTTCAACTTGCTCCTGTTGGGAAACATCCCCTTGCACGGCGATCGCTTCCCCTCCCGCTTCGACAATCTCGGCAACGACTTTATCGGCAGCTTCTTGCGATCGCGCATAATTGACCGCCACTTTCGCTCCTTCTGCGGCAAGGGCAAGGGCGACGGATCGACCGATGCCCCGAGATGCCCCGGTCACGATCGCGACTTTCTCGTTCAAGTTCTGCAAGTTTTCCGGCAGGATTTCCATAAAATATTTTGCTCTGTTCTCTTAAGGTTTGCCTAATCTACAATCTCGAATTTTTGTCTTAAAATCAACTTATTCCTCTTTTATTTTCTTCCTTACACAATGGCTGTCAAGAAACAATTCTCGAGCTTTCAGGAATTATTGGCCAAAACCTCCAAACCGGTTTTGGTGGATTTTTACGCCACTTGGTGCGGGCCTTGCCAACTCATGGTTCCCATTCTCGAAGAGGTCAGCCAACAGATCGGCGATCGCGTTCAGGTGGTTAAAATCGATAGCGATAAATATCCTCGCCTCGCTTCCCAATACCAGATTGAAGCCCTCCCCACCCTCGTTCTCTTCAAAAATGGCGAACCGATCGATCGCATTGAAGGCGTAGTCCAAGCACCTCAACTCATCCAGCATTTACAATCAGTGATTTAACTTGAATTCCCCGCTAAAAACCGCTAGTCCGAGAAGAACTAGCGGTTTTGGTCGTGTTAGAAAATATTAACGGAATTTATCGATTGACGGTTTAAGGGTCAATTCATCTTACAAAGACGAACCGAGACCGGCATAAGCCCCGTAAAAGAAGATTCCCACCACCGTAATAACGCCCATGCCAGCAATAAATGCTACCAACCAAAGGGGAATTCGTCCATCTGCAAACATCTTGTTTCCTCCTAATCGCTTTTTAAATTAATGATGGCATTCAGTTAGTTAAAGAAATAGCTGGAAAATAAAATTCCCAACACGAAAATCAACAGTAAACCCAAATACAAAGAAGTCCGATTGAGTTCTACGGGCTGCCGATTGGGATTGGGGGTTCTATCCATGGTTTTATCCTCAATTTGTTCGAGTTTTGCTTAAACTTCGTTTGAAAATTGTTTTAGCGTTGAATGAATTGCATGGCCGCGATCGCGCCCAAGAAGAAGACGCTGGGAACCGCTAGGGTATGAACTGCCAGCCAGCGCACGGTAAAAATGGGATAAGAAACAGGTTGATTGGGCGAGTTAATCATGGTTTTTTTCCTTTGAGCTATCGTTGATTAAGGCTTGGTTATTGACTGAATTCCTCGATTTGCTTGCTGCTTTCAAAGCGATCGGAAACAATGGGTAATTCTAAACGATTTTCGGTGAAATATTCGTTAGGGCGAGGAGTTCCAAAAGCATCGTAAGCCAGACCCGTGCTGACAAAAAGCCAACCGGCGATAAAGAGCATGGGAATGGTAATGCTATGAATGACCCAGTAACGAATACTGGTAACAATATCGGTAAAGGGTCTTTCTCCAGTTTGACCTGCCATTGCAGTTTCTCCTTTTATATTATAAATGTTCGATGCTTATCTACATGATAAGGAATTTGTTGACTCGACTACAAGCCTCAAATTGCCAAAATTTCACGTATTTTCTGGGGAAGGTTCGTATCTGAGAATGATGCCGCGATCGCCGAGGATAAATCCCCGTTGCGAATTGGTAAAAATAATGTTGTAGAAGTTAGAGGGCGTTTCTTCTACAGCCCGATCTTTTTGCCAAGTTTCGCCACCATCAAAACTGACGAGTAAATTCCCGCTTCCTCCAGTCACCCAGATTTCTTCAGGGGTGCGATAATCGAGATCTAACAAGCCCCAACTCGTTCCGGGTTCGGGATAAATAGTATCATCCCACGCCTCTTCTGTCGTACTTTCTTCGGGTGCGGCTTCTTCGGTGACTTCCCTCGGAGGAAGGGAAAATTGCAGTTGACCGCCCCGAGCGATGAGCCATTTGCGTCCGTCTGGCGTAAATCCCATATTTTGCAACCGTCGGGAACTATTGCGATTGTGGGGTGTCCAAGCCGTTTGGCCGGGTTCCCAAGTCGAGTAAAAATTTCCTCGGGAGGAAACGGCAAGATAAGACCCATCGGGAGCGCGATACATATTGCGCACAACTCCAACGGCTTGTTGGACTAAAGCGCTCCAGTGTTGGGCTTCGTCCTCGGTTTTATAAATTGCCCCCACGTCCGTAGCCATTTCTGCGGTTTTTTCCCCTAACGCCTCAATACGGTAAGGCGCACCGGGTAATTTATTGCTGAGGGCAATGCGATCCCAAGATTGACCGCCATCCTGCGTGTGCAGGAGAATAGAAGGTTTGCCGACAATCCAACCTTCATTCCCGTAGAAGCTGACCGAGGTAAAGGTCACTTTTTCTTCCCCTAAGTTGAATTCTTTGGGCAACCACGTCCGTCCGCCATCGCTCGTCTCAAAAATAGCGGCACGAGAACCCACAAGCCAACCGTGTTGGGGATCTTCGGCAAAAGCAATATCGAGAATGGAGGCCCCTGTTGGCAGTTCGATCTGCTGCCAAGGATGGGAACTCGTACTCTCTAAATTACTGCATCCTACACAAAACAAGACAATTGTCAATAATATTAAGAACTGTTTCAAGGCTCTCGGGAATAGACTCATAAACGCACTGGGAATCGGTAAGGATTAATGAAAAATAATTGAGGTTTGTTGGCGTTTTCAATGCAAACCGTACAAGCTGAGGAAAAAGAGAAAAGCTAGGGCTAAAGCGCCAAAAATTAGGAGATTTTTTTGGCCGGGGGTTAGGCGATTCACGCCAAATCCATAGTTTAAATTCTCTTGAAAGCCTGACGGTGCGCCGCGTGCGCCAATATTGCGGAATTGAGATTTTCTCACGCGACACACCGGACAGCGCCAATCTTCCGGCAGATCCTCGAAGAGGGTATCCGGGGCAATTGCCGCACTGCTATCCCCTTTTGCAGGTTCGTAAATGTAGCCGCAAGCCGAGCATTCATAGCTTGCGGGGGCTAACTCCGTTAGGGTTTTCTCTTGGGGGGGGTCGCTCATGGCCAATCGCTGGGGCAATTCTTAAAATCTTTGTTACAAATTATCGCATGAAATTAACAAAATATTTATTTTCTTGTCTCGGGGTCAGGGATTTTGGGGTTTTGGGGGAAGAGGGCGATCGCTTTTACAGTGGAGGCAGGCGATCGAAGTGGAATGCAATCGCAATTTCTCACAAAAAAATAAATTCTAGGGAAAATGGCGATTGAGGGAATTAAAGTTACAAATTTCAAAACCAGAGTGAACGATCGCGGGAACTTATCTCACTCAGGGTAACATTTCTCCAGTTGTTTGGAGAATAAACGCTTTGATTCTTTCATAGGCTTCGGGATCGTTTTGCTTGGTCAAAATAATGGGAAACGAGGAATCGGGAATCCAAAAGGTCAGTTTGCCCTTGTCTGTATAGCAAAAACCCCCGATCCGATTGAGATTGATAAAATACTCGCGGCGATCGTAGAAGAGGCGCATCCAACATCCCGGCACGGAATTTTCGACGATCGCGCGAATATGGTCTTGCAATTTTTGGTAGTCTTCCAAGTCACCCTGTTGCGTCACGACGATGGGCATCGAACTATCGGGCAACCAAAAGGTAATTCTCCCATTCGGAGACGAAACAAAGGCACTAATGCGATCGAGATTGACAAGATAATGTTGCCTTTCGTATTTAATCTTGACCCAATGTGCCACGAAACCTCATCTGTAAACAATGACTGAAAACACTGACTGATTCTGATGAATATTTTTATGATACCTCGACTGCCGCAGGTTCTGAGGCATTCGGAGAAACCCGATCGGCAGGGGTTTCGAGTCGCGATCGCAAAGAATCGGAGAGGTTGACTCCGCGAGCGAGAGCTGCTTTGACAAAACCCAGAAAGAGGGGATGGGGGGAATTGGGACGGGAACTGAATTCGGGGTGAAATTGGGTAGCGATAAAGAATTGGCGATCGCTCAGTTCGATGGTTTCCACCAAACGCCCGTCAGGAGAAGTGCCGCCGATAGTATATCCCGTTTCTAACAAACGATTGCGATAGGCATTGTTAAATTCGTAGCGGTGGCGGTGGCGTTCGTAAACCACTTCTTTTTGGTAGAGAGAATGGGCGAGGGTATTGGGGGTGAGGCGACAGGGATATAAGCCCAAGCGCATCGTTCCGCCTAAATCCACCACATCTTCTTGTTCCGGTAAGAGATTAATCACGGGGTTGGGGGTTTCGCGATCGAATTCTGCACTGTTCGCATTCTCTAACTTCGCCACATTTTGCGCCCAATCAATGATGCAGCATTGCATCCCCAAACATAACCCCAAAAACGGAATATCTGCCTCTCGAGCGTATTGAATGGCCTTGATTTTCCCATCTACCCCGCGAATGCCAAATCCCCCGGGAACGATAATTCCACTCACATCACTTAAATATGATTTTGCGCCTTGGGTTTCAATATTTTCCGCATTCACCCAACGAATATTCACGGCACTGTTGAGGGCGATCGCGGCATGAGAGAGGGCTTCGACAACGGATAAATAGGCATCGCTCAGTTTGACATATTTCCCCACTAGGGCAATTTCCACGCAATTTTCGGGGGCTCTCATGCGTTCGACGAGGGTTTGCCACTGGTTGAGATCGGGAATGCGACTCTCGAGTTTGAGGAGTTCTAGGGTTTGCTTGGCCAGTCCCTCTTCCTCTAACATTAAAGGCACTTCATAAATACTGCCGGCATCTTGGGCGGTAATGACGCATTCGGCAGGAACGTCGCAAAATTCCGAGAGTTTGTCTTTAATTCCGGGTTCGATGGGGCGATCGCAACGACACACTAAAATATCCGGTTGAATGCCCAGCGATCGCAATTCTTTGACAGAATGTTGGGTGGGTTTGGTTTTCATTTCTCCCGCCGAGGGAATCCACGGGACGAGGGTGACGTGGATAAAGAGAACGTTATCTCGTCCGACATCTTTGCGGAAGCGCCGGATCGCTTCTAAAAAGGGCTGAGATTCGATATCGCCGACGGTTCCGCCGATTTCTGTAATCACGACATCGGAATGGGTATTGATCGCAACGCGCTTGATCCGTTCTTTAATTTCATTGGTAATGTGGGGGATCACTTGTACGGTTCCGCCTTGATAATCCCCCCGACGTTCTTTATTGAGAACCGCTTGGAAGATCCCGCCTTGGGTGACGCTATTGAGGCGGGACATGGACGTATCGGTGAAGCGTTCGTAATGTCCCAAATCTAAATCTGTTTCCGCTCCATCTTCAGTGACGAAGACTTCCCCGTGTTGATAGGGACTCATGGTTCCGGGATCGACATTAATATAAGGGTCGAGTTTCAAGATAGAAACTGAATAATCCCGGGATTTGAATAATCGTCCCAAACTTGCTGCGACGATCCCTTTCCCAATACTGGAGACGACTCCCCCGGTTACAAAAACAAATTTAGTCATTATCAGTTATTCGTTATTTGTTATTCGTTATTCGTTATTCGTTATTTGTTGAGAATCAGGCAATAGCAATGTATTTATTTCTCGAGGGAAACATCTTATTATATAAAAAAATGGGCCGTTTAAGGAGCGCAATAGAGAAACTGTATGGAGAAACTCTCAGTTTTAGGG
>JBFRWJ010000465.1:0-6298 GCA_051439525.1 Spirulina sp. | reverse complement strand
CTAACCCAATAATTCAACAGCACGCTTAACAAAAGCATCTGCGGTTAAACCATTTAATGCCATTACTGCACTAGCACTTGAAGTGGTTTCTCCCCGCTTCCATGCAAAAGTATCTCGCTGACAAGAACTCCGCAACATTACGGGTTCTAACATGGCTGAAGAACCGCCAGTAATGCCCAATAAAACATCGCCAGCAAACAACTTTTCAAATCCTTCATCATCCAAGAAACCGCTATCGGATTCCGAACAGGTTTCATAAGCCGTATCCGAGGGACGGTATAAACGACGAGGACTGATAATGCTAACAATTTTAGAGCCAATTCCTTGACCTTGCAACTGTTCTGCTGCATCCAAAACTGGAATTAAGGTCATGTCGCCAACAACAGCAAAAACAACCGTTTTCTCGCCCTCAATTTCTTGCAGAATAAAGCCGCCGTTTTCTAACCCCTTGCGCGTCTGTTCAAAAGTGCTGCGAATGGGTAAGGGAGACTTAGAAGCTGTAATGGTAATGCCCTTATTTTTGGTTGTTAATGCCCACTCATAACAGGCTTGAATGCTATTCGCATCGCAAGGAAATAAAGGAAATACATTGCCATTGCGCATTAAGGCAGCGAAATAGTTTTCAATTTCCGGACGTTGGTGCGTCCAACCATTGCGCCCTTGCTCTAATGCCCCTGCCGTAAATAAAGTAATGGTAGAAGGCGTAGGACGGCGCAATTCTGCCATGGCTTGGGTTACCGTTTGCCAAATGGGTAAACCGTTAATCGCAAAAGATTCATAAGAACACCACAACGTTCGCGCTCCAAATAATGCTAAACTTGCGGCTAAACCCGCACAAGCATCTTCGCTTAAAGGTTCGTAAACTTGTCCGTCGGGCTGTTGAAAATAGTCCTCATCGACGGTAGGATGAACGATTTTTAAAGCGATGTTAACGTTATTAATTCCCGATGCAGCATTCCCATCTGCATTGGTCAAAATGAAATTGGGATCTTTCTGTCCGACGTGGGCAATTAATGCACCCATCGCCGTCGTTGCGACTTTTTTATCGCCCCCAACCGGATATTCTTCTAATGGTAATTCCCCCAAGTCGGGTAAAGGATATTCTTTTTCGGTCAGGACGGTTTTCGCGGCAGGACCGCCATGCGATCGCGTGCAATTCGTCCGCACTAACTCCCACGCTTCTGGGGTTAATGCCCGGGCTTTCAAGGCATCGACAATATAATCTTTATCGGTGGTATCCCCCGGATAGAGATTGTGTGCTTTTGCTCCCCGTTTGTGAACTCCCGCCCCTTTTAACTGTTTGACAATTAAAACCGTTAATTCCCCATTTAATGCGCATTTTGCCGCGCGATCGGTGGCATCTAATACCGCTTCAATAAATGCCAAACGCTTTTTCAGAGAAAATTCCGTACTATCCACATAATCTCCCCCTTGTTTGACATCATCGTAATCTTTGGCATCGATGAGGAAGATTTCTTTAAACCCATTTCCTCCCCAATACTCGATCATTTCATCGTTAGTTTTGGTGGAAACCATGCTATGATGTTCTTGGGAATAACCATTCCAAACTAAAATCGGCAGGAAGTTGGTCGCTTGAGGATAAGCGGTATGAAAGTGACCAAAGCTACTCATAATATAAGGTTCTCCCAAACCCCCATCCCCAATAGTGACGGGAAAAAGCGTATCCGGGTGTAACTTAGCTCCTGCCATGGCGAAATGCTGTCCCTGTCCCAAAGGACCTGCCGGATTGAGGAGACCGGGAATTTGCCCGGATAAGTGACCGAGAAGACCGTCTGTTTCCCGGTAGCGATCGCGCATCTCCTGCACGGTTTTAATGCCCATCTCTTCCAAAGAGCGATCGAGGAACATGGTGCTGTAAAATCCGGGGGCGTGGTGTCCGACTTCGGTAATAATATTCTTGTACCCTAACATGATTAAAGCGGCGATCCCCTCGGCAATACTGGCAAACCCGCCCGGGTGTCCCGAGGCTTTGGAGGCGGTAATTTGCAGGGTTAAATAACGCAAAGAATCCGCCAGCAGCATTGTTTGATAAACTGCGGCGGGATCGTTGGGGGAAGCGATCGCGGTTTGTCCTTCTCCAATTGCAGGGGTTTTTCCGTATTTCTCAAACTCCGGTAACGTTTCGTTAAAATACTGAATTCCTTGACAAAATGCCGGGATTGCGGTAGCAACAGCCATACTGTAAAATTCCTCTTTGAATCGCTATAATTCTTAAATCAATCTTACAGTTTGCCGGGTTCGAGAGGAATCAATGTATTCCCCAAGAGGTAATTTGAGCTTAATTATTGGTGATTTGTCCGTTGTTATTTGCTGTTTCCTCCCATCGCGGCAACCCAATAACCAATAACGGCTCGACTGAGCGCTCGCCGAACGTCCAATAACCAATAACCAACAACGATTAAGACGCATATCGGGATCCCGGAATAACATAATCCCAAGTGGTTTGTTGAGTAGGATTGACAAAAATATCGAGAGTGGGTGCGTATTCGATTAACTTACCCACCCGATCGCCTCGAGCATTAATCTCAACATTAAAAAAAGCGACGCGATCGGTAATTAATGCCGCTTGTTTCAAATTATGGGTAATCAGGACGATGGTATAATACTTCCGCATCGTCATCAACAGATCGTTCACCCGTCCCGCCGAAATTGGGTCTAAAGCAGCCGTAGGTTCGTCCATGAGAATCACTTCCGGATTCAACGCGATCGTGCGAGCAATACACAATCGTTGTTGTTGTCCTCCAGACAAATCTAAAGCATTTTTCTTGAGCTTATTTTTGATCTCATCCCACAATCCCACGTGACGCAATGCCGTTTCTACGCGATCGTCGAGATTGCCGCGATAGCCATTCACCCGCAACGCCACGGCGATATTCTCATAAATCGACTTGGGAAAAGGGTTGGGACGTTGAAAAACCATGCCGATGCGACGACGAATTTCTACCGGATTCATCCGACGAATGCTTTGACCGAAAAAGCGAATTTTTCCCGTCATTCGAGTTGCGGGAATGAGATCGTTAAGGCGATTAAAACACCTTAAAAATGTGCTTTTTCCGCATCCCGACGGGCCAATTAAGCCTGTAATTTGATTTTGGTAAATCTCTAAATTGACGTTTTGCAAGGCGGGAATCCCGTGGTAAGATACGGAAACATCTTCTGCTTGTAAAATAACTTCATTTGTTATTTGTTCTTCGTTGTTTGGTATTGGTTTTTGGTGATTCATCGTTCGTTGTGATGTGTTAATTGATAACTGTTTATTGTTCGCCGCTCACTGGTCGCTAATTCGGCTTTGTCTGCGATCGAAATCTCGCAAGAGAACCGCAAAAATGTTCATTGCTAAAACAATTGCACCCAAAACGAGGATAGTTGCTGCTGCCAAACTGTGAAATTCTTTCTGAGGTCTGGCGAGCCAATAAAAAATCTGCGTGGTCAGCGTGGTAAAATTACTCTGCAAGTCCCCGAAAGAAAATCCCGGAACAAAAGACACAAAGGCAACCGCCCCGACGGCAATGAGAGGAGCCGTTTCGCCAATCGCACGGGAGAGTGCCAGCAGCATGCCCGTAATAATTCTCGGTAAAGCCGAGGGGAGAATGACGTGTTGGATTGCTTGCCACCGGGTCATCCCCACGCCAAAGGCAGCTTGACGCTGACTTGGGGAGACCGATCGCAATGCCCCGCGCGTGGTAATGATGACGAGGGGCAAGACGATGGAGGACAACACTAAAGCTGCCGAAAGCAAGGTGCGTCCCCCGGTTACAGGCTGCAAAACCCGGGCGAATAAGACCAAACCCAACAACCCATAGACAATCGAAGGAACGGCGGCAAGGTTGGCTAAGTGAATCTCTAAAATGTAACTGAGAGTATTGTTAGGTAAATATTCCTCGAGGTAAATGGCCGCCCCAACGCCAATGGGAAAGGCGATCGCTGCCGTTAATACCAACAACCATAGCGTTCCCGCCAGTGCCGCAAAAATTCCGGCATCATCGGGTTTGCGGGAGGCAAAACTGGTTAAAAAACTTCCATCCAGTACCGGAATCCCTCGCAACAGCACGCTGACCAATAACAGGGTCAAGACGACAACGCCCACTAAAGAGGCAAGTAGGGTCAGGGAGAGAAAGAGGCGATCGTAGCGCTGGCGGCGGGTCAAGGCTTTCTCAAAGGAGACCCGAGTATCGAGGGGAAAATTTAAAGTCGCGATCGCAGCCCCTGCCACCTGCCATGGCGTTGCGGAATCGCTTTCCATTGCTGCCGAGGGAATGGTCAGTCCTTTCATCATGTGTTCGTGACGGCGCACCAACCAGTGTCCCAACCCGTTCAAAGCGAGGGTGATCAGAAACAGGACAAAACCGACGGTAAACAGGGTATGAAAGAGAAAAGAATTGGCCGGGACATCTCCCAAGCTCACTTGAATAATAAACGCCGTCATGCTCTCGACGGGAACGAGGGGATTGAGGGTCAAGTTGGGATTTTGCCCTGCCGCAATAGAAGCGATCATGGTTTCTCCCAGAGCCCGGGAAGCGGCAAGGGTAACGGCGGCGACGATCCCGGGACAGGCAATGGGGAGAATGACCCGCAGGATGTTTTCCCGTTTGGTAAAACCGAGGGAATAGCCTCCTTCTCGCAGTTCCGTCGGCACGTTTTCGATCGCGTCCTCGCTAATAGCAGAGACGATGGGAGTAATTAAAATTCCCGTCACCAATCCCGCACTAAGGGCATTAAAGCCCCCCAACTCGGGAATCAATTGTTTGAGAAAGGGGGTGACCAGTAAAAGCGCAAAATAACCGTAGACAATAGTGGGAATGCCCGATAAGGCTTCCAAAGCCGGTTTGAGGATGCGCCGCACGTGTTGGGGGGCGTATTCGGCGAGATAGATCGCCGCCAGCAAACCGAGGGGAACCGCTACCAAGATGGCAATGGTCGCAATGGAAAGCGTCGCACTCGCCAAAACAAAAATGCCAAATTTTTGGCTGGCAAAGAGAGGAGTCCATTGGGTATCGGTCAAAAACTGCCACAAGGAAACTTCTCGGAAGAAAAAAGCCGCTTCGTAAAGAAAAATACCCAGAATGGCCAGGGAAATTAAAACGGGAATTGCGGCGGCGATCGCCAAGCCGACTTCAATAATGCGCTCTCTCATTAACAAACCAACTAACGATCCCTTTTTAAAACGTCGGGGAGGTAACTTGGGGGGAACATGGGGGTCATTCATATAATATTATGACGGTTTCTCTTTTTTCTTCCGTAAAGGAAATAATGAGGGGTTTGTAGGGCATTGGTTGAATGGGTTCTCCCCGATCTGTCCTGTTCTATCTTTCCAAAAAATTCCTAACTTTTCGGTTAAAAATAGGTTAACTCGTGTTAAATAAGGAAAAACACGCAAGCATCAAGCGCCATGAAAGGACTTTGGTTAGAAAATAATCGGCTTCAGTTCCGGGAAAATATTCCCCTTCCCCAGCCCCCCGAACATGAGGCCCTTGTGCGGGTTTTGCGAGCGGGAATTTGCAATACGGATTTGGAGTTAATTCGCGGCTATTATCCTTATACAGGGGTTTTAGGTCATGAATTCGTCGGGGTGGTCGAGGCGGGGGCAGAGGATTTAAAAGGGCGGCGAGTGGTCGGAGAAATTAATGCCCCTTGCGGTCGCTGTTCCTTTTGTCGTCGCGGAATGCCGACCCATTGCGAAAATCGCAGCGTTTTGGGGATCGCCGGTCGGAATGGGGCGTTTGCGGATTATTTACAGTTGCCTGTTGCCAATTTGCATCCGGTTCCGGAGAATGTTTCTACGGATGCGGCGACTTTTGTCGAACCCCTCGCGGCGGCTTTAGAAATCCAAGAACAGGTGAAGATCGGAGAAGGCGATCGCGTGCTTTTGGTGGGAGATGGGAAATTGGGGCAGTTGGTGGCGCAAACTTTGGCACTGACGGGGTGCGATTTGTTGGTGGTGGGACGACACGAGGAAAAGTTGGCGAAGTTAGGCGATCGCGGTATCGAGACGGGATTGGTGAAGGCAATCGAGTGGCGCAGTTTCGATTTGGCGGTGGAATGTACGGGAAATCCCGAAGGGTTCGACATTGCCCATCGTGCTTTGCGTCCGAGAGGGATTTTAGTGCTAAAGAGTACCTATGCCGATCACTTGACTTTAAATGCTTCGGCTTTAGTGGTGGATGAAATTACTCTGATCGGTTCTCGTTGCGGTCCTTTCGATAAAGCTTTGAAATTACTGGAACAAGAGAAAGTTGACGTGACTTCTTTGATTCAGGCACGCTATCCGTTGGCGAAG
>JBFRWJ010000464.1:0-8636 GCA_051439525.1 Spirulina sp. | reverse complement strand
GAATTTGATTATGTTGCTCTCGGTCACGTTCACAAACATCAAAATCTCAATCCTTTAAATAATCCTCCCGTGATTTATCCGGGGAGTATCGAAAGAGTTGATTTTAGCGAGGAAAAAGAAGATAAAGGTTATGTATTAGTTGATATTAAAAAAGGTAAAGCCAAATGGGAATTTTGTTCCGTTCCTGCCCGCCCATTTTGTACGATTAATGTAGATGTTTCTCAAACCGAAAATCCTACAGAAAAAATATTAAAAACGATTGCCAAAAAAGAGATTGAAGATGCTGTCGTTCGCTTAATTTATAAATTGCGTTCCGATCAAATTGAAGAGATCGATACAAAACGTCTGCAAAAAGCCTTAGAAATAGCGCATACTCATACCATTACCCCAGAATTAGTCAGTCAGCTCGCTCGTCCTCGCTTGCCAGAATTAGGAGCAAATAATAGTCTCGATCCTCTCGAAGCATTAAAAACTTATTTGGGCAATCGCGAAGATTTAAAAGAATTATCATCGGAGATGTTAGATGCAGCAGAACGATTGTTAAATGGAGAAGAAATTGACTTTAATCTCGATCTATCTCATGCAGATAAAGAGGCTAATCAATTAAGCCTATTGTGATGATTTGTTGAAAAAATAGAGCAATATCGTTACAATTAGGGAATAAAGATTCGTACCACTTCTAAATAGTTATTCAAATCGAGTACAATTTCTAGCAGACGTTCGGCACAAAGTTCTCGCTAATGGCGAACGATCGCAATCTCTTTTTGAGTTTCTGAAGTCATAATTACATGATTAATGCGTGAAGCCGATCGCTAGTTCAATCTTACCTAAAAAAATAATATAGAGACATTGCCAGCCAGCAACATCTCTATAGGATAACGGTCGGGAATAGTCGCGATCGCAATTAAACCGCTTCGAGATTTTTTTCCCCCGTGCGAATGCGGATAATTTCTTCGACAGGGGTGACGAAGATTTTGCCGTCGCCGATTTCTCCGGTCTTAGCCGCCGTGATAATTTTATCTACGACCATATCGACTTGATGATCTTCGACCACAACTTCCACTTTGAGTTTTTGTAAAAACTCTACGGTGTATTCAGAACCCCGATAGCGTTCGGTTTGACCCTTCTGCCGTCCAAAACCGCGTACTTCGGAAACGGTCATGCCCACGATTCCCGCATTCACGAGAGCAATCTTAACTTCATCGAGTTTAAAGGGTCGGATAATGGCTTCTACTTTCTTCAAGGGTTTAGCTCCTTCTCATCGAGCAATCAATTTATCTCTATAAATCTTACAGACCGAGGGAGGACTTTCTCCCAAGAAAATTTAAGAAATTTTGTTAAAGTTGGAACAATCTCCCAGTTTTCCATGAGTTACTGCCCCAATCCCGACTGCACGAAACCCGTCAATACGGACAATGCTAATTTTTGTCACCATTGTGGGACGAGATTGCTCCTCGCCCAACGCTATCGACTCCTGCAGGCGATCGCGTCGGGAGGATTCGGGCGCACTTTTGTCGCCCGGGATGAGTACAAACCTTCACATCCGACCTGCGTGGTCAAACAATTTTATCCCCAAGAGCAGGGAGATTGGCAAAAAGCCGCCGCCCTTTTCCAACAGGAGGCGATCCGGTTG
Organism: Spirulina sp.; assembly: GCA_051439525.1. Taxonomy (GTDB): domain Bacteria; phylum Cyanobacteriota; class Cyanobacteriia; order Cyanobacteriales; family Spirulinaceae; genus CCY15215. The sequence goes on along the minus strand of JBFRWJ010000464.1, from coordinate 7,003 downwards.
GAAGAATTGGGAAAACATCCCCAAATTCCCGAACTGTACGCCCATTTTGCCCAAGATCGGCAACAGTACATCGTGCAAGAGGCGATCGCGGGGGAAAATTTGGCGATGGAGTTGCAGTCCAAGGGAACCTTTACGGAGTCGGAAGTGCGGGAGGTGTTGGCGGATCTCCTGTCGGTTTTAGAATTTGTCCATGCGGGTAAGGTGATTCATCGAGATCTCAAACCGGAAAATATTATTCGCCGTCGATCCGATGGGAGTTTGGTATTGGTGGATTTTGGGGCGGCAAAATATGCCACGGAAACGGCGTTAAATCGGAAGGGAACGAGTATCGGGACGGTGGGGTATGCGGCACCGGAACAGGCATTCGGGCAAGTCTCCTACAGCAGCGATCTCTACAGTTTGGCGGTGACTTGCATTCATTTGCTGACGGGGATCGATCCTTTGGAATTGTACGATGTGGGGGCGGCACGGTGGCAATGGCGAGAGATGCTGTCCCGTCCCATTGACGATCGCTTAGCGGCCATTTTCGACCGGATGCTGGCTCGGGCGACTCGCGATCGCTATCCTTCGGCTAAGGCGATTTTAGAGGCGTTAGCGGCACTGAATGACTCGGAATTCATCCCGAGGGTTTGGCACTGCCTCCACACCCTTACAGGGCATATTGACGGCGTTACCTGCGTGGCCTTCAGTCCCGATGGCAAGGTTTTGGCGAGCGGCAGTCGCGATCGCACGGTGAATCTCTGGCCGATGCAAGCATTATGGAGTATTCGCACCTTGACGGGGTTTGAAAATAGCGTTTCTTCTCTGGCGTTTAGTGCCGATGGTAGCCAATTGGTGGTGGGGAGTTTGGATCGGAGTGTCAAGATTTGGCAGTTTCCCCAAGGAAAGGCGATCGCTGAGTTTCGCGATCTCGGGGGGGTGATGTGCGTGGCCTCGAGTCCCGATGGGCGCATTTTAGCCAGTGGGGGCACTGGGAAGGGAATTCGCTTGCGAGAGGGGAAGGAAAAAGAGGGTTTGTTGAACAGTCCCGAGGGGATGTGGGGCCTGGCGTTTAGTCCCGATGGCAAACTGTTGGCGGGTGGGGGTTTAGATAAAATTGTCCGGTTGTGGCAGGTGGAGACGGGGGAAGAAATTGCTCGCTTCAAAGGTCATGGGGGGACGTTTGCCGGGGTGACGGCGATCGCTTTTAGTCCCGATGGCAAGATTTTGGCCAGTAGCTCTCAAGATCGAACGATTAAGTTATGGGAGATAAAAACGGGGATAGAAAAAGTGAATTTGATGGGGCATCAAAAAAGCGTTACCGCGATCGCGTTTAGTCCCGACGGGTGTATTTTGGCCAGTGGTAGCGAAGATGGAACGATTAAACTTTGGCAGGTGACAGCGGGTCGAGAATTTCTCACTTTAACGGAACATCGCGGAGCGGTGAAGGGGTTGGCGTTTCATCCCGAGGGCAATCTTTTGGCCAGTGGAAGTTTTGATAAGACGGTGAGAATTTGGGAGCAATGCGATCGCCAAGATGGAGAGAAAATCATCTATCACAAAAGTGGGTAATATTGACTGTCTTAATCGCCGTTAATTTATGGATATGTAGTCTAAACTTCCAGTGCTGGGAATCCCCATCTTTACACTTTTGTGAAAAACGAGTTTAATTTCACAACTCAATAATAATTGGCTTGGATAGAGTCGATAAATGCAATTCTAATCTAAAGCGATCGCCATTGCGAGCGATCGCGCCTCGATAACCGCTTCCCGCATCGGCAAAAGTAAAAGGCTCTTGCCCTTTCAGAGATAGCACGATTGTATCGACACTCAGTTGCTGAAGTTGTCCGTCAAAGCGAATTTGTTGTTCGCTTAAGCGATCGCGCAGGAGGATTTGTCGGGCTGCGGGCATCACTTTAATCTCTAAGTGACGCAGTTGAAAAGCGAGGCGATCGGGTTGAGATGCGTTGATTTTTACCCCCTCGGGCAAACCCGTAATGATTTCGGGAGTCGCGATCGCGGCAGAAGGTTCTGGGGTTTTGACTTGGGGTTCCGGAATTTCTGCCGGGGGAACGGGAATCGGAAGAGAAATTTTTTTGGCAGAAATCCCCCATAGTTTTGATTTTTTAGCCAGTTCGGAACGGCTTTTCACGGCTTTTTTAACTTGTCCCTGTTGGCTGAGATATTCTTCTTGTTTCTTTTTAACTGCCAACCAGCGAGAGCGACAAAACGTTGCTAAAATTTTGTTGTCATGATGGGTATAGCGTTCGTAAAAAGCAAGGGTTTCTACCAAAGATCCCACCTTTTCTAAAGCAATTCCCAATTGGGGAGGACTGATAAATTGTTCCCAGTCGCCATGAAATAGGATTTTTTCTTTGAAGAAGAGTTCGTAACGACGGCGCAGATCCCGCGATAAATCTTGGGGAGAAAGTTCCGAATAGGCTAAATCGCAAACGATGAAGAAAGGTAAGTTTAATTCTTTGGCTTTCTCGCTCATTAAAGTTGAGGGATAAGTTTCGATAAAATCGATCGCCACCTCCCACTTTTGCCCTTCGATCGCCCGCGAGAGCAACTCTTTTAACACTTCTTCTCCCCGTTCGGCTTCTTTTGCCCCCTCCAGACAAATTTTCATTTTTTCGCGATCGCCTAAACTCTCATAAGCGAGGGTTGCCTCCGACCAGCGTTTTTCAGCTTCTAAGATCGGTGCGAGAGGAAGCAGCCAATCGGAAGAGAGGGGACGTTGAGCCTTTTCCCAAGCCGAAATGAGGAGATCGCCGCGATCGGCTTTCACTAAATAAGGCAATCCTTCCGGAAAGCCCAAACTTTTGGCTTTGGCAAGGTTGTATTCGACTTTGTGAGTTGAATTTGCTTCCTCCCAAAACGCGATCGCGCGATCGTATTCTCCCGCGCGATAAAAACACGCTCCAGCGCGATCGCTCATGCCTTGATATTTATCTCTCGCTAATTTTTCCAGTATTTCTCCTAATTGTAACCATTCTGTTGCACTCAGTTCCAATTCTTTATCTTCTCCTAAAGTTTCGATTCGCTTGCCATAAGTTTGAATGGCGGTTTTCCATTGGGCAGTAAAGCGATATTTTTCAAGGGTATTACTTTTTATTTTTTGGTCTAAAAATTGACTGAATTCTTGTAGTTTTTCTCGATTATCTTCTGCCGTTACCATAAATTCAATGAGAGGACGGACTTGAGTGGGGTTGACATCCAAACTTTCCGAATCTTTCCCTTCTCGTTCTAGATCGTACCAAGCTAATAAACGATCCCAACACATTCCTTGCCAAAAACAATTCCAAGCGAGAGAAAATTCTGTGTGCCGTAAAAAAACTTGTCCTGCTTGTAAATAATCTTCTTCAAACTTCAACGCCCAACCTTCGCACAATTGCACTTTCTCTTCATCGTTCAAGCGCTTATAGGCACTTTGAGCGCGTCGGATTAAATCGGCATTTTCCATGTTAATCCCTTCCGTAAAGAAGGTATTGGCAATTTCTGGGAGATCGTCCGTGCCGATCGCATCGGCGCGATCGCCACGTCTAATAATGTGAATGCGGTCTTGCCACTGTTTTCTAATTTTTTGTTTTTGTAATAACGCTAAAAATCTCTCTAGCTCAATTTCATTACTCGCGTGCTTCCAAAGCCTTTTCTCTCCGACTTCTGTATCAATGATAAATAACCGTTCTGTGGCACGACTTGCCGCAACATAGAGTTTATTGAAAAAGTATCTCACTTCTTCTGAAGGCGAGTCCATCGGCAGCCAATTATCGAGATTACAGGATTCGCCAAATTTATAGAGAACGACTTGTTTGAATTCCAAACCCTTTGCCGCGATCGCGCTGAGAACATTCCAAAGAGACCGACTTTCTCTTTCGCTTTTTTCTTGCAGTTTTGCGAGAATATTGTCCTTTTGAATATAATCGAATTCACCGCCTTGATCGCAGGGTATAATAATAATGGTATCTTGTAAATATTCTTCTAATTCCTCTGGAGAAATATCCGATCCGAGAATGAGTTTCTGGGGATAAAAATCACCGTGCTTTCTCGCTTTTTGGGGTCTGAGTTCGGGAAGATCGAAGAGAACACTCCGCCACAGTTGAATGAGATTATTGACTCCGACAATGGCAGGAATAGAGCGATAATTTGATTCTAATTCGGCAAAATTCATCTCTAAACCGAGTTTTCCCGTGGGGGAAAGTGTCGTAATCACTTCATTATAAAAAGCGGCTTTTAAACTGGCCCAGCGAAATCCCGTCGGGTTGAGGGTTTGCAGGGGATCTCCCGCAAAAGCAAATGGTAAACTTTCCACGTGCTGATGTTCGAGATCGTATTCGGCAAAAACCGATAAACGCATGATCGCTTGCAATTCGATATGGGTAAAATCCTGTGCCTCATCGCAAAAAATAGCGGTATATTCGGGAGTATAACATTTGAGATGGAGCACCCGACGAATTAAATCTTGATCGTCCCATTTTTCCCGTTCTTTGGTATAGCGTTCGTACCACTTCCAAACGGTCTCATAAATATCTTTAAATTCTTCAACCGTCACGGTTTGTTCTCGTCGGGGAACTTCTCGATAGTCTTCAATCTCGAGATAACTATCCCGTTCATCTAAATGATATCCTTTAATAAAAGTTCGGATGACCTGCCAGCATAATTCTGGGGAATATTTTCGCCATGTCGTGCGTTCCATCAGTTGGCGGAAGCGATGAAAAGAAATATAATTGTCATCGTTAAAGCGATCGCGTTCTTCTAAAGGCAGTAAGTTTCTTAAAAAGGTGCGGAAGGATTGAAAAAAAAGACTGATCTCCGGTAAATCTTCGGAGATTCCCCGCTTGGCTAAAAAACGATGGTGGGAGGCTAACAGAGGAATCACTCTTTCTTTCGCCACTTTGAGCAAGCGTTCGTTATAAGCTAAGAATAAAGGGTGCGGTTTGCTTAAAATCGGAAGATTTCTTTCTTGACAAAGGTGCAAATGTTTGTGACAATAATCGGCAAACAGATGAAAGAGCATGGTTGATTTTCCACTGCCTGCCTGTCCGTTTAAAAATAAGGGTAAAGAGGGGCGAGAAGTCGAAACCTCGTGTAAAATTGCTTCTTCTTCGGCGGAAAGCGCTAAGTTCGCATTTTCTTCATTTTCAATGGCCAACCAGTTGGTTTCATCGGCTAATAAATAACTGGGATAGGCACGAGAGGCAATAGAAGTCAATTCATCTAACGTGGTGGGAGTTTGGGGATTTAAGGGCGAAACTTCTTTTTCCGGCCAGGTAAAATCGAGAACTTGTTGAATTTGTTCGCGATCGGGACGTTGGGAAAAGGGGGCAATGAGAAAAAGAACCTGTCTTGAGGGGGTATCGGCGGTGAGAATGCGACTGTAGAGAACATAACGATTTTCTTCTCCATAAAGTTGAATGCCCGCCCAAGGTAAATTTTCTCCAAAATCAGAGGTCGTATCGGCGAGTTCGGTAATCACTCGATTAAAGGTCATCCATTCATCTTGAATTTCTGGGGTCGCAAAGCCGTTCAACCATTGTTCGCTCTCATAAATAACGACCCCATTAAAATCCATCCGCAAACTGGGACGTTGCAACCAGAGTCGCAATTCATCGCTGAGGGGTTTGGGGGTCTTTTGCCGATCGCTTTCCGCCTGGCGCTGTTTGAGCCATTGCCATAATTGCTCTTGTTTGACTTGACTGTCGAGGAGACGAGCGGCAAAATTTTCGCGATCGCGCAAAAATTCTTCATAAGCGCGATCGCCCCGACGAAACACTTTCAACCAACAGAGTACGGGATCGCTCCCCACTCGTCGGATGCGCGCGATCAGCCGCAAATTCCCTTCTTTCCGCTTGAGATAGGGATAAACTCGCTCAAACCTTCCGAGAACCTGTTCTAACGTCATTCGTTCCAATTCCCCGCACAGGCGATCGACGTGATCCCCGAGTCCGGTTTTGTCCGCGACTTCCTCATCAAATGCGGTGGTGCGATAAACGTACATTCAGCAATTTTCCAACTGTATAGACCCATACTTCTATTTTCTATTGTGGGACATCGAATGAAGGATTGGGGAGAGGGGACAGTATCAGTCACCAGTCACCAGTCACCAGTCACCAGTTAGGGAACAACCCACCCCCAACCCCTCCCAAGAGGGGAGCAACTAACAACTAACAACTAACAACCAACAACCAACAACAAATAACCTGCTACCAAGGCGATCCGACTAAAGTAAAAGCACTCCAATAGTAGGGATGGGAAAAATTGCGATCGCGAAATTGTTTTAACAGCGATTGATGGGACGATCCCAACTCGGGAGATTGGATAATCTTTTGCCAGAATTCACCGTCGAGATGCTCTCCGCGAATCATAGCAATTTGCGCCTGTCGTAAGGCTTCGGCTTTAATGGTTACCTCGGGCTCGTTGAGATGGCGATAAAATTCTCCCATTAAGTTTAAGGTGCCGCCATCGGAGACATACCACAAACTCGCTAACGCCGATTTAGCCCCCGTATTCACCGCTAACCCGGCAAATCCCAATTCTGCATCTAAATCCCCCAATGCCGTGCGACAGGCACTTAATACCAGTAATTCGATGGGGGATTCTTGTTTCCAACCCAATTCTCGCAGGCGATCGAATTGCCAGAACTTGGGGATCTTGTAAGGCACGATAGCGGGTATTGGTGAGGCTGACGCTAGGAATGACTCCCAAACTATACTTTTCCACGAGGAACTGTTCCCCGTCGTGTAACGCAGCGAGGGGAAGGGTTCGCAACCCCGCATCCAAACTGAAAACGAGAGTATCGACCTCGAGTCCTTCTAATTCGGATGCGATCGGGGCAATGAGCCAATCGTATAATTGCTGGGATGAGGCAAGATAGGTGGTGGGACGACGAGAATTGGTAACGGTTTGACGAAAATCTGCCATTGTTTCTTGCAATCGGGTAGCAGAAGCTTCGGGGACGACTCTGTAAATGATTTGGTCTTCTGGAGTAACAACGAGCAATTCTAATTGTTCGGGGAAAGAC
>JBFRWJ010000463.1:0-4753 GCA_051439525.1 Spirulina sp. | reverse complement strand
ACAGCTGTAGGGATTGCCTCGGTCACATTTATATTAGCACTGCAAAATATTGGCATTGCCATTCAAGTGGTCATCGTTTCGGTCATCGTGCAACAAGTTTTGGAAAATATCATTGCCCCGAGAATTTTGGGTCAAGTGACAGGATTAAATCCGTTTTGGGTCTTTATTTCTATCCTAACCGGGGCAAGAGTAGGAGGATTATTAGGTGTTGTGGTTGCCGTGCCGACAGCCGTTATTATCAAAGAAGCATTAGAGGCCATAAAATCGTTGAAAATGCAAACCGTTTCCTCGGAAGAAATGCTCGTTATTGCTGCGGAATCCAAAGGCATTGGCGTTGCAAAAACCCTACCCAAAGACCCGGCTCCCCATTAAAAATGCGGTCGAAGTTAAGAAATTTACTGAGAATTCTCTGATGACAAGTTAAGGCAACTCATCGGGTATGATAAGAAAGGTGATGCTCTTGAAGTCATGCCAGATTGTTTACAGAGATGGAAACGACGAGCGATCGCAGGGCTAGTCTGTCTCTTTTGTGGAATTTTCGGTTTTTGGGGACTGGGCGGATCGTCCACAAGCGCTCAATGGGTGGCATCCCTGGATTTATTACAGGAATGGCAACAGGATCTCGATCGCGATCGCGTCGAAGTGGTGGAACAAAAAAACCACCTCTCCCGGGTGGAACGCGATGCCAAGCGATACCTCCGCAGCTTGCAACACACCATTCAAGTTATGGATCTCCAACTCAAATATTATGAAAAAGAATATGAAACCGCCAGTCAAAAACTGACGGCGATCGAAGCCAAATTGAAGGAAGAACGCAAAACCTATGCACCCAAATTAACGGCAACGGTAGCTCGCTTGCGCTTTCTCCAACGTCAATCCCTCACCAGTCAAGGCTGGCGCTTTCTGCTCAAAAGCGAAGATCTCAATGAATTTTTCGATCGCCGCACCCGTCTCAAATTCGTTTATCAAGCCGATCGCAAGCATCTAGAAGAGCTACAAATTGCTGCCAAGAAAATCAAACAGCAAAAACAAACGATCGAGGAACAAAAAAATCAAATTGCGCGCCTACAAGAACAAATCCACACCCAAAAATCCGACCTGGAAGCCCAAGTGGCAATCCAACGGGAATTAGTGGCGCAACTCAACGGCGATCGCTCGAATTTAGAGGCCCTGCGAGTTAAATTAGCCGAAGATTCCCAAGGCATCGGTTTAATGATCCAAAGACGCATGGCCAATAGCGATCGCCTCCTTTTCAATGGCACCCACACTTTTATCGTCCCCCACAAAGGTGCAATTTCCAGTCAGTTCGGCTGGCGGCGACATCCAATTTGGGGGGGAAAGCGCCTTCATAGCGGGATTGATTTTGCCGGAGACTACGGCAGCCCCATCCACGCTGCCGATAGCGGTACGGTCATCTTGGCTCAATGGTACGGTGGGTATGGTAAAACCGTAGTCATCGACCACGGCGGGGGGATGACCACCCTCTACGGTCACGTCAGTAAATTTTACGTGCGCGAAGGACAGCCCGTCAAACAAGGAAGCGCGATCGCCGAAGTCGGCTCGACTGGCTTTTCTAACGGGCCTCATCTTCATTTTGAAATTCGCAAAGACGGTCAACCGATCGATCCCCTACAATACTTAACAATGAACAATGAACAATTATCAATGAACAATGAACAATGAACAGTTACTAGCCAACAACCAACAACCAACAACCAACAACCAATAACAAAATATTCAGTGAATCTCAATCAATTACTGATTTGGACAATATGCCTTTCCTGTTTTTCCTTCCTCGTCCGGACATTACTCGAGCGTAGCGGTCGGGGTTGGAGTATTGCATCTGGGGGCATTTTATTCATTACGGGTGCTCTATTTTATCTAACTCCTCATCTGGCCGGATGGGTGGGGGGAAGTCTATGGGTTTTATTTCTTATTATTCCCGTCTTCGCTTGCGCTCGGGTGAATCAACTCATCTATCAAGAACGCTACAGAAAGGCCCGAAGATTAGCCTATTACTTGCGCTGGCTGCATCCTGCCGATGGATGGTTCGAGCAACCTTTTATTCTCAAAACCTTGGAAATGGGACAGCAAGGTGATATTACCGAAGCGATTAAACGCTTGCATCCCTACGCAAACCCCACAATGCCCATGGGACTTAATGCTATGGCGTTACTGTTTATTATGGGAGCGCGATGGCAGGAACTTTTACAATGGATCGAGCATCACGTCCCGGAAAGCGTGCTCGTTGGGGATCCCCATCTGATCGTCAATTATTTGCGAGCCTTGGGGGAAACGGGAGACTTAAACGGCTTGTTATGGGGTTTAGAGCGTTACGAAGGGCATTTAACGAAGGCTGGAAGCCCCATTCCCCTAAACTTAGGGAGGTTGTTTGCCTTTGCCTTTTGCGGCTTGGTCGATCGCGTTTGTCGTTTGTTGGCGGAACCCTTAGCCGATTATCCCCCATCCAAGCAAAAGTTTTGGCGTTTAACGGCACAAATGGCGGCACGTCAAAATCCCAAGGCGCGCGAACAATTGCTGAGCTTGCAAAAGAGTACGCAAGACTCTATCCTCGAAGCCGCGATCGCTTGGCGTTTATCCCATCCTCCGGCCGATCCTGAAGTCATTCTCATCCCTTTTTCTTGGCAAATGTTACGACGGCTGAAAGGTTCGTTACAACAGGAAACCCGCTACGGTACGGCGATCGCGCTCTCTCCCCGTCGCGCTCGGGTCACTTACACCCTCATCGTCCTGAATTTGTGCTTTTTTATGCTGGAGATCGCTTTGGGGGGAAGTAAAAATACAGAGACTTTAGACCAACTCGGGGCATTAATGCCTTATGCGGTTTGGCAAGGAGAATGGTGGCGCTCGATCGCGGCGAATTTTCTCCATTACGGTGTCCTGCATTTATTTTCTAATATGGTCGGACTCTATTTTCTCGGGCCTTTTGTCGAAGCGATCGCGGGACGATGGCGCTATCTTTTTATTTATTTTGGCAGTGGGATCGGGGCAATGTATGCCTTTACGGCAATTGCCATCGTACAAGGAATGCCCTATCAGCGTCTCGTGGGGGCTTCTGCGGCAATTATGGGCATTTTAGGGGCAATTCTCGCCATTCTCTTACAGGGTTGGCTGCAAGAGAAAAGTCAGGTGGCTGCCAAGCGGTTGCGTTTATTTTTAGCGATTGTTGCCTTACAGGTCACGTTTGATTTGCTCATTCCCGAGGTGAGTTTTTTGGCTCATGCCTTGGGATTAGGATTTGGCTTCGCGATCGCGATGATTTTGTTTCCCAAAGGACTTGGGAATCGGTAATGGGGAATTGGGAATCGGTAATGGGTAATGGGTAATGGGCAATTGGACTATGAACAAGAACAGGGCGATCGCTTTCATTTTTTTCGTCGGTTTGACGGGAATTTTTACCCTCGATCCCTCGAACATTTTACTGGCTCGGGCGCGGGAAGTCGAGGAAGAAGTCAATCCGCTAGAAATGGTCGAACCCGATCCGCTCATTCGTCCCGATGTTGAAAACACGGCTCTCAGCGAAGCAGAAAAACAAGAGTTAATCCCAGTTTTGGATCGGCTGGCTTTAGAAGCCGAAGCGGAGTTTTTAGCAGAAAATGGCAACACAGATCGAGCCTTTGCCATTTGGTATCGAGAATTGCGCTTGCGACGTTTTTTGGGTCGAGTTGCCGAAGTTGAGGCCCTTGGAAGAGTGGGCAAAATTGCTTGGGAAAATAACCGCAATGAAGATTTATTCTTCATTCGCGAACGACTCACAGAAATTCAAACAGATGCAGAAAACGAGCTAAATCTTGACTCTCTCTTAGCAAATACTTTGGCGATCGCCTACGATAAAATTCGCTTTTATCCCCAAGCGTTAGCCATGTACGAATGGGTTTTAGCAGAAGTCCGCGAAACCGGAGATATTAATGCCCTAGAACGCATTTTAAATACCATCGCCCAACTGCATTTAGAATGGTTTCAATACTTTGCCGCCGAAGCCGTTTATCAAGAATTATTAACCTTAGCGCGATCGCAATTTGACGATGCCAGTATCCTGCGCTACTTAGAACAGATGGCATATCTTTACGATCGCGCCAAACAACCGGAAAAAGCGATCGAAACCAAAGTTGAATTATGGCAAGGATATTTGAAAAAAGAATTATGGGCAAAAATTCCCCCTTTACAAATTTCTTTGGCAGGAGATTATGAGACGATTGGCGAAGGAGAAACCGCCAGCGAAACTTATCAAGACGCATTTACCCTCGCTTGGGCAAATCAACAATATGCTTATGCTAGTACCGCCTTAAGAAAACTCGCAGAATTATATTATACTTACGAACAACTCGATTACGCTTTAGAAATTTATCAAGAACAAATTAAAGCCGCAGAATATGCCACCGATGAATTTTCAATTATGGAAACTTACGAACGCATGGGACAAATTTATTTGGAGCTAGAAAATTATCCACAAGCTTTAAATGCTTTCCAAGAAGGATTAAAATTTGCCCGTTCTCTCGGTCATAAAGAAGAAGACTTTTTAGAGAAAATTGATGAAGTTTATGAGTTTTTTTAATTGGTTATTGGTTAGTGGTTATTAGTTATTTGTTGTTGGTTTCCAGACTGATTAACGGGTGACCCTTCGGGGCAGTGGTTAAACCCGTAACGGATAGCCGGATAATAACAGGCAGTTGTCTGATTATCTCGGGTGCGCAATTTTTTGAAGAATTATATTTGAAAACATTCAACAAAT
>JBFRWJ010000462.1:0-8585 GCA_051439525.1 Spirulina sp. | reverse complement strand
GATCATACCTTTGGTTTCTCTCTAGACAAGTCTGCCTTAGAAGGAATGTTGCCGGGGGGAATGAGTCAATTTATGGCTCATGTCTTCCTCGAATGCGCCAACGATGGGGTGGCTTTAGCCGGTACCTTCGAGATGCCCGAAGCCGCAGAGGATATTGACGTTCCCGAACCTTCTGCCTTACTGGGTTTGAGTTCCCTGGGGTTGGCCTTTTTGGCTCGCAAGCGCCGTCAGTTGGGGGTGAGTTAATTTTGGGTTAAATCCCGATCGCTCCCCATCGCGATCGCCAAGTCTCAAACAAACGCTCAATTGATGAAGGGCTACTCTCCAGCCTTTCATCAGGATGGGATTTTGCACAATCTTTACATAAATCTGCCCATCTACACCATATCTTGACAAAACTCAGTAGATTTTAATGTTAACCTTGAGCTAGACAGACAAGTTAAGGGTTGAGAGACGGTCTGGCGATATTTACGGGTGCAAGGTTTCGCGCAAAGTTAGGTCAATGTCTTCCTAAGCTCTGAAAATTCTCAGATTGCCAAAGAGTGGATATCTCTCTACACCAGAACGTTTAAAGGACTCAAGGAAAGGAAAAGTGCAATGAAACGTTTGACGACAGCAACCTTGGTTGGGGGAGTCATCGCCACTCTAGGATTCGCGATCGCGACACCCGCAAATGCAGGAACAATGGTCGGGGATTGGAACATCAGCGTTGATAATGTCTACGATGGTTCGGGAGGCGAAAACTACAATATCCGGGGTCTAGCCATTAAGGAAACCGACACGGAGGTTTTCGTCGGTTTCACGGGCGGAACAGATTTAGACGGTTACAACAATATTGGTTGGGGGGATTTTTTCTTTAACTTTAGCCCCCAAACTGACTTCAACGAGATGATTGAGGGTTACGGTGCCTACGATAGCTCTCAGAAAGTTTATAACGTCAAACAGGAATACAAAGAGAGCCTCTTAGCCATTAAATTTGCACCCAATGACCAAGGGGGCGCATTGGGGGTTTATTCGGTGGACTCCGTCAAGGGGATTACCGAGGAGAATCAGGGCTACAGAACCATTCAACACTACGATAACAAAGGACATCTCAAAAACGACCGCGCGATGGGGGATCTGTCCACAGAAGCAGAGGTCAAGGACTATTTTGGCACGAATCAGCGCATTCTCAATGTTGTCAAAGACGGGGTGAAGTTAGCCGATATCACGCAATTGAGCGCCCAAGATTTGGCAGATCAAGGATTGGACTTCACCCAAGCCACTGGGGGAACAACAGGAGCGCATACCTTGGGATTCTCTTTTAGTAAGGCTGCTTTGGAAACATATCTCCCCGGGGGAATTAGCGATTACATGGCTCATGTCTTTCTTGAATGTGCCAACGATGGGGTGGCTTTAGCCGGTGCCTTCGAGATGCCGGATCCGGGTGGGGGCGAGACGACCGTACCCGAACCTTCTGCATTACTGGGTTTGAGTGCGATGGGATTGGCCTTCTTGGCCCGCAAGCGCCGTCGTGACAATGAACAATAAACAATACTGACCGCTTCAGGAGAGAACTTAAAACCTCTTTTTTAAGAGAATTATAAAAATCATAAAAACGAACAGTCTATTGATGAGGGGATAGGTGTAGCCCCTCATTTTTTTGGCGAATAATCTTTACAAAAATAAAAATCTCTTTACCATAAAAACCTTAAAAAATCAACGGCTGAATGTTAGGATGAAATTAGATCGGGGGATGTAAGGAAGAGAGTGCTCGAAATTAGAGGTTGAGTAGGAGGGAGAAATAATGAAGATCGTGCAAATCATCAAACCGCTCGCGATCGCCTTAGCCGCAGTAGGGATAATTTGCGCGATCGCAACCCCCGCACGGGGGGGACAACTCCACCCTCATAAGGACTTTACTTGGAACTATGGCATTGATTCCTTCGAGGATGGTTCCGGAGGCATTACCTACGAGTATAAGGGTCTTGCCGTGACCGAAACTTCTGATAAACTGATCTTTGCCGTGAGTGGAGGTTTAAACTACAACGAAAGCAGTAGAGACTTTGCCCACGGAGATTTAATTCTCAATTTTTCAGGAAAAGACGCGACAACAGCTTCGGTGGAGAAAAGCCTTTTAGCAGTTAAATTTGCGCCGGTCAACGATACAAATTTTAGCGTCGGCTTATATAAAGATGTCGAGGTTGGCGATATTAACGACTTTGTTGGCATCAATCCCAGTGGTTACTATGACAGTCTGAAACACTACTACAATAAAGGGTTCAATAAACCCAACACCTACGGCACCGATTTACCGACCAGTCTAGATACTTACAAGTATTTTTATGGAGAGACAGTGGCGAACAATCCCACGAACGCGAACACGCCATTTTTGAGTGCTATGAAATCGGGCAACCGAATCGACGGAATTTCCATGCTCGATCGCGTCACTTTAGAAGATGATTACGACTTGGATTTCTTGAATTTTAACGCCGTGGGATCGGCTGTATTTGGGTTTGAAATTGAGAAATCTTCCCTGCAAGAAGTTTTACCGGGAGGAATCAACAACTTTATGGCTTCCCTGATTTTAGAATGCGGCAATGACGGCGTTGCCTTGGAGGGAGAAGTCAAAATTCCCGTCCCCGAACCGAGTATGATTCTAGGATTGAGCGCGATCGCTGTGGGATTTCTGACCCGCAAATGTCGTTCGCAATCTTAAATTTCCCCCACCCGTTTCAACAATAAAGCGCAGGATTCCCCGCTTGTACGCTTGGCGAATGCGATTCGCCGGGGTCTGACCGCAAGCGCGGGAGGAATGCGAATCCCCTCGTTAAATCTACATCGGCTTTGACAATTTCATAGACGATGCGAGAAATGGGATAAATTTTGGACAATTCCTTAACAACTCTTAACTCTAATTCCCGATTGGCTCGAATGCTGGGAGGAAGTTTAGAGTTCCGACGATTGTCAAAGCGAGCTTGACGGTGGCAGCGTTGCTCGAAGGGAATTTTTCGGTTAATTCTTCGCCCTCTCCTCCCTCTTCTTAATATCCTTCTCTACGTTGGGAACTGATTCTCCCAAGCCGCTCTTGACCTGACAGTACAAGAGCGGTTCTTGACGAGGTGAGGAAGTCGGCAAAAATTGGCTTACGATTATGCTTGGATAATCTCCAAAATCGCCTTGGCTGCAGGTTCGGAAGAGGGAGGGTTTTGACCCGTGACGATTTGTCCGTCTCGCACGCAATGAGGCGAAAACGGTTCGGCATGAGTAAACGTTCCTCCGAGTTCCTCGAGTCGCGTTTCCAGCAGAAAAGGAACGACCTTATCGAGTTCTACAGTTGTTTCTTCAACATTGGTAAAACTGGTGAGCGATCGCCCTTGCAAAATAGAATTTCCTTGCTTATCTTTAGCACTGACTAAAGCAGCCGGGCCGTGACAAACTGCCCCGATCGCCTTGCCGCGATCGTAAAACTCTCCGACTAATTTCGCGTTAATTTCATCGGTGGCTAAATCCCACATGGGACCGTGTCCGCCAGGGTAGAATACCCCATCAAAATCTTCGGCTTTAATCTCTTGGAGGGGAATTGTGGTCGCGAGTTTTTCTCGGGCTTCCGTATCCCCATCAAAGCGTTTTGTCGCTTCGGTTTGATACTCGGGTTCGGAACTCTTGGGATCGAGGGGAGGCTGTCCCCCGGCAGGAGAGGCAAGGGTGACAGCCGCTCCGGCATCGACGAAGATATAGTAAGGCGCAGCAAACTCTTCGAGCCAAAACCCCGTTTTTTGTCCGGTATCGCCCAAGGTATCGTGAGACGTCAAAACCATTAAAATTTTCATTTTTAATTGGGCTGTAAAAGTGCGATCGCTTCTGGTTGGCTATTTTAACTTAAGAAGATACAGCCCGCGATCGCGATCGAAATTGACAAAAATGACGAAGAAATGAGGTTTTCCGGCTATGCAATGGTGAATTGGCGTATCAAAGACTTATCTGGATGGTGAATCTGTTTTGCGCTGGTGAGTGGCGAGCAATGCCGTTCCGACTACCGCTAGAATGGCAACTGTGCTGGAAGGTTCTGGAACTGATGGATTAGAAGATGGATCGAGTCGAGCAAGCCATGCTTCATCATTACCATCTGGGTTTACTCCGATGCCAACAATACTCAAACCATCACTTGATATTGCGCGTGCGGTCCATAATTGCCAGCCTGTCAAATCCAAACCCAAGTCATTGACCAACAAATCTTGCAAGCTAAGCATTCCATTAGTTTCATCCCAAATGAAGGCTTCCAATCCATTACTACTTTCACTGTTACCAACGATAATAGAACCATCCCCCGATACTCCCCAAGCTCCGCTCGAGAACTTGCCACCGGGGAGATCGCCCAAGCCGATCGTACCTTCCGATTCCGTCCAGCGAAACGCTTCAATTCCATTGCTAATTTTACTCGAACCCACGATAGTAGAACCATCCCCCGATACTCCAGTAGCGTAGCTATAGAAAGTACCACCGGGGAGATCGCCCAAGCCGATCATCCCTTCCGATTCTGTCCAGCGAAACGCTTCCCATCCATTACTACTATGACTCCAACCAACAATAATAGAACCATCATCCGATACTCCCCCCCGAGCTAGGCTCGAGAACTTGCCACCGGGGAGGTCGCCCAAGCCGATCATCCCTTCCGATTCCGTCCAGCGAAACGCTTCAGTTCCATTACTACCACTACCTTGACCCACGATAGTAGAACCATCTCCCGATATTCCCCAAGCTTGGCTAGAGAAATTGAGACCGGGGAGGTCGCCCAAGCCGATCATCCCTTCCGATTCCGTCCAGCGAAATGCTTCCGATACGCTTTCACCAACGATAGTAGAACCATCCCCCGATACTGCCCAAGCTACGCTAGGGAAATTGAGACCGAGGCCGCCCAAGCCGATCATCCCTTCCGATTCCGTCCAGCGAAATGCTTCTGCTTTGTTGATACCAGTTCTACTGTAACCAACGATAGTAGAACCATCCCCTGATATTCCCGAAGCTTGGCTATAGAAAATGCCACCGGGAAGATCGGGAAGATCGCCCAGTCCTGTAAACGATGCTGCCTGCACGGAATTGAAACTGCTGGCCAATGAAAGAGCAACACTGAAAGTTAGCAGGTGAAATAATTTTTGGGTAATCATTTTGATTTTTTCCTCGCTAAAGTCTTCAAAGCTATGCAAAGCGAGATGCTCCCAGTCGTGCAGAAAAGGACAATGGGAGTCAAATGCGGGAAGCGATCGCCAGATATTCCTCGTTTTAGCTCCTAGGTCGTGTCGATATACCTCTTGGCTGTTAATCTGAGCTGCAAACTATCGCTTTTACTGTCTTCACTTCCCAGTTGAAACGGGTGGGAGGCACATTCAAAAAATCCCCAAACCCACCCCACTTTTCAGGGGATGAAGGAGTGCTTTTTTCCGATATCTTTATTGTCTGACTTCTCTCTCAATTTTTCAAAGTTTATGCAACAATTCTTGATATTTTATTTCTCAAGAAAATGGCAATCGATGACATTGCTTAATGTGAGGTTTTGTGAAAATTGAAAAAAACACCCAGAGATTTTCTCGAATGTCTTATTAAGATAATATTAATAAAATCTATTCAGAGAAAAATAGAGCAGCGATCGCCTCGGCTTCCTCTAGATTGGCAGTCCAGAGAAAGGGAAAATTCAAACGGTTTAGGACTTACGCACCTTGCCCCCTAAATCCCCCAATCCCCCTCCCGTCCCCCTTATTAAGGGGGAAAGCCAAAGGATACTTCGCTTTTCAAGGATGGGGGAGGTTCCCCCCTCTTTTTCCCCCTTCCAAAGGGGGGTTAGGGGCGAAATCTCGTGACACTGCGTAAGTCCTGACGGTTTAGAAATATCGCCAGCCAGAATTTTAAATGGATAAAGTTAATCGATAAACAACGACACGAATTGAAATTTTTGCCCGCTAAACAAGCCCCGATCGCTGAGTTTTAAGTCGGGAATGACCAAAAGTGCCATAAAAGAAAGGGTCATAAAAGGCGCAGAGAGGGGCGACCCCAACTGTTTGGCAAAAGCATCCAGATGGGCGTAACGGCGAGCAATTTCGTAACCATCTTCCCCACTCATCAAACCCGCTACAGGAAGGGGCAAAATTTCGAGAGTATTTCCCTCGATCGCGGCGATCCCTCCCCTAGCCCCAATAATGGCATTGACAACCGTGCAAAGTTCTTCATCGGTGGTGCCGACGGCGAGGATATTATGGGAGTCGTGGGCTACGCTAGAGGCGATCGCGCCGCGTTTGAGTCCAAAATTTTGGATGAGAGCGACGGCAGGTGGGGTATCAGCATAGCGGTTGACGACAGCGATTTTCAACAGGTCGCGATCGCGATCGCTCGCAATTTCCCCTCTTTCGACTCGGGGGCGAACTTTCCTTTCCTCGGTGAAGATCTGACCGTCCATGGCCGCGATCGCGCGTACCGTGGAACCCCGGGCGGGCAAGCGGAAGTCTTCTACTTTCTTCAGGGAAGTCGCAAAGTGATTAATGGGTTGTACCGAGACGGATGGCAGCAGTGCTTTCCCTTCCTTGGCCGCCAAAATGCCGTGACAATAGGTTTGCCGCACGGCAAAATCCGTCAGATTATTCACCACGATCAGATCTGCCGGATCGCCAACCCGCAGGAGTCCGACATTGAGATGGTAGTGAAGCACGGGGTTGAGACACGCAATTTGCAGCACTTTCATGACATCATAACCCAACGCCACGGATCGCCTCACCAGCTCGTCGATCTGTCCTTTGACTAAATCGTCGGGATGCTTGTCATCGCTGCAAAACATACAGCGATCGGGGTGAGAGTCAATTAAGGGGTGAAGCGCATCGTAATTTTTGGCCGCCGAACCTTCGCGGATGACAATTTTCATGCCGACGGCCAGTTTATCCCGGGCTTCGGAGAGCGTGCGGCATTCATGATCGGTGGTAATTCCCGCACTGGCATAGCTTCGGACTTCTTCCCCCTGCAAGCCCGGGGCGTGTCCGTCGATGGGCAATCCGAATTCGCGAGCGAGGTTGATTTTTCCCATCACTTGCGGGTCTCTCGCCAAAACTCCCGGAACATTCATCACTTCACTGAGATAAGAAAGGCGATCGCGTTGAAACAGTTGGCGAATTTCGCGATCGCCGAGTTCTGCTCCTGCTGTCTCGAAAGGGGTTGCGGGGACGCAGGAGGGCGCGCCAAAAGCAATCTCAAAGGGCGTTTTCGCGGCGTTGGCCAGCATAAAACGAATCCCCGCAAGTCCCGATACATTCGCGATTTCGTGGGGGTCGGAAACGGCGGCAACAGTACCGTTGACCGTTGCCAAGCGAGCGAATTCCGAGGGGACGAGCATGGAGCTTTCGATGTGGACGTGAGCGTCAATAAAACCGGGGAGTATATAGCGATCGTAGTGCCGTCCCGCTTCGGGAATAATGGCACGAATGCGTCCGTCCTCGATCGCTACGGTTGCGGGGAAAATCTTCTGCTGAAAAATGTCTGCAATATTGCCGGAAATGTTAAACCTGGTCATCCCTCCCTCCTCGAAAAGCTAGCGGTTCTTTCTGTTGCGATTACCAGCCTTCTTAACTCCATGCTACTCTTCCAAAGCATAAATGGCGGGCAGTTGTCGGTACTTCTGCGCGAAATCAATGCCGTAACCGACAATGAAGCGATCGGGGATAGTGAGACCCAAATAATCGATGTTAACGGGGACTCGCCGGCGATCGGGTTTATCTAACAAACAACAGAGCTTGAGAGAGGCAGGCTGGTATTCTTTTAAGTATTGTAATGCCGTATCCGTGGTGAGACCCGTATCGACGATATCTTCTATCAAAATAACGTGCTGACCCCGAATCGCCTCGTCTGGGGGATTCAAGATTGCCTCGACTTTCCCCGAACTGGTTGTCGAGGAACCGTAGCTGGATAAGCACATAAATTCTATATTTGCGATCGGCGTTTTCATGTTTCTAACCAAGTCGGCGAGAAAGATAAAAGAACCTTTGAGAATTCCGATAAGGATGGGGGAGCGATTTTCATAATCCCGGTCTAGTGTTTCTGCCAATCTCTTGACCGTTGCCGCGATTTCTTCTCGAGAGATGAGAGGAACGAGTTTTTTATCCATCGTTTTCTTCAGGTATTGATGATTTTTAGGACAATTGTAGGGCAAAATTATCCTTGGGACTTCATTCTTAGCGATCGAGGCGCGATCGCGTCGGTCATGAATTTCTGTTGAATTATTTTAAGAATATGATTTTATTTCTGAGATATACCCTATAATCTCGGGCAATGAGAATTTGAATGTATCGTTAAGCCAAAAATTAAATTATCCCAAACATCTATCAAAAACCTACCCATTAAAGAGGAATCCATGTCAACTCAAGATAAATGCTGTACTCTTGTCCCCTACTTCAAAGTTCATCGCGACCAACTCGATGCTTTTAAAGGACTATGCGAGCAATTCGTCGAAAAAACAAACGAGGAATCTAAGTGTCTCTACTACGGATTTAGTTTTGATGGAGACCAAGCCCATTGTCGCGAAGGTTATGAAGATGCTGAAGGACTTCTGACCCATCTCGATAATGTAG
>JBFRWJ010000461.1:0-12921 GCA_051439525.1 Spirulina sp. | reverse complement strand
TATTTCTGGTAAGTTGAGTGTTTTGGGTAAATCCCTAAATACGGTTAATGCGACAGTCAGCAATAACCAGTTGACGGTGAACAGTGATGTTAATTTAGGTTTTATCAATGTTGATGATGCCACCGTTACAGTTAACTCGAATGGTTCGGGGGCGATTAAAGGAACGGTTAAGCTGTTTAATAGTGTTAAGTTGAGTGATGCAGATATTACCTTTGATAAGAATGGTGGGCTGAAGATTAAAGGCAGTCTAGGGGTTGATACAATAGCTGGGCGGATTGGAGCAACTGTCTCGGCGGTTACTTCTGATTTAACGCCTCGTTTTACCCTCACGGCTAATGTTTTAGGACAAAGTTTTTCTAAAACTTTCACGAGTTCTTCTTCTCTCAATGCGGTTCTAAATACGCTGAAAACATTTGGTGCAGGAAATATCCCCACCTCCCCCGAAGAGGCTTTGGATCTGGCTGGCAATATTGCTGGTGCAGGTTTCGAGCAGATGGAAGGCTTTGTCAATGATCCAGTGGGAAGTCTGGAGGATTTGGCGGTTGGCACTTTGGATTTGGCAGATACTGGAATTGATACCATTGAAAATCTGGCCGATACTGCACTTGACTTGGCTAATGATGTCACTGACTGGGTTTCTGATACGTTAAATATTCCCATTGCAGGTTCTCTGGCAGGTGAAGTGATTGAAGTTGCTGGAAAAGCTGTTGAATTTTTGTCGGATATTGGCGGTGAAGTTGTTGATTTCTTTAGTGATTTGTTTGGAGGGGAGAAAAATACGAATAAGAAAGTATATGGAACTTCTGGAGCAGATAGTCTTTTTGGGACAGGAGGTGATAATTATATCTATGGATATGGGGGTGATGACTTCCTAGATGGGAAAACCGGGATTGATACTCTTAACGGGGGGTCTGGCTACGATACGGCTAACTACGGTTGGCGGAGTGCGAAAAGTGGTAATAAGGTGACTGTCGATCTCTCTAAAAATTTAGGAATTGGCTCAACATACTACTACAGTACAGATAGTGATGGATTCCGAAGACTTAGCCGTGTCGAGCAAAGCACTAATGGTCAACAAGAATATTTGTATAGTATTGAAAATGTAATCGCTGGTAAAGGAGATGATTTTGTTCGCGGAAATAGCAGTAAGAATGTGTTAGTCGGAAATGACGGACGGGATTCCCTTTCCGGTCTGAGTGGTAATGATACACTTCTAGGAGGTAATGATAAGGATACTCTGTGGGGTGGCGATGGAAATGACTTCCTTGATGGAGGTTCAGGGGATGATTCGCTTGAGGGAGGCGATGGTAAGGATACCCTGAAAGGGAGTTCTGGCTGGGATACCCTTCGAGGTCGCTCTGGTGATGATTATCTCGATGGAGGTTCTGGGAGGGACGAGCTACATGGCTATGCTGGCAATGATACTATCTTAGGTGGATATAACGATGACCTTATCTACGGAGATAGCGGAGATGACTATCTAGATGGTGGTGAGGATTCTGATACTCTCTATGGTAGTTATGGTAATGACACCCTCTTTGTAGGAAATGATAATGATGGTGCTAGCAGCGATCGCCTTGATGGGGGCAGTGGGACTGATACCGCCGATTTTAGTCAAGCGGAACGGGGTTGGGATGTTGACTTATCCTCGGGTAGTGCTAAGAGTGCTACACGGGAGTACACCTTTTGGGGGACCACCAGTTATGTAAACGACACTGCCACCCTCACAAGTATTGAAAACGTCAACGGCAGTAAATATAACGACACCATCTATGGAAATAGTGGCAACAACCTTTTAGCAGGGAATAGTGGTAGTGATTCTATTAAGGGTGGTTCGGGTAACGATTCTATTGATGGCGGTTCAGGCCAGGACACGCTAAAAGGCGGTAATGGTAAGGATATCCTCTTAGGTGGCAGTTCTAGTGACAGTCTTTATGGTGATACTGGCGATGATTATCTTGATGGCGGTTCTTATCACGATTACCTTGATGGTGGTTCAGGAGATGATATTTTGTTTGTCGGTAATCCTACCGCTTACTTTAGTAAAGATACCCTTGATGGAGGCAGTGGAACGGATACAGCCGATTTTACAAAAGCCGAGCGGGGATGGAATATTAACCTAGACACAGGTAAGGGGAATAGTCAAAAACGCCATGGTAAAGACTGGGAGGACGGGAAGAAGTCCAAATATATCTCAGATACAGCCACCTTCAACAGCATCGAAAACGTCTTCGGAAGCAAATATAACGACACCATTACTGGGGATAGTTCTCACAACGTCTTAAAGGGACAGAACGGAAATGATAACCTGTCTGGGAATTCTGGTAATGATACCCTCTTAGGAGAAAGTGGTTATGACACCCTCAAAGGCGGTTCAGGAAACGATTTCCTTGATGGTGGAGCAGGAAATGACACCCTCGAAGGCGGAACTGCAGATGATACCCTCAAGGGGGGTACAGGTAATGATTCTCTGAAAGGTGGGGATGTCACTTATAGCGTTTCGTCTATTAAATATATGTCCGGATGGAGTGGATGGTCTCCAAAATGGAGTACGAGGTGGGTAGACATCGTCGTGAACAGTAACGATTACCTTGATGGTGGAGAAGGAAATGACACCCTCGAAGGCGGAACTGGAGATGATACCCTCAAGGGGGGTTCGGGTAATGATTTATTGAAAGGGGGTAATGATATTCGGCTATATTCCAATGGGCGCTCCAAGTTCTTTACCAGCAACGACAGTCTGTTTGGTGAAAGTGGTTATGACACCCTTTACGGGGGTTCTGGGAATGACTTCCTTGATGGTGGATATCATAACGACAAACTCTATGGAGAAGATGGACTAGATATCCTCATGGGACAGAGTGGAAGCGATCGCCTAGAGGGAGGAAAAGGAAATGATTCTCTCCTCGGTGGAACAGGAAATGATAGTCTCTACGGACAGGAAGACAACGATACCCTCTTCGGAGAAGATGGCAATGACTACCTATCGGGTAGCTACGGAAACGATCTGCTGCGGGGTGGAAAAGATAACGATAGTCTCTATGGTGGCAGTGGCAACGACTATTTAGGCGGGGATGAGGGCAACGACAAACTCTATGGTTACACGGGCAATGACACGCTATTTGGCGGTGCTGGCAATGACACCCTACAAGGTGGAGGAGATTGGGATCAATTTGATGGGGGGACTGGCGTTGATACGGTAGACTTTACCTACACCACCTCGTCTTTCACTGCTGACTTAAACGAAGAGAGCGTTAAATTCTCCAGTGGAGTCGAAAAGATCTTCAACGTTGAAAATATCTGGGCTGGTGGCGGTAACGATACCTTAATTGGGGATAGCAAGAACAACCGCCTCGAAGGGAATAAGGGCAATGACAGTATTTCCGGAGGAAGTGGCAAAGATTCCCTCTACGGGGGAGATGGCAATGACACTCTCTCAGGGGGCTACGGTGTGGATTACTTTGATGGTGGCAGTGGATACGATACCGCCGACTTTACCTACAGCAACTCGTCTTTCACTGCCGATTTAAAGAAAAATACTGTTAAATTCTCCAGTGGGACTACTGAAACGATCAAATCCATTGAACATCTCTGGGCTGGTGGCGGTAACGACAAGTTAATTGGGGACAGTTACAGCAATATCCTCAAAGGCAACAATGGCAACGACACTCTCTATGGTGAAAGTGGCAACGACTCCTTATATGGGGAGCAAGGTAACGATTACCTCAGTGGTGCGAAAGGTAACGATTCCCTCAGTGGTGGCGATGGTAACGATACTCTGAAAGGATGGCAACAGAATGACCGACTGTACGGAAATTCAGGTAATGACACCCTCTATGGTAGTACAGGAGATGATTACCTCAGTGGCGGCGATGGCAACGATCGCTTAGATGGTGGTATTGGTAAAGATACCCTTGATGGTGGAGCGGGTATCGATACGGCTGACTACAGCTACAATACGGGGGGAATTATCGGCAACTTGAGTACGGGTCAAGTCAGCTTCAAGGCCGCCTACAAAGACGATTACGATCGCGCCACCAACCGCCGAATTTGGCGCTCTTACACGGAGACTGTTAAGAATATTGAAAACCTCACGGGAAGTCAAAGCCACGACCAATTAACGGGGAATAGTAGTGCTAACAGGCTCGAGGGTGGAAATGGCAATGACTATCTCAACGGGGGTACGGGCAATGATTACCTATTCGGAGGCGCGGGTGCCGATCGCTTCCGCTTCAGCACCTTGGATGGTAGCGTCGATCGCATTACCGATTTCAGTCTTGCGGAAGGAGACAAGATTTCCCTCGGTTTTGGCAATAGCGTCAATCAATTCAATCTCGCCAGCAATGGGACTCTCTCCTACAACGGTGATACCTTCGCCATTCTGACAGATAATAACCAACCTATTACCGGTTCTCTCAACAATATGTTGACTTTTGGTTAAGGTAAATAGCCCTCATCCCCCCTAGCCCCCCAAATCTGTGGGGGATCGGAGTCCAAGTCCCCCAAATTTGGGGGATTTAGGGGGCAAAGTCGTTGGGGATTACAGTTTTTTTCCCTACGATGATTCGATAGAGTTCACGATCGCAGAGGAAACCAATCTCATGTCCTTCAATAACATTCTCCAACGCGGATTTCTCAAAGTTGCCGTCCCCGACGATCGCCTTGGTCTCAGTAGCCAAGATAACGGTCAGTTTACTGGGTTTGGGGTTGAATGGGCAAAGGCATTGGCGGCGGCTCTATTTGACGATCCCAATGCGGTAGAATTTGTCCGAGGAGATGCAGAAGATAGTCTCCAAGCCGTGCGATCGGGTCAAGTAGACTTGGCGGCTGCGGATATTCCTTACAATATTGCCAACGATATCGCTGTCGATTTTAGCCCAGTTTACCTCCATAACGCCCAAACCCTCATTGATGGGTTCGAGACCCCAACGAACCTCGCCCTCGCTTTACCCGAAAATGACTCCCAATGGGGGGATGTGGTGCGTTGGACGGTGTATGCAGCCATGCAAGCCGAAGAATTTGGCATCACTTCCGCCAACCTCGACACCTTCACCAACACCACGGATCCCGGCATCCAGCGCTTACTGGGACTGTCCGGCAATTTAGGGGAAGTTTTGGGCATTGAAAGCAATTTTGCCGCAAGGATCGTCAAGCACGTCGGGAATTATGGGGAAATGTTTACCCGCAGTTTTCCTCAAGCCGAACGCGGTTTAAATACCCTCTGGAATGATAGTAATGGGGGTTTAATTTATCCTTTTCCCCTGTCTGGATCGAGTAATGCGGAAATCACTCAACTCAATAACGACGATCGCAATTTAGTCCAAGAAATTCGCGATCGCGGCTACATCAAACTGGGGATAGAAGGCACCTCACCGGGTTTTTCCCAAGATATTGACGGGCAACTCGTGGGTATTGATGTCGAGTTAGGTCGCGCCCTCGCCGCCGCGATGTTTGGCGATCCCGAAGCCATAACATTTACTGTGGAGGAGTATCCCCAACGATTTCAACAAGTCGCCGATGGTAAATTCGATGTGGTGGGAATGGGAATCACCCACAACCTTGTGCGAGATGCTGTTTTTGGGATTGATTACAGTCCCGCCTACCTTTACGATGGTCAAGGCATCCTCGTCCGCACTGACAGCAATATCAACACCCTCCAAGACCTAGAAGGAGGTAAAATTGGCGTATTTCGCGGCACGACAGGGGTACAAAACCTGAAAGATTACTTAGCCAGTTCCGGCATTAATGCCACTTTGCAAGAATACGACACCAACAATCAACTTTTCGATGCTTACGATCGCGGCGAAGTCGATGCAGCTTCTACCGATCGCCTCGTTCTTGGCATTCGCACGCTGGCTTTAAGTGACGGTCCTTCTGCCCATCGTCTCCTCGATCTGACTCTCTCCAAAGAACCTCTGGCGCTATTGGTGGATGAAAACCAATCCGACTGGGGGGATATTGTACGCTGGGTGATGGCGGTTCCCGTACAAGCGGAAAAATTCGGCATTACCTCGGCAAATGTCGATAGTTTTCTCGATAGCACCGATCCGGAAATCCGCCGCTTTCTTGGCTTAGAAGGAAATTACGGTGAAGCATTGGGTATTCGCAATGATTTTGCGGTACAAGTGATTAAAGCCGTTGGGAACTATGAAGAACTCTATACCCGCAACTTTAACCCCGAATTATTTCCGAGGGGCAATAATAACCTCTATAGCAACTCTGGGCTACAATTTGCCCCGCCTTTTGAAGGAGAAATACTCTTCCCAGATCCCTCGATGGGAGGCGATCGCTCTCCTCTGGGAAACAAAGGAAAGCGTCCCCTCGATCGCCATCCCCAAAATGATTACTTTTTGCAAGTTGATGAGTCCAGCACTAGCAATCTTAAATTCACCCTAACCAGCAAAGATCTAGCAGCGAAAACGGTTCACGAAGTTGTCGTATTTGCTGTAGACGACGCAGAAGGAAGCATCAACGGTTTGTTACCCGGAGAACAAGGTTATATTAACGCCGCATTGGGTTCGGGAAAAACTATTTTTTCCGTCCTACCGGATGAGTTTCTACCCAATCCTAGCCGCATTCTCAAAGGATTTGCGGGTCAAAACCTCTCCTTTGCGCTTCTTCGCAACAGCACGCGAGATGGAGTCCTCAAAAATGGGGATTTAAGAGATAGCATTTTATTCGCTAACGAAACCCTCAGTATTGCCGAATTAAGTAGCGATCGCTTTGAATTGAGTTTTGAAGACAAATTGGGAGATAGTTTGGCAGATTTAATCCTGCAAGTGCAAATGACCAATGAAATCTCTCCCATTGGCACCGCAACTCAAGGGAACGGAGAGCAGGAATTCGTCGATCTGCGGGAATTTTCCGGACGGGCGATCGACGCGCTTTTTCCCCTCATCGAAAGCGAAGCTCACTATAACAATACCGTCGGTTTCTATCACATTGAAAATACCGAAGGGACTGTCATCGATCCCCTGACGGGTCAAGCGATCGACCCCGGCGAAACGGGATATAATGCGGCGGCACTGCGGAACAGTCAGGAACGGGGCTTTGTGGCGAGTCAATCTGCTTCAATCTCTCTAGAGGGAGGATATCTGTTTGCTCCCTTTATCGTCGTTAACGATTCTATTGCAGGACTTCTCAATGGCAGTGAGACTGCGATCGAGAATGCCGCTCTCTATTTCTCCTTTCTCGGAGCCAATAAGGATGGATTCGACCACATCCGCCTGCTGGGGGATAATTTCTGGGGCTTTGAAGACCTCCCCAATGGCGGCGATACCGATTATAACGATGTCATTATTCGGGCAGAATTTTCTGTCGTTTAACTCAGATCTTGCACCCAAAAAAATTGATGGGAATAATGGAAGGCTGAAATTCTTGTGTAGATGTAACATGTAGGTTCAATGCGTAGTGCTATAACAAGCCCTCTAACGTTGCGCCAACAACTCGATAATCAGAATCTTGTCCCAAGGTGGCGAGCGCAGCTCGTGCCTTTGGATCGTCAAAATCTCTCAAGACTCTTGCCACTTGGACGCGAATCGTACTGTCCTCCGCCTCAACTGCCGAGAGCAAAAGCTCTAACGCTGAAGCAGCTTGAGATGTTGTTGCTAATTGTCCTAAATTGGCGATCGCCGATTGCCGAACAATGGGATTGTCTCCCGCAAGTCCCCACTGACAAAATTTTAGGAGTGTCTCGGGATGGTTAATGTCTTCCATCGCTGCAAAAATGCTCTGCCGTACCAACCAATTGGAATCTTTTTTAAATAGCTTAACGAGATGGGGGATGGCGCGATCGCCGTATTTAGCCAGAGAGTTTGCGGCTTCCGCTCTCACGTTATAGTCGCGATCGCTCTCGATTAAATCCACTAATAAATCAAAGGCTTCTTCTGTTTGCTTGTATCCCAAACCGATCGCGACAAAGGAGCGAATCACAAATTCTCGGTCTTCTATCCTTTGCTTCAATAGGGGAACGACCAAGCCAGGTTCATAATGCCTCAATTCCACGATCGCTTTCATGCGATTTTGAGGATTCGGGCTATTGAGATAGGTTTCAATCTGATGAAGTTCCATGAGAATAATGAAATAAGGTGCATAATGGGCAGCGAACGACGAACTCACAAAATCCCTTCGCTCGGATTTCCTCAGTGGGGGTATGAGTGCGATCGAAACTATCGCCACTGCCCTCAAAACGTAAAGTTTTGTAAAGTTATTTAATTCTCATTCTATGGCTGCTCTGCCAGATCGAGGGAGGGAGGATAACCGTATGAGTATAAATACTAACGTCCCAATCTTGAAATTCAACTTAATTTTTCGTTACAATCTTAACTAAAGTTAACAATTCTCTCAGAGTAGAGGCTCAAACAGCGATCTGTCAAAAATGCAGCGAGAGGACTCCCGCTAAACCTGAAAGGTTAGCGGCGATGACGGGGCTTTTAAAGGGCGGACGCAAGTTCCGCCCGCAGCCCCTCATGAATCGCGACCAACAAATAACCCGACCGAAGGGAGTCTACAAAACTTGACTCAATGAGTAAATATTGCTAAAATTAGTTAACGGGAGGTCAAAATGTTAACTTTAACTTACGAGTATAAACTAATACTAACCACCAAGCAAATCGAGGTTATCGAACATACCTTAACAGTTTGTCGTTCGTTTTGGAATTACGCTCTCAGAGAACGTAAAGACTGGCTGAATTCTCGGAAGTCTCCCGTTAACGCTTGTTCCCTCGAAAAGGAATATATCATTCCGGCTGACGCGCCCTTTCCCAATTACAATCACCAAGCCAAGCAATTAACTGAAGCTAAGAAAACTAATCCCATTCTTAAATCCGTTAATGCTCAAGTTCTACAACAAATTCTAAGGAGACTGGAGCGAGCATTCACGGATATGAAATCAAAGGGACTAGGATTTCCGCGCTTTAAGAATCATTACCGGATGCGCTCGTATGTTTATCCGCAAATGTTAAAAGATTGCTCGCAGGGGAATCAAATTAAACTCCCGCAACTGGGATGGGTCAAGTTTAGGAAGTCGAGGGACATTCCCGAAGCATTTAAAGTCAAACAAGCAAGAATTGTTAGAAAAGCATCGGGTTATTTTGTCGCCCTGTCGATGCAATTAGATGTCAATGTTCCCCAACCTTTCCCTCACGGTCATCCTAGGGGATTAGATTTGGGATTTGATAAATTTGTAGCAACGAGTGACGGCGAAGAAGTCAAAAGACCTCGATTTCTCAATACCCTACAAAGCAAGCTGAAATTGCTGCAACGCAGGTTGAAGAAGAAACGAAAGGGGTCAAAGAATCGACAGAAACTCAACCAAAAAATATCCCGACTGCATCAACGCATCTCTGATGCTCGTAAAGATTGGCATTTTAAGCTGGCTCATCATCTTTGCGATGGTGCGGGGATGATATTCGTTGAAGATATCAACTTTATTTCTTGGCAAAGGGGAATGTTATCCAAACATTCAGCCGATGCAGGATTTGGTCAGTTTGTTACCATCCTGCAATGGGTATGCTGGAAACGAGACGTTTATTTTGCCAAGGTTAACAAAGATGGCACATCTCAAGAATGTCCTGAATGTGGAACTGACACCGGCAAGAAAACCTTGGATGTCAGAGTTCATGTTTGTCCCGAATGCGGGTATCGGACATCAAGAGATGTGGCAGCAGCTCAAGTGATTAGAAATCGTGGGGTTTCGGCTGCGCTCAACCTCAAACTGTCTGAGTCCGGGCTGGACTTGGACATTAAACAAAATGCCTGTCGAGATGGTCTAACGGGGGCGAGGTTAACTTCGTCTAGTCAAGAATCGGTGAAGCAGGAACTCCCGATCGCAAGGTTGGGAATCTCCCGCTAGAATCTCTGATTTAGCGGGAGAGGATGTCAATTGGAACTCTCCGCTATTTATGCAGCTTGCTTCTTGTTCTTTACCGTTAACGGTGGGGGTTCGATCTCGATCGATGCCTTACTTTTTCAATGGCTGGAGAAACGCGCGCTTTCCAAACGCACCAAGCAACGTCAATCCTTAGAGAAGTCTTACCAAACTTCCGATCGGGATGATGCCTCGGAAGTGGGAACGGGATGCTCCCGTTACGGGGTTTAATGATTTTGGTCGTGCGGCCATCTTACCTGCTTGCCGACCCATTCACCGGATTTGATAGGACTCGCAAGTTTGGCACTCAATTAACAATTTTCTGAGGAACTATGTTGCAACCCCTTGGTTTTAACCAGTATTCCCTGACCGCTAGCCTCGGAGAGATAGTCTATTATACTTCTGACGGCGCTCCTTGGGTTTCAGAGAAGATTTCCGATCGTCCCCAGCCGACTCTAGTATTTTTACATGGCTTTGGGGGCGGCTCTTCAGCTTATGAGTGGTCTAAAGTCTATCCGGCTTTTGCCAGCGAATATCGGATTTTAGCTCCCGATCTGATAGGTTGGGGAAAGTCATCTCATCTGGATCGAGACTACTGCATCGATGACTACCTGAGCGTCATTACCGAATTCTTAGAAAACACTTGCGACGGGCCGGTCGCCGTCATTGCCTCATCCCTGACTGCAGCCTTGACCGTCCGAGTCGCGATCGCTCGTCCCGAGTTATTCGAGTTCTTGATTCTCACAACACCGGCAGGGCTGTCGGATTTTGGCGAAAATTACACCCGCAGTTTTTTTGCCCAACTGGTCAGCACGCCGATTTTAGATCGCTTGATCTATGGAGTGGGGATCGCCACCGAGTCAGGAATTCGCAGCTTTTTGGAACAGCGACAGTTTGCCCGTCCGGAACGAGTCTATGCCGAGATCGTCGAAGCCTACCTCGCATCGGCTCGACAACCGAATGCCGAATATAGCGCCCTTTCCTTCGTGCGAGGAGATTTGTGCTTTGACCTCTCCCAATATATCGAGCAATTGACGATTCCGACGGCGATTATTTGGGGTCAGCAATCTCAGTTTACCGGTCCCGACATCGGACGACGGCTAGCAGCAATGAATCCCACAGCCATTAAAGTTTTCCAAGTCATCGAAGATGCCGGCCTCACGCCGCAACTGGAACTGCCCGCCGTCACGATTGGCTTGATTCGCAAATTCTTGACCCTGCTGGGTGCGGAAAGAAAACGGGTTGACTCCGAAAGTTCTTGATGACTGGGAGCTGATTTGTTCTAGAATGATAAAACCCACCCAAGAGTCCAGTCAAGGGTGGGAGTTTGGCTGCCACTTCCGAAGGCAGAATTGAGGATGAAACTAACTGTGCTTAGGCTGCAACAGCAGAGTTTCCTTCAATCGGATAGCCCACTGCCTTCCAAGCGGCCAAACCACCAATTAATTCAGCAACGTTTTCATACCCTGCTTCTCGGAGTTGAGTGGCTGCGACAGCCGTTTCTTCGTCATTTCCGCCGTAAACGTAGATATCGCGGACGGGCTCGAGACTAGTCAACGCTCGATTGACCAGTTCAGTTGCGGGGAGGGAAATTGCCCCCATGATGTGGCTGGTATTAAACGCATCCCGATCTCTGATATCGATGATGGTCAGAGCGGGTTCGCCCCAGTCGAGACGATCTTTGAGATCGCAGGCGCGGGACTGGGCTTTGAGGGGTGCGGGAATAGGAATGGACATGATTGGCTTCTGTTAATCATTACTTTCACAATGTAACAAAAAATTAAACGTTTGTAAAGTTTTGTTGTCAAAATATTGACAGACTTTTATTTTTGTGGAGATGAAGCTCAATCCAGGCTGGCAATATGGCGATCGCAGCACTCATGGAGCATATTGAGGAATTGGCTTGTCAAAGCAATAAAACTTAACTTTGCGTTGACCGTAATCCCTCGGGACGGAAAACTCTACCCGAGGGAAGAAGTCAAGTAACTGAAATAAAACTTTATAATGACTATTAACACTTCTTTACAAATGAGGTCATCAGTCATGGATAATCAAGAGTCTAAATTTGGCTTTACTCAATTTGCTGAGACTTGGAACGGTCGCTTGGCCATGTTGGGTTTTGTTGTCGGTCTAGCGACCGAGATCCTCACCGGTCAGGGTATTCTCTCCCAGTTAGGTCTGATGTAGTCCCTTGGTTTCTTGGCACGGAAGTGGCTGAAGCCTCCTGAAAGTGCATCTCGGCAGAGGTCGCCAATGGGTTGGAGAGTGGGCGTTGCTGGTTTTCGAGCCGCCGCTCTCGCCTTGGGTCGATTTTGACCGAGATGCACTCATCATTGTTAATTTTAAGTAAGGAGTGAGTGATGAACCCGCCCAACCAATTATCCTTAGAACAAGAATTTAACTTGAAAAAATTTTCCGATCGCGTGCAGAACCTTTCCCGCGAACAAGCCCAGGAGTTGCTCGTCGAACTGAGCAGACAGATGATGATTAAGGAAAACTTGTACAAGCAACTCCTGAAACCCTATCTCGGATTAGCGTAGGCTCAATCCCGATTTT
This sequence comes from Spirulina sp., assembly GCA_051439525.1. Classification (GTDB taxonomy): domain Bacteria; phylum Cyanobacteriota; class Cyanobacteriia; order Cyanobacteriales; family Spirulinaceae; genus CCY15215. The sequence continues at coordinate 497 of JBFRWJ010000461.1, read as the reverse complement.
TGTACCCAGTATCGGCACTAACAGCATTGCTGGCTAGCGCCCGCCCCCACTTTTTTCCTCCTACTCCTATCCACAAGCGTCCATGCTCTTCGATCGCCCCCTGCATATTTCTCGCGGGCTGCTAACCACACTGGGAACCCAAACCTCTGTTTGCTACGGCGAACGAGTTCCTTCAACCCACAATATTTTAGTGATAAGCAACCATCGCAGCTTTCTGGACGCACCATTGCTGATGGCGGCGGTGCATCGCTCGGTACGATTTGCCTGCCACCATTACATGAGTCAAGTTCCCATTTTACGAGAGATGGTTGCCGCCTTGGGCGCGTTTCCCCTCGATGCTCCCCAACAGCGACAAAAAAACTTTTTCCGACAGGCAACGGGTCTGATGCGCGCGCGGCAAGCCGTCGGGATTTTTCCAGAGGGAGCCCGGTCAATGGTTCAAGTGAATCAGCCCCAGGAGATTCGACCGTTTCATCGGGGCTTTGCCCATGTAGCCC
>JBFRWJ010000460.1:0-18037 GCA_051439525.1 Spirulina sp. | reverse complement strand
GCTATACTCGGTAAAGCGTCGAAAATCCGAGGGTTCGAGACACATTCCTGCGAGAGGATCGGCTCGATTGGCATCATAACCAGCACTGACAAGGAGAAGATCCGGGGCAAATTTCTGGAAAAAAGGTAAGATTTTCTCAGTAAATGCGGCCTGATATTCAACTAAGGTACTTCCGGGAGGCAGAGGAACATTGAGGACGTTATCGTGCATTCCTCTTTCTCCGCAGCTTCCCGTCCCCGGATAACAGGGAGATTGATGTAAGGAACAATAAGCCAGTTGGGGATGATTCTCGATAATGTGCTGCGTGCCATTGCCGTGATGTACGTCCCAATCGAGAATGGCGACCCGTTCGATCGCGGGTTGTGCTAGGGCATAATAGGCTGCGATCGCGGCATTGGAAAACAAGCAAAATCCCATGGCGCGATCGCGTTCTGCATGGTGTCCGGGAGGACGCGCTAAAATGAAAGCGGGATTATCCGTCGCCAAAGCGAGATCGACTCCATCCAACCAAGCACTTACTGCGAGTAATGCCACGTCATAACTTTGGGAAGAGACGGGAGTATCCAAATCTAACCCCGTCTCCTCTTCTGCCGCTAATCTGATGCGATCGATATGGTGACGCGGATGAACTTTTAGCACCCACGGCATGACATCTCGCTTTTCTACAGGTGTCGGCTCTTGCCATTGTAAGCGATCGCCCCAAGAAGACCTTTTTAACGCCTGTACGATTGCCGTTAAACGTTGGGGACATTCGGGGTGAAAGCGTCCGGGATCGTGGTCGAGAAAGCGATCGGAGTAAATGACGGGTAATTGCATTTATTGTTGGTTATTTGTTGTTGGTTGTTGGTTGTTTGTTATTGGTTATTTGTTATTGGTTATTCGATTGCTCGGTTACCAATCGCTAATAATCGAGAATTCCTTCTATCGTTGCTTTAACGGATTCTGCCAGTGCCTCCAAATTGTAGCCTCCTTCCAAACCGCAGACGATGCGACGGGTCATTTGCAAAGTAAATTCAGTTAACAGGCGATAATCGGAAGGTTCGAGGCATATATCTGCAAGGGGATCGGCTCGATTGGCATCGTATCCCGCACTGACGATGAGAAGATCGGGGGCAAATTTCTGGAAAAAGGGTAAGATTTTTTCAGTAAATGCTGCCATATATTCAACCACGGTACTGCCCGCAGACAGGGGAATATTGAGAACATTATCATATTTTCCCCGCTCTTCCGCCTTTCCCGTTCCCGGATAGCAAGGAAATTGATGCAGGGAACAAAACGCAATTTGGGGGTGTTGTTCGATAATTTGTTGAGTCCCGTTGCCGTGATGGACATCCCAATCGAGAATGGCAACCCGTTCGATATTCGGTTGCTCTAGAGCATAATAAGCCGCGATCGCTGCATTGGCAAAAACGCAAAATCCCATGCCGCGATCGCGTTCCGCATGGTGTCCCGGGGGACGCGCTAAAATGAAAGCTGGATTATCCGCGGCCAAAACGCGATCGACCCCATCCAACCAAGCACTCACTGCCAAGGATGCCACTTCGTAGTTTTGAGGACTCAATTTGACGCGATCGATATACGGTTGCAGGTGAGCGCGACGCAAATATCTCGCGATTGTCAGTTCTTGCCTCACTTGAGGTTCGCACCATTGCAAGCGATCGCGCCAAGATGCCTCTCTTAATGCTTCTACAATCGCCATTAAACGCCGAGGACATTCGGGATGAGAAGAATTTTTATTGCCGTAGAGAAAGCGATCGCTATAAATAACGGGCATTCTACAGGTTGAAAGTTGTTTGTTCCCCATACTCTTTGTCAATTTTTGCAGTCAATTTCCGGTTGTTTCCGTTAGAATGCGTCTGCTAATATTATTGCTCTCAAGCGCTTCAAAATCTGTAAAACTTGATAAAGTCCATTGCGAACGGGTACTGAGGAAAAAACATCCGATACATCAAATTGCGGCATCGTTCCCCCCACAACTTTCACGAATTGTACCCCATCGCCATTGACCATGATGCCAAATACGGGTTTGTCTCGATTCGGACACCCCATCATAATTTAAGTCAGGTTAATTATGCTCTCTTGAGGACTTAATGATTTGATGCAGGCGCAACAAGCCATTTTCAAGGGAGAGAAAGTTTTCCTGATACCACTTAGGCACAACAGCCGAGTTCATCATTATCATCATTATGAGAGCAAGAGTGCGTTCATGAAATGTAATATACCTCAATTAAGGAATGCAGCGATCGCATTCGATCCAGCCGTTATTTTTCTTTTTGTAAAGTTAAAAATCTCTACTTTATCAAATATTTACAAAGATAAAATTTGTGTAAACCTACTGTTAGAGGTTGACTTTTTTTTAGCTATTGTCTACAGTATAAATCGTGAAAATTAATGGGTGCATACTGGTAAATCATTGGAAAATATGACGTAAAAACGTCACAATATTTATTTGTCATGAACAAAAAATTTCGTGCTCTACCCAAGTATGCGATCGCAATTGTTGGTATCGCTTTCGGTTTGGGAATGTTCAATGGAAAAGAAGCAGAAGCCGTCAACTTCTATCAAGATTTTGCGTCTTTTGATGCCGTTACCAATACAACATTGGTAGAAGATTTTGAGAGTTTGCCGCAAAATACTCCCGTGGGATCTTTTGAGAATAACGGCAATACTTACACGAGTCTTGGTGTAGAAGGATTAATCGTTTCAGGGCCGGGACGTGCGGATATGACCGTGATTAATGATAGTGCGTTTCTCATTGCCGGTCATGACGAAAACTATACAGTTGAGTTCGGTACGCCTTCCCATGCTGTTGGTTTCGATACTTACATCAATTCCTTCGGGCCGGCAACGGTACAAGTCTTTGGTGTTAATGGTTTACTCGATACTTTCCTACACGACTATGATGAGACAACCGTTGGCTTTCTAGGAATTGTTGCCGATGAGCTAATCACTTCCATTCAGTGGACAACTGTTAACGGACGAATCCAGAATACTGGAATCGATAATATCCTTCTCGGTGAAAGTGATAACACCACAGTTCCAGAACCTGCTTCTATTTTGAGCTTGTTTGTTTTAGGAGCAATTGGCAGTCGTTCTATCTTAAAACGCCGCCAGCAACAATAAGAAATAATCTCTTCTCATTTCCCCCAAAGGAAAAATTTGGGGGAAATTTTGATTTTAGTCATTGAGGCGGCGATCGCATCCCCCGACCAAAAAAGTAATCGTCCTTGATCATTGTCTATTGGCGATCGATAATAGAAGAAAGAGAGTCGGCGAGATGGTTGCAGGCTCGGCAACGAGCGTGAGGAAAGTCCGGGCTCCCGAAAGACCAAACTTGCTGGGTAACGCCCAGTGCGAGCGATCGCGAGGAGAGTGCCACAGAAAAATACCGCCCTTTTTCAATGAACAATGAACAATGACCAATGAACAATGAAGAATTGATAATTGCTCATTGATAATTGATAATTGACAAGGGGTAAGGGTGCAAAGGTGCGGTAAGAGCGCACCAGCAGCATCGAGAGGTGCTGGCTCGGTAAACCCCGGTTGGGAGCAAGGTCGGAGGGACAAGGGTTGGTCTTTTTCCCGTCCCGAATATGGCGAACCGCTCGAGGTGTTCGGTAACGAACATCCTAGATAGATAACCATCCTCGAACAGAACCCGGCTTACGTCCGACTCTCTTTTCAACTGAGTCCGTCCAACACGCTCAAAACCGCCTTCGTGGTATGATATCTGGCAATGATTACAGTCTGAGGGCGATCTCGAATGCAGGTGAAATTAGTGGGTGTGGGGTTAGGAATGTTGCTGGTATTGGCAACTCCTTGGACGAGCAAGGCAGAAATGCCCGTTCGGTCTCAATCCCAAAAAGAACTAACCTTCGCTCTAACAGTTGCTCAATCAACAAGAGCGCTTAGCGATGCACTCGATGCGAAAGTTGAGAAGATTATCGAAGGTCTGGAAGCCGAAAACTATACGGGAGTCGTACAATTCCTCTCTCCAGAGCTACAAGCGGACATTTCCCCAACGGCGATCGAACAATCTTGGACGGACTTACAATCTTTTCTCGGACCCTTTCAAAAGTTAGTGGATATCCGAATTGTGAACGCCATCGATTATGATGTGGCGATCGCGACCCTAGAATTTGGGAAAAGTACCGAGGAGATTCTCTTGGTGTTCGATCGCGAACAACAACTCGTAGCGGCAGATGTTCCCCGCCCGGGTTTATCCATTGAAGCGATCGCCGAACAATTTATCAGTGCTATTGTTGCCGGCGATTACACCACGGCACGAACATTACTTCATCCCCAACTGAAAGTCGCGATCGCCCCATCCGAACTGCAACGTCGGTGGGAAGCCTTACAATCTCGTGCGGGTCAATATCAAAATCGTCGCAATACTCGCATTCGAGAGGGAAATGATTTCGATGTCGTCTCCATCGAATTGGAATTCACCGAGTTTGTCGGTGATGTCGTGTTGATCTTTGATTCTGCCGGACGCATTTCAGGATTTGATATGGAGCAATTCTGAAGCGTAACGATTCGCGAGACAAGAACGCTCGGCAAAACATGGGCAGAGAGAGTCTGCTACACTAAACCTGCTACGCAAGTGAAGTCAAGGAAAATTTTGGACGATCGTGTTTAAACATCATCTCACCGGACTGGCATTGGGAATCGTTTGCGCTCAGTTGGCGATCGCCACCCCCGCTCGGGCGAATTGGCGATATGCAGAGTGGGGGATGACTGTCGAGGAAACGAGGGAAGCCTCTGGGGGACGCGCTCGACCTCTGAGCGAACAAGAATCGGCGGCACTCTCCGACTCATTTCAGCAAACCCTACTTCGCGATCGCTTGGAAATCGAGGGCATTGTTTTTGATGTCTTTTTTGAGTTTTCTGGGGAAGAACGCCGCTTGACAGAAGTGGTGTTGAAATCCAGTCAGAACAGTTCGCGAGTTTTCTCCGTTCTCATGCAAGAATACGGCTTTCCCGCTCACATTGAGGGAGGATACCAGCAAAGGCGCAGAGCGTCCAACTTTTCTCTAATCCAGAAAGATAACTATGCCATTTCGGGGGATGAACCCCTACGGCTCAATCGTCCTGCGACGATGTCCGAGTTAGTGGTTGATGCCGAGTGGCAAACCCCCACTGCGACAATCTATTTTAAACGGACGAGCCCCGAGGATGTTATCTTGCGAGTTCAGCCGCGCTAGAGCTTTGCCAGCACGATCGCCTTCCCTCATGTAGATCGGTTGATTGTGCCGCGATCGCTTCATCCAACAATTGACATCCTTCCTCGACACTTTCAATGCGAGAGAGGCGATCTCGCAATTCTCCCGCACCGGGAAAACCCTTGGCATACCACGCAAGGTGCTTGCGAGATTGATAAATGCCGCGCTGCCCTTTGTATTTCCACAACCCTAACAAATGTTCCTTCGCACATTGCAATCGATCCGCGATCGCGGGAGGGGGCAAAAGAGTACCCATCTTTAAAAAATAATCGATTTCTCCCGCCAAAAACGGATAGCCCAAAGTGCCGCGAGAACACATGACCCCATCGGCTCCGGTTTCCTGCAAACACCGGATCGCTGCTTCCACCGAGAAAATATCGCCATTGGCAATCACGGGAATGGAGAGAATTTCCTTCACCCGCCGAATCCACTCCCAGCGTGCCTTACCTTTGTAACCTTGGGCGCGAGTGCGACCGTGGAGAACGATCATTTGCGCCCCTGCCGCTTCCATCCGTCGGGCAAAGTCAAGAATATTAATTTCCTCATCATTCCAACCGATGCGCGTTTTCACCGTCACCGGAATCTCCACGGCATTCACAACAGTTCGGACAATTTCCACCGCCACATCAGGTTGGCGCAATAGAGAAGAACCGCCTCCCTTCCGCGTAATTTTATTGACAGGACACCCCATATTAATGTCTACGATATCCGCCCCTTCGGCAACGGCTTTTTCTGCCGCTTCTCCCATAAAATCCGGGCGACAGTCGAATAATTGAATCCCGATGGGATGTTCGTCGGGATCGACTTCCATGACTTTCGGTAACTGGCGCAGATGCTTCAATTCACTAGCACTGACCATTTCTGTATACATCATCGACTCGGGGGCATATCGCCGCACCAAACGCCGAAAAACCAAATCCGTCACCCCCGACAGGGGAGACTGCAAAACGCGGCTTTTGACCGTAACCGAACCAATTTTCAGAGGAGTTGCTAATTTGGCCGCGAGTTCGCGAGAGAGGGCAAGCATCGACAGGATAAATTTAACGTTCTTTCAGCCTAGCAAAGTTTATTCGCAAAAATCCTCAAAAACTCCTCGAACTGGGGACGCGAGCTCCGATTACTCGATTTTAACAAGATCTACTCGGAGCATCAAGTTTTGTAGACTCCCTTCGGTTGAGTGCTTTGCCATCTCATTGCTAACCTTTCAGGTCTAGCGGGAGTCCTCTCGCGACATTTATGATGGTTGATAAGGTGTATCTAAGCCCTCCCCAAAGCAGCATGATCGAAACCCAAAACGCAACCTATCGCTATACCGTCGGCGGACACTTGCATTTAGACGCGCCGAGTTATGTCGTGCGTCAAGCCGATCGCGAACTGTACGAAGGCTTGCAGGCAGGAGAGTTTTGCTACGTCCTCAACTCCCGCCAAATGGGAAAAACCAGTTTGCGCGTCCGCACCATGCACAAGTTGAAGGAGACGGGGATCGCTTGTGCTGCGGTGGATTTAACGAAAATCGGCTCTCAAGATATTACGCCGGATCAGTGGTATGCGGGGGTCATGCGCCGTCTCGTCACCAGTTTTCGCCTGCCGATTAATTTGCGGTCTTGGTTGCGCGATCGCGAGTTTCTCCCTCCCATTCAACGCCTCAACGAACTGATCGAACAAGTTTTGCTGGAAATCGTTCGCGATCGCATTATCATTTTTATCGATGAGATTGACAGTATTCTCAGTCTCAATTTCCGCACCGATGATTTTTTTGCCTTTCTTCGCACTTGTTTGGAATACGAACGCCTCACTTTTGCCCTATTTGGCGTAGCCACCCCTTACGACTTGATTCAAGATAAGAATCGCACTCCCTTTAATATCGGTCGCGCCATCGAACTCCACGGCTTTCAACGCTACGAGGTACAGCCTTTAATTGTGGGTTTGACGGAGAAGGCGGGCAACCCGGAAGTGGCGATGGAAGCCGTTTTATCTTGGACGGGGGGACAGCCGTTTCTCACGCAAAAACTTTGCAATTATCTTTTAAATGAGGGTACGTCGCCGCGATCGGGACGAGAGGCACAGTGGGTGGAAAACGTCGTGCAAGAAAAACTCATCTCTAACTGGGAGGCACAAGACGAACCCCCGCATCTGAAGACGATCCGCGATCGCCTCGTCCTCCCCGGAAAACGCACCGCAACCCGTTTAAACCTCTATCACCAAATCCTAGAAGGGAAAACGATCTCCCCAGAAAATGATTATGAAGAAATGGAATTACGCCTTTCTGGATTGGTGGTCAAACAAGGAGAATATCTCGTTCCTTACAACCAAATTTATGCCACGATCTTTGATGAAAATTGGCTGAAAAAGGCGCTCAATTCCATTCAACCCAGTTTTCAACAATTGGTTGCCGAACAAGAACAAAAATTGCTGTCCATGCTCGGTTCTATGGAAGGGCGAGATTTTGATGACGTTCTCTCTTCGATTTTAGGGTCTTTAACCCTGAAATTAGGGGAATTATTGGAAGCCGATCGCGTCAATATTTTCTTTATCGATAAAGATAAAAACGAACTCTGGTCTATTTTAGCACGAACCAGTGTCAGTAACTCCACAAAAATTCAAATTTTTGCCAACAATCAAACCGCCGGACGAGTCACGATTTATAAAAAAGCGGTCAATGTGTCTATGGATTTTTCCGAGTCGGAAGATTGGGATACGATTGTGGCAGAAGTGCAAGACCAAGGCATTTCCTATCGCAATGAACTGACGTTACCCATTGTCAACGATCGCGATGATATCGTGGCGTTTCTGCAAGTGGTCAATAAGTTAAAAAAGATTGTCAACCCCGATACGCCTCTCGTCGATCGCATTGATTCTGAAGGATTTACGGAAAAAGACAAACGACAATTAGAAAATTATTCTCCTGCCATTCAACGCATTCTCGAACGCTGTCAATCTTGTTATAAATTAACCCAACGCTTGCAAACCTCTGAAGCCCTCACGGAAGCCACGCGAACGATTGCTCAAAGTACCCTCGATTCTAAAGAAATTATCGGTCGGGTCATGGAGGCAGCAAAACGGTTAATGAATGCCGATCGCAGTACCCTTTGGTTATTAGATGAAGAAGACGACGAACTCTGGACGGAAATTGCTTTTGAAGATGGGACGATACGAGAAATTCGCGTCAGTGTCGGTCAGGGGTTTGCCGGACAAGTTGCCGCGACGGGACAAGCTTTAAATATTCCGTTCGATCTCTATGAAAGTGCGGGCTCGGAAACGGCAAAAAGAACCGACCAAACTACAGGATATCGCACTTGTAGTTTACTTTGCATGCCGGTTTGGAGTCCGGAAGGAGAACTGATGGGGGTGACTCAATTAGTCAACAAAAGAAGGCAGGGAGATTATCCCGAATACGACCCCGACGACTGGCCGGAAGCACCAGAATGTTTTCGAGATAGTTTTGATGTCAACAGTCAAAAATATATGAAAATTTTTAACTCTCAAGTGGGGGTTGCTTTACAACACGCTAAACAATTTGAAGCAATGAGACTGCAAGCGGAAAATAGTCCTCAAAGTGTCGTCAGTCAAACCCTAGCCATGTTAAATAAAGTCATGGACGGTCAGGGATTTGATGATATTTTAGATACGACGTTGCGATCGATTACCTTGAAAACGGGGAAGTCTTTATGTGCGGATCGCACGACGATTTTTCTCCTCGATGAAGACAAAAACGAACTCTGGTCGATCGTGGCCGAATCAGAAGACGAACAACCTTTGGAAATTCGCATTCCCATTAATAAAGGAATTGTGGGAGAAGTGGCCAGAAATAAGCGAACGATCAATATTCCTTACGATTTTTATGACGATCCGCGATCGGTTACGGCGAAAGAACAAGACCAAAAAAATAATTATCGAACCTATACAATGTTGACTTTCCCTCTCACCAATGAAAGCGGTCATCTCGTTGCCGTGGTACAATGTTTGAATAAGTTAAAACGTTTCTACGATCGCACGGCTTCTCTCGGAGAAAAAATCGATACTAAAGGCTTTACAAAAGAAGATGAAATTCGCTTTGAAGAAAATGCACCCCTGATTCGCATGATTTTGGATAGTTTCCGTTCCTACCATAAAACGGCACGAGGTCAAAGAGTAGCGGCGGCGTTAATGGCAGCAACGCGATCGGTCACCCAAAGTAGTTTAGAACTCGATGCTATTTTACAGCGAGTGATGGATGCAGCGAAAGATTTAATGAACGCCGATCGCAGTACGTTATGGTTACTCGATCGCGATAATCAAGAACTCTGGACAAAGATTCCTTTTGGGGATGGAGAGTTACAAGAAATTCGCATTCATGTGGGACAAGGATTTGCCGGACAAGTGGCAGAAACCGGAGTTTGTCTCAATATTCCCTTCGATCTTTACGATTTTCCCGACTCGGAAACGGCTCGAGAAACCGATCGCAAAACGGGTTATCGCACTTGCAGTTTATTGTGTATGCCTATCTTTAATCCCGATGGAGAGTTAATTGGTGTCACACAATTGGTGAATAAAATCAAGATCGAACGCTATATTAATTATAGTCATTATATCCCTTCAGATAATGGTGTTCCTCCTTATTTTCAGACCAGTTTCGACCAAAGCGATCGGCAATATATGCAAGTCTTTAATAATCAAGTCGGGGTCATTCTTCAAAATGCCGAACTCTTGGCCGCAGTTCGCAAACAAGAGGAATCTTTACGAGATAGTTCGGTTTAGTTATTGGTGATTTGTTGTTGGTTATTTGTTGATAGATTTGCATATCCTCTTTTTTGTTTCTCGCTTTCTCATTCTATCTCGTTGTCTTCCCAGAAAAAATCCCGCGCCAATACATAAGAGCGCGAGAAAGTCAACAGAAATTGTAATAATTCTTCAACGATACGGCTTGGCCGCGCTACACGATCGCATCCACCCGAGAGACTGTTCCTAATGCCTCAACCAAGCGACGCACCGCCGCCACCATTGCCACCTCGTTGTCCAGTTGATTGATAGCAGAACCGACTCCCACGCCAGAAGCCCCCGCCGCGATCGCCATGGGCACCGTCACATCCGACAACCCCGAGGCACACAACACGGGGACGGAAACCGCTTGGGAGATTTCCCGCGCCGCCGCCAAAGTGGGAGCTGCCTTTTCAATTAATCCCAACGTTCCCGGATGTTGGGGCGCAGCACGGGTTCCCCCTTCGGTTTGGATGATATCGGCCCCCTCACTCACCAACGCCTCAGCCAAGGCCACCTGACGATCTAACGTTAAAATATGAGGCACCGTCACCGAAAGGGTGACATTCGGTAACAAGGCGCGAGTTTGCCGCGTTAGTGCCAACACCTCTTCCGCCTCGAAGCGCCGTCCCGCAGCGTAAAAACTATCAAAATTCCCAATTTCAATTAAATCCGCTCCTGCTACCATCGCCGTCACGAACTTTTCCGGTTCGACTGCCGAAACGCAAATCGGCAAATCCGTAAGCTGGCGTGCCATTTGCACCAACTCCGGATCTGCCGCAATATCCACAAACGTCGCACCTCCTGCCGTTGCTGCCTTCACCGTCGCCGCCACGCGATCGCGATCGAAATTATTTAAGCCACTAATGACTTTCAGAGCATTTTTCCGTGAAAATGCGAATTGTAATTTAGAATTCATACTTGTAGATTGAAATTCACTATGAACCGATAAGTAAATCGACAAATTCGGCTACGAGAAATAATTTTACCGAAATGTTTCCCCTTCTCGTGGCAGGCATTGCCAAACATTTCCCACCCCCAACGGCAAGTGCATTCAGGCGACATCGGGCGAATTATTGAGTACAATAACAGTGTGAGGGGTCATTCCCCCAACTCTTAATCTTGGAAAACAGAGAGAGGGGGCGTGTAGAGATGGAATGAACCCGATCGCGACTGCCGAGAGCCAGAGCGCGCACCAGAACCCCAGATACCCCTTTTTCTTCCCACCGATAGCCAGTCTTATGTCTTTTCCACCTGCTAACCTCTCGCAATTCCATAACGATATTTTTTCGCAAACTCAGCTCGGGCAACTGTGCGGATCCGAGGAATTATTTCGCGATCGCTATTTAATCTTGCGGATGCTGGGTCGGGGGGGCTTCGGAGTCACCTTTTTGGCACGAGATCTATCATTACCCGGACGACCCTTTTGTGCCATCAAACAACTGTGTCCCCGGGTCAGCGAACAAAAAGCCTTAGAGACCGCTCGCCGTCGCTTTCACCGAGAGGCTAAGATCCTAGCAGCTTTGGGAACCCATTCCCGCATTCCCATGCTGTTGGACTATTTTGTTTTGGGCGATGAATTTTATCTCGTTCAGGAATATATTAAAGGCGCGACCCTCGCCCGATTGGTGAGACGGCAGGGATGCCAATCCGAAATAACCGTCAAACGCATTTTGCGAGAGATGCTCGACCTCTTGAAATACGTTCACGATCAAGGAGTCATTCATCGCGATATCAAGCCGCAAAATATTATTTTGTCCCAAGATCGGCGTTTGGTCTTGATCGATTTTGGCGCGGTGAAACATCAATTGGTACAAGCAAGCGAAAGCAGCACGCGCGGTGTCACCACTCATTTTGTGGGAACCGTCGGTTTTGCCCCTCCAGAACAGTTTTCCTTGCGTCCGGTCTTTGCCAGCGATATTTATGCCTTGGGCGTAACCAGTTTGTACCTTTTAACCGGAAAAGCACCCTTAGATTTTAAAACCAATCCTCGCACTGGAAAATTGCAATGGCAAGAACGTGTCGAAGTGGGCAAGATTTTGGCTTCCATCTTGGATAAAATGCTCGAACCTTCCCTAGAGCGACGGTATCAGTCCGTTGAAGAAATTATCGACGATCTCGATCTCGCCTCGCCCCAAGATAATCTTTCCCAGTGCATGAGTCTTAAGCCCCTTACTCCTCTCGAATCTCAGCCCCGAGACAAGGCAACGGGTTCCCAACGTCCCCTCTCGGAAAAAGAGAGACTCGCTCGTTCGATTCGCCATCGGAAATCCCGTCGCCCGGGTTCGACTCCTAAACCGCCCAAATATCGGGATTCTTTGTTGCACAGTTCGGGTTGAACTCGCAGGCATCTCAGCTTAATTGATAAATAATTATCAAATTCTATTGATAATGAATAAGCAATTATTGATAATTGATAATTAATGAGCGAGTCTTGACCGAGGGGAGCGATAGAGTGGCAGATGAAGGTGACAAATCCGAAAAACTCATAACTCCCAAGGATAATCCAACACTCGATTCCGAGGGAGGGCAAAGTTCTCCCGGTGTTGAGAGCGATCGCGCCGAACAATTGCTCGAACGCGGAATTGCTAGCCAGCAAAGTGGCGACTTTCACCAAGCGATCGATTTGCTCCAACAAGCACGCGATTTTTATCACCACCTTCAGGACAATTTGGCAGAAGCGACGGCCTGTTACTATCTGGGATTGGCTTACTATGCCGCCGGGGATTATCGACAAACCATTCAAGTCGCCCTTTCTAGCCTCTCCCTCGCCCAAATGCAATCGGAACGACGTTCGATCGGGCAAGTTTTTAGTTTATTGGGTAACGCCCATCGCCATCTCGACGATTACGATGCGGCGATCGCCTTCCAGAAAAAAAGTTTAAAGGTTTTTTTAGATCTCAAAGATCGTGCCGGCGCCATGGCCGCCCTCAACAACTTAGGTCTCGCCTATAAAGCCCGAGGCCAGCACGAAGAGGCCATTTCCTGCCAAAAACGCGCCCTCATGTTTGCTCGTTCCCTCGAGGATCGTCAAACTGCCGGACAAATTCTCAAAAATCTAGGTAATACGTACTATGCCTTGGGCAACTATCGCGAGGCTATTACTTACTACGAGCAACGTTTGGTACTGGCCCGAGAACTCGAAGAAGATCGAGTTGCCCTCCAAATTCTGCGCAACTTGGGCAATGCGTCTTATACTCTAGGGGATTATCGCCAAGCGATCGCCTACAGTCAAAAACGCCTCGCCCTCGCCCGACAACTGGACGATTTCCGCTCTGAAGAACAGTCATTAGGCAGCCTCGGGGTGGCTTACGACGCGATCGGGGACTACGAACAAGCGATTAACTATTACGAACAGCGCTTACAAATCGCCCGAGAACTCGGCGATCGCCGGGTGGAAAAGCAAGCGCTCGGCAGTTTGCGAACGGCCTGCTATGCTCTGGGAGATTATGCCAAAATCGCCCACTATCAAGCTGAAGAATAACACATTGGTTATTGGTTATTGGTTATTGGTTATTAGTTATTGGTTATTGGTTATTGGTTGTTAGTTGAACGATAAAAAAAATTTATCGAAAATGGCTATCCGTTTCTGGCTGTTGGCGATCGATGGGAGATCTTCTGGCGATATTTTTGGTTGACATTCTCCCCGTCCAGGCTTCGCGCTTTGGACGGGGATTCCCCTTATCACTAAGGAGACTTCCTCTAGGCGAATTCGATAGGAGTTAGCGTTCCCGGAGGGAGTAGGTTTCCAACTTCTTCAAGAAAGCCGCCCTCCACTTCGTTAAAGCGCTTGGGGGATGGGTCGGATACCTCCGCATATCCAACCAAGTAAGAAAGGGCGGGGCTTTAAACCCAGTTTTTTGGTAATATGGGCAAGAATCTTTTTTTGCCATCCCCGGGTCGCGATCGCAACCTAAAATGATATTCCTATCTCAAACTTTAGGAGAAACAAAGCAATGGATCCCAATATTTCCTCGGCTGAAGCTGAAGTCACCCAATCCCCCGCATTGAAGACAGATCCCTCGGGGGCGATTTCACCCGCCACTCCACCAGCCACCGATCGCCCTTGGCAAGAATGGCTCGAACCCGCTTCGGAATTCTTGTCCGCATTACCCGATACGGTGATAAAGTTTTTCTCGGATTACAAGCAGCCCTTAACGGTGGTTTTACTATTTCTTGGCGGTGGTGTCACCGTCTATCTCACCTTGTCACTCTTGGATGCCATTAACGATATTCCCTTACTCGCCCCTATTTTTGAATTAGTGGGTATTGGGTTTGCCATTTGGTTTGTTTGGCGCTATCTCATTAGTTCTAAGAGCCGTCAAGAACTCTTCCAAGAATTCCAATCCTTGAAAGAGCAAGTTGTGGGGAAGGATGAGGGATGAAGGATGAGGGATGAGGGATGAAGGATGAGGGATGAAGGATGAGGGATGAAAGGTGGAAATTTCTTACCCAAATCCCTAATCCCCAACCCCTAATTCCGAAGAGATTGAGCCAGTTGGTAGATTTTGCTCCACTCGGACATCACTTGGGATTTTTTGAGATTTAATTGTTTGGCAATTTCATCGATCGTCTTTCCTTCTTTGAGGCGATCGATAATTTTTTGTTGCAGGAGGGTTAAATCTTGCCAAAATGCTTGCCATTGATTGGGCATGAGTCCCAGATTATGCTCTTGCACAGAGGTTTTTAACCAACCGGCCACTAATTCCGGACGACTTTTAAGGGCAAAGATTTTCACGGCATGATAATTGATCTTCTCTCGCAAGCGGTAAATTTGTTTGATTGGCAAATCTAACATTTTTGCGATCGCTTCTTGGGAATGACCTTGGAGATAGAGGCGCAACCAATCTACCGCTAGGGGATCGACTCTTTCGGCCAAATAATGCTCGAATTCCTGTCGGACTTCTTCCCGTAACAAGTGTTGCTCCTCCCCGTCTTGCTCGATTTGATAGTTGGCGATCGCTTCCGAGTCGAGCAAACTGATCGGGGATTCTCCCGCTTCTGGGGTCAGTTCCTCCGAAATCATTTTGATGCGTTCTTTTTGGGGAACTTGGGTCATTCCTCCTTTTTGAGCCCGTCGCAGATAATTGGTAAAGCGATAGGCCAGTAACGGTTGATTGCGAATGGGTCGCAAGCAATATTCTTCAATACTCGCCAGCAACAGGGCATTTCTCAGAGACGGATTTTCGCTACAGCGCGCGATCCGAGCAATCATCCCTTGAATGTAGCGATCGCTCTCGATCATCTCTTGAATCACTTCCTGCAAAACATCGGCCACCGCACGCTGGCGATCGCGACTCAAGGACACCCAAGTGCGAATTTTATTCCGCAAGACCGCGAGAGCGCCCAAACGCGAAATTAAATTGCGATAGGCTAAGCTCGGATTGGCTCCTAAATAGCGTTGGTGGAGAATGCGATAGCGGTATTCCAGGGCTTGTCGGGTAATAGATTTTTGCCGATCGTCCATCTGAGCGAACCGTTCGCGATCTTCTCCCAATAACCACAGGGCAATACTCTGGCGCGTCGGGTGCGGGCGATCGGGACAATCTTCCTGCAAGCGCTTTTCCCAAAAGGTTTCTAGCTCTCGGGCAAATTCAATCGTCACCTTGATATTCTCCAATCCCTCTTTTTATAGTAATCGGGAACAGTCACCCGTCACCACCTCACCACCTCACCAGTAGGGGAAGAGAGGAGGAGGGGAAGAACATTCACAGCGATCGACGATTATCCGTTGCTCAATTCAATTAAAAAATTTTGAGAAAGATCGACAATTTCATCCGAATTTGCTATAAGGGTAGATACAAAAGCGCAAAACTGGAAACAAGTCGTTCGAGTTCAACGTTTTTGGGTTTAGTGTGAGGAAGTCATCATGTCAGAAATTCTTAAGAAAACTTTACTGGCTGCCCCTGCCACCCTTGGCGCTTTACTTTTTGCTTCTGGGGAAGCTATGGCGAATCCCGTTGGGAATTCTGCTTCGACCAGCGAGATTCTGCAACAAATCGAAACGTATCGTGTAGAAGGACGCTCTCGCTCCCAATTTACCGGCGCCTCGAAATTCAGCGATGTCTCCCCCGGAGATTGGGCATTCCAAGCTTTAGATGACTTAGTTCGACGCTACGATTGTCTCAAAGGTTATCCCAACGGCACTTATCGCGGCAACCGCGCGCTCTCTCGCTACGAATTTGCTGCTGGTTTAAACGCCTGCTTGCAACAAATCGAGCGCTTGATTGCTGAAACCACTGCGGATTTTGTGACCCGGGACGAATTGGAAACCGTGCGCCGCTTGATGGAAGAGTTTGAAGCGGAATTGGCAACTTTGGGAACGCGAGTGGACAACTTAGAAGGTCGCGTCGCTTTCTTAGAAGACAACCAGTTCTCCACCACCACCAAGTTAGTTGGGGAAGTCATCTTCAACTTGGATATCGCCACCGGGAATCGCGCCAAGATTTATGGTTTGGATGGTGCGGATTACAATGACTTGAGCGTCTTGAACGGCTTTGCATTTGACCCCGATCTGAGCGAGTCCTCTGCAGTTGATACGGTTGCTCAAGCAGCCTCCTTTGCCCAAATCATCGATCGCAACCGGATGTTGGGATTGTTTGATGCCTTTGGCGTGGTTGACTCGGTGACGATGGGAGAAGCGTTTGTCGGGAACTTCGCCAGGAATCTGGCTTTCAACAACAATTTTCTGGACTTCGATGGTGATGGAAGCAGTGCGGGAGATGGTGAAGAGATTGACACCATCATCACCAATTTCATCTCGGATTTGAATACAATTAATAGCGATGGCAATACCCGGGCTGACGATTTCAATCGCAGTCGCAACTCTGCCGTTGCTTTGGGCTATCGGGCGCGGTTGAACTTCGACACCAGCTTCACCGGACGCGATCGCCTGCGCACTCGGATTCAAGCGCGCAACTTGCGCAATCTCACTCAATTCGGCACGGGAACCCCCCAAGTCGAACCCAACAAGTATGGGTTCACCGCCAACAATGACGTGCGCTTGTCGAAGTTGTGGTATCGCTTCCCGATTGGGGAGGATATCATGTTCCACATTGCTGCCGCCGGAATCAGCATTGACGATATCTTAGATTCGGAAACCACCAGTCCCTACGCTGTAGACGGTTTGCCTTTGGGCTTGGCTTACAACAACCTGTTCTATGAAATGCCCAACGATGAGGGGGCAGTGGGAGCCAATATCCGGGTTGCCGACTGGTTGACCATCGATGTTGGTTACTTTATGGGAGCGCCCGCAGATGCCAACGACGGGGTCTTTGCTGGCGGTCTCACCATTCCCATCCAATTCAACTTTGATGTCGCTGAAGAATTCAAATTTGCTGTGGGTTATGGTTATGCTTGGCAGCCCGGCGGTCGTCGCACGGCTGGGAACGTCACCGTTGCAGGTGCGACCAGTGTTTTGGGTGCTTCTCCCTTCATCTGGGTCGGAGGCAACGGCGACGATGTCGGTCGCATTCTCGAATCGGCGACGGCTTCCAATCACTTCAACCTCTCCGCGTCTTGGGATGCCGCTGAATGGATGAACGTCAGCGCTTTCGTGGGTTATGCCAATGCCGTTGCCACGTCTGGCCTTCGTAAAGGCGATGATGCTGACTACTGGACCTGGGGCATTAACTTCGGCTTCCCCGACCTGTTCAAAGAGGATGACGTTATCGTTGCGGGCTTTGGGATGCTTCCCTACTTGGGCGGCGTGAACAACGGACCGAGCGATCGCTCCCCCGCTTACATGGCCAACCTCGAATACCGTTTCCCCCTCACCGACAATATCGAAGTCGCTCCCGGGATGTATGCCGTCTTTAACCCCAATGGCAACCCCAACAATGACACGATTTGGGTCGGGATGGTTCGCACCATCTTCAGCTTCTAAGAGATCCTTAAATCTCTAACCGAACAAGGAGTGCTGCTCGGCACTCCTTTTCTCGCCAACCGATAGGTCATTTCAATGAACAATGAACAATGAACAATGAACAATGACCTCCGGCTAAAGCGGGAGGCTTGAAATTCGGAATTTTTTGGGTTTTCCTCCTGAAGGAGGAGGCTTGAAACCTTATTTTTTGGGT
>JBFRWJ010000459.1:0-2779 GCA_051439525.1 Spirulina sp. | reverse complement strand
GCGATCGCTTCCCCGTTACCCATCTCGTTCTCTCTCTGTGAAATAACTCATGTTCCCCATGCGACAAATCAACTTTTTACTGATTTTTCTCTTTAGTCTGGCGATCGGACTATTTTGTCTGGAAAATATCGAACTGGTGACCATTCAACTGATTCCGGGCTTTAAAGTGCAAGCTCCCCTATCCGTCGAATTGGTTTTAACCATGGGAGTCGGGGCGATTTTAGCGTGGTTATTCAGCGTCTGGGTGAAACTGCAACGCCAGATCCTCTCCCTACAGGATATGAACGAATCCCGAGCCAAAGATAGGCGCATCAAAGAACTCGAAAAAGATATCAAACGCTACAAACAAGAACTGGAAACCCAACTCACCCTCCCGCCCGCCAAAAAATAAACGAATTTGTTGTTTGTTGTTTGTTGTTGGCTGTTCAGCGTCAACTCTTCCCCATGACTACCAACTTCGCTCGAGAAGCGATCGCCGTCCTCCTCGATCTCGCGCAAAAAGGAGAAATCGATCCTTGGGATGTGAACGTCATTGAAATCATCGATCGCTACTTGAGCAAACTCTCTTTAACCGCAACCCCCGACCCCGACCGGGAAATGGCGAATTTGCCCCTATCCGGTCAAACGTTCCTCTGGGCATCCACCCTCGTTTTACTCAAGGCCAATACTTTAGAACGACTCGGAGAAGAAGAGGAAGAGGAGGAAGAATTCTTTCCCGAAGAACTCGATCCCCGGGAACGATCCCTACCCCTGCGTTTAGAGCGTCACATTCGCCGCCGTCCCACCGCCCCCCCTCTGCGCCGCCGTCGCGTTACCCTGCAAGAGCTGATCGAACAGATCCAAGAAATGGCAACGGTGTTGTCCACAAAATCCTTGCAACCCCGCAAAAAGCGGACGCAATCTCGCAAAGAAGCCGCACGCCATATCTCCCAACTGGCTCACAATGAAAATTTAACGGAAATGGCAGGATTGCTGGAGGCGTTTTTCCAGAATGTTTTTCCCCAACTTGCCGGCGATCGCGACTTAATCGATCTCAACCAATTGGTGGAGTGGTGGAGTGCCACCCAACGGTCGGAGAAAGATCATCCTCCCGCCCATCATCGCGTCGGTGTTTTTTGGGCATTATTATTACTATCGGCACAATCTAAAGTTGAATTATCGCAAAGCGAATTTTACCAAGATTTAACAATAAAACCGCTAATTGATAGTCCGACTGAGAGATTGGGATAAAATCGGAGTGAATTCAATCGTAGAGAGTAGATTCGAGGAAAATTAATATGAAAGCCATGATTTTGGCAGCCGGTAGGGGAACGCGCGTTCGTCCCATTACCTATACTATTCCCAAACCTTTGATTCCCATTTTGCAGAAACCCGTGATGGAATTCTTACTCGAGTTGCTGCGAAAACATGGTTTCGATCAAATTATGGTGAATGTCTCTCACCTTGCTGAAGAAATCGAAAGCTACTTTCGCGATGGGCAGCGCTTTGGTGTCGAAATTGCCTATTCTTTTGAAGGCTATATCGATGATAGCGGTCATTTGGTGGGGGAAGCCCTGGGATCTGCCGGGGGACTGCGCCGCATTCAGGATTTTAATCCCTTTTTTGACGATACGTTTGTCGTGCTTTGCGGCGATGCGTTAATCGATTTGAATTTAACCGAAGCGGTCAAATTTCATAAAGCGAAGGGAGCGATCGCGACGATCGTGACCAAAAAAGTGCCCAAAGAACAGGTTTCCAGTTACGGGGTGGTGGTGACGGAGGAGGATGGGCGTATTAAGGCCTTTCAGGAAAAACCAAAAGTGGAAGAGGCTCTCAGCACCACGATTAACACGGGGATCTACATTTTTGAGCCAGAAATTATTAATTTTATTCCCCCGAAAACCGTCTACGATATAGGGGGCGATCTCTTTCCGAAATTAGTCGAGATGGGCGCTCCCTTTTACGCCGTGCCGATGGATTTTCAATGGGTGGACATCGGTAAAGTTCCCGACTATTGGCACGCCATTCGCGGGGTTTTGTGCGGAGAAATTAACAATGTTGACATTCCGGGCAAAGAAATCGAACCGGGAGTGTATACCGGACTGAATGTCGTGATGAATCGGGACAAGGTGGATATCACCGGACCTGTTTATATTGGGGGCATGACTCGCATTGAAGATGGGGTCAAAATTATCGGCCCGACGGCGATCGGCCCGAGCTGTCATATTTGTAGTGGGGCGACGGTGGAGAATAGCGTAATTTTTGAATATTCTCGTTTGGGTTCTGATGTGCGTTTGGTGGATAAGTTGGTTTTTGGACGCTATTGCGTGGATAAAAATGGGGCGGCGATCGATGTGAAAGCGGCTGCGTTGGATTGGTTGATTACCGATACCCGTCAAAGCCCTCCCCTTGCAGAACCGCCGGAAAAAAATCTCATGGCTGAATTTCGCACCGAGCCCGAGACCAGTTCTAATGGTAAGGACGAATAGAGAGGGGGTATAGCTTTCAGGTGTGTCTCAGACTGCTTCAGTCATCGAGTTATTGCAGGCGATCCATAATCTCTACAATCCGTCCGCGATCGCTGGGTTCGTCTGCCTCGATTCAAACTGTTATTTCATCGGGTGCAAGCAACGGACGGATTTTTGGCTTTTCGAGGGCGATCGCACAAATCGAGAAATTTCAGTCGGGATATTCGGAGTTTTGTCGTACCGCGATCGCGAGTTTTACGCCATCGAGTTGTCGCAGGCGATCCATCACGTTTACAACTCGTCCGTGGGGGGTTTGTTCGTCGGCATTGATT
>JBFRWJ010000458.1:0-18725 GCA_051439525.1 Spirulina sp. | reverse complement strand
TTCCCATTGATAGCTGGGTTGGGGAGAAAGTCCGAGACTGCTTAACACCAAAGATGTTTGAAAGGAGAACCCCTCTGGAGAGCTGAGAGGATCTACCTCAAAATTAGTGACATCGGCAATATCAATTATACTGCCATCGAGGGGATTGTAAAGGCTTAAATCAATTTTTTCGAGATCCGCCAAACCATCGTATTCTTCGAGAAATCCCTCAATCAATAAGGTGTCGCTATTCAAGAATGATATGCCATTATTACCCGGAAAATAGTCTCCTTGACGGGGGAGAATGGACAAGTGAAGATTTTCGGGAGCAGTATTAATAATCCGAAAATCAAGCTCGGCATAGCTATTACTCCTGAGTCCCGATTGGTCGTAAGCAATTGCAAATAAACCTAATTGATGAGTCCCCGGTGTTAAGTTCAAATTACCGAGATCGAAGTCGTAGGTAAAAGAACCCGTTGTATTATTAACCTCTTGAAAAGTCGTTGCATCAGTGATATCAAGATAAGAACCATCTCCCAAGCGAATTCGAAAGTCAATCCCTGCTAAATCCGAAAATCCATCCGGATCTGCTGCTTTTCCAGAAGTCACTCTGAGGGTTTCATTGTGTCGATATTCCGTTTTTTCAAAGTTGACAAATTGGAGTTGCGGTCGCGTGTTGGGAGGGGGAGGAGGAAGCGGATCGGAAGATGAAGAACTATTATTTTGAGGTGAGTTGCTGGGGGTAAGGGGATCGAGGAGTCCCGCATCGGGAATGAATGAAAGTTGCGGGTCAATATTTAATTCCTTATCAATACTAGAAGAATTGGCTGGCATTGTCTTTCCTCGCTCCGATGCTGGCGACCGATCGATACGATTGCATTGTTGAACTACATTTTTAGGTTAACTCACGATCGGAGTAAATGTCATGGGGGGGAAAGTTCCGATCGCTCTCTCCCATTTTTCTCTATCTCTTGGCGCGATCGCTCTGTTTCCCCTTGCCGCCATAAAAAAGGCAGACACTCAAGTGCTGCCCCGAAAAGATCTCCATACTGCTATCTTGTATTGGCACATTAGCCATTTTTACAATACCACATTTATTTGGATATGGGAAGCCCGATCGGAAAATTGTCTCACAATCTCCGGAAAAACTCTTAAGAACCCGACCGAGAGCGAAAATTTAACAGAATACATCAAACAATACTCCAAATCTTGCACCGAAAGGTGTAGGTAAATCAACGGAATTGAGATGTTCGCACGATCGCTCTCTCAACTCGCAGCGATCGCAGTCTTATTTTTGCGCCCTTGTCAAAATTCTCGCTTCATTCTCCTCTCAGCCCGATTCTCCTCTAGGAACGAGGGTTTCCAACTTCACTCTTTTCGAGATCGATCCTTGGGACGTTGTGGATCGACAACAGAGAGAACAGATTGACGGTTGCACAATGAATAAATGAACAATAGTGTATCATGACGGCAAAAGCGATTGCATCCACTCTTGTTCGCATACCGATAATAGTGGCAGTGGTGGCGAATCTTGGTAATCGATGGATAAATCGTAAGCAGCCTCCTCATAAATTTCTCGCAAGGCCAAGGGTAAATCTAACACGATGTCGGCATCGGGCGATCGCAGGGGAAAGGATGAGGGATAAAGGATGAAGGATGAAAGGGGAAATATAAAAGGAAAGGATAAGGGATGAAAGGGGAAGTATAAAAGCAGAAGATTGCTTGAGTTTAATCTCCAACCAATTTTAGAATAAATAGAATTTAGCGGGTTGAGTCATTGGCGAGCGGTAGTAAGAATTTAGATGTTAGCCAATTACACCTCCCTCGAATTGGTGGTCAAGGAGTGAATGATGGTACTGAGTTACGAAAATCTGCAATTTCTCAATATCTCTCATGCAGAATATCAACGCGCTTGGATGGAAATCGATCTGGGGGCATTGAGTCATAATGTGGGACAGATCGTACAAATTTTGCGATCGCAAAGCGTGGCTTCAGCCGTATCGCCTTCCCAATTAATGGCGGTGGTTAAAGCGGACGCTTATGGTCACGGTGCGGTAAAGGTGGCAAAAACAGCTCTAGAAGCAGGAGCAAAATGGTGTGCGGTTGCAACTTCCCAAGAGGGGATCGAACTGCGAAAAGCGGGCATTGATGCGCCTATCTTGATTTTAGGGGCAATTAACAATCCGGCGGAAATTGAAGCCATTGTCGATTATCGCTTGCAACCCACCCTCTGTACCCCCCGACAGGCATTGATTTTTTCCGAAACGTTGGCGCAGTTGGAGGAAACCCTTCCGGTGCATCTCAATATCGACACGGGAATGTCCCGTTTGGGGACTTCTTGGACGCAAGCGCTTGAGTTTGCCCAATTCGTGCAACAATTGCCCCAACTGACACTTGCTAGCGTCTATTCTCATTTTGCCACTGCTGACGACCCCGATCGCGCTTTTATGGACGTGCAACACCAACGCTATCAAGAAGCGATCGCGCAGTTAAAACAACAGGGTATTGTTCCCCCCCTCCTCCATATGGCCAACTCTGCGGCGACTTTGAGCGATCGCGCCCTGCATTACGATCTGGTGCGGGTGGGACTGTCGATCTATGGTTTGTATCCCTCTCCCCATCTGAAGGAGACACTCGATCTCCAACCCATCCTGCAAGTGAAAGCGCGGGTCACTCAAGTGAAGAGCATTCCCCCCAATACAGGAGTCAGTTACGGACATCGCTACGTCAGCGATCGCGAAACTCGGATCGCCGTTGTCGCGATCGGGTATGCGGATGGGGTGCCCCGTTTGTTGAGCAACAAAATGGAGGTCTTGTTAAGAGGGAAACGAGTCTCGCAAATTGGTTCGATTACCATGGATCAACTGATGTTGGATATCAGCCGCTTTCCCGACGTGCAACCCGGGGAAGTGGTGACGTTGATTGGAAAAGATGGAAAAGAAGCCATTTTTGCCGAAGAATGGAGCGATCGCATTGGGACGATTTCTTGGGAGATTCTTTGCGGGTTTAAACGGCGTTTGCCTCGGGTTTATTGCTAGTTGAATGTTGCGATCGTGTCTTCTTTGATTGGGATGGAAAGATGCGATCGTGTCTCCAACTATTAAATATGCTAAAATTGAACTATACATAAAAAAGAGCGACGTATTAGATATATGGATCGTTCTATTTGATAAAAATGTTGCTAGATTTGTTACCGCAGTACCCGATCGTACAGGAGGTTTAACATGGTTGTATTTCAATTGTTTGACGAGGTAAAACTCACCGAGGATATTGATTTAATAGATGGAGGAATTTCACCAAAAGGAACGGTAGGCGCAATTGTTGAAGTGTTTAAAAATGGTGAAGCGTATATGGTTGAACTCTTTGACAACTGGGTAAAATATGACGATCGCGGAAATCCAGTTTCCGCAACTCAAGATGAAACGGGTGCATTTATGGAAACATTAGGAGTAGAAACAGTTTATCCTCATCAATTGGAGTCGATCGCATCTGCACGAGAAACCCAAGAAATTACCAACGTAACTTCATCTGGCTAACTTTCTCCAAATATCAACACTTTTGCGGATTTCTTCTCTATAGTAATTGTTCAAGTTAAATTCTCAGATTTTTTATGCCTCCATCTTTGATAAAAAGTTCAAATGATCTTGTTACTTCGCGCAAAGCGATATGTGAAGGTTTTTTAAAGCAAGCTATAGAAAAATCTAAACAAGCCAGTTCTTATATTGCTGAAGCAAAAGAATTTTGGAAAATTTTAACAAGAGTTTCATCAATTGACGATCTTATTGCTATTCCGGAAATTCAAAATCAATTATTTGCAGCATCAGGATTCTCTAATAAAGCGAAAACTCATTTATCTAATGAAGAATTAAATTTAGCAGTTAAGCAAGTTTTTGAAGACTTAACTCAAAAATCAAATAGTGATTGGAGGAATGAAATTTTTTATCGATATCTTTTGACTCGTGGAGACTCTTTAGGGGGTAAAATGAGAAATATTACTGGAGCTTTAGCAGGCAGTAGGTTTGCGAATTTCGTTATCAACGCTCTATCAACCAAGGGGATCAGTCCAGAAATCAAGCACTCAAAATCAAATCAAGATAAAATTCAATCACTCCGTTGGGAAAATAGACTTTTAGTTTTTGATAAAACTCCAAAATTTATTGGTAAAAATATTGATTTGATTTTACTAACTGTTTCTTCATCTACGAAATCTGAAAGAAATTTAATCAATGACAAGCAATCATTTATTGCCTGTGGAGAATTGAAAGGTGGTATAGATCCAGCAGGAGCGGATGAACATTGGAAAACAGCTAATAGTGCTTTACAGCGAATACGAGAATCTTTTAAAACGAATCGTCCGGAATTATTTTTTATAGGTGCAGCAATAGAAAATTCAATGGCTGAAGAAATTTTTACTCAAATTTCAACAGGAGTATTAAGTTATGCTGCAAATTTTACTGTTGAAGAACAAGTGTCTGAGTTGGCCTCATGGCTTGTTGCTCTTTAATAGATAATTTTCTCCAAACATAGACGCATTTTCGGATTTCTTCTCGACCATGTGTTCCCATTTGTTGAGAGCTATTTCCTTTTCCTCGCGGTAAAACCCAAATTTTTTCAATTTCTAGTCCTGCATCTTTAGCAAAATCAGAAAGAATCAGATCGACAGGAATATGAATTCCTTGATAGCGCACGTTATCATTAACCATAACAAAAGGAGCATTCGGTTTAAGAAGTCGAGAGGCTTCAAAGATTGTCATTGCCATTTCTTTGAAATAATTGTTTACCATTCGAGGAATACCATTATTATTGAGTTTTTTTTCTTCTCGACATTGCTTTAGATAATCAAGAATAAGATTGAGAAGGGGATGAGACTGCCAAGATAAAATTGCACGTTCGTATCTAAAATTTTCCTTGTTTAAATACTCTTTTTCTCGATTTTCTACCGTACAGCTTAACATTGCTTGTCGTAAGTTTTTGATTTGTTCTTCTCCAACTCCCAGTAAATTGAGTTCGAGAGCGTAAGTTCTGGTATAATCATAACGATTGCAATAAGGTGGAGATGTTACTAATCCATCAAATGAAGATTCTTCAAGTGTGGGTAATATATGCAAACAAGATCCTCTCAGAAGTTCTAATTTTCCGGGATTATATTGCTCGATAAAAGTTGGTGGAAATAAAAAATTTTCCCAGAGTAGATCGCTACAAATCTCTTCAATTTTGTTATCGATCGCTTCTGTAAAATCCAAAATTTTGCCCTTATCAAATTTCTTTTTGCCAGCATTTCGTCCCGATCGCCAATCCCAACGCAAGTATTGACCATCTTTGCGAGTATAACTAATTGACTCCACAATACACAGTAGAACAAATTTGAGAACGCGACTTAAATCGCGATCGCGTAACTTTTCAATTTCATACAAATAACGCTCTATAGCGCGTTTTGTTTCTGAAGAAAAGGCATTTTTCGTAATTTTAAGATAATTAAACTCCCTTCGTTCGTCAGACTGTTCCCAAATACGACTATTTTTAAAATTCCGTAATTTTTGCGCAATTTCTTCTCGGTTGGAAGTTCGCAAAAACTGTCGAACTTCAATCATTTCTGCACTACTGGGTAGAAGTTCGATCCCAACACTATCGATACCGCGATCTCCGGCTGTAAATAAGGTCGTTCCCGAGCCAGCAAAAGGATCGAGAACTCGACCCGATTGAATTCCCGTATTCTCAAAAATATACCGAACTAGAGTGCTAGAAAACCCTTCTTTATACTTACACCAACGAGATTCATTCTCGTATTTATTGCCCTGAAAACTCACCAGCTTTCTATCCAAGTCTGGATTCATCACGAGAGAATCAAAATAATTTTTGTGTAGTTCTCGATCGGCTTGTTCGATCTTGGATTTTATGGTTTCAGATGACATTTGAATTAAACAAGATTATGGTCAATTAAGCACAAACCATCAATCGCTTAAAATCTGAGGAACTTGGAAAAAGCGATCGCACTAACTCCAAATTATATCAAATTATGCGATCGCAAATTCTGTAAATTTACGAGTTTCAGGATCGTGAAAGGCTAAAACAATATCTGTTTTTGGGACTCCTTCCTTTAATAATTCATCTGCAATCCCTTCTTCCGTCCAATCTTCCTCAATGTAAATTTTCTCATTTTTGATGCGAATATAAACAGTAATCCCTCGAATTTTGCGATCGTCATTCCAACCCGTTTGCAACCAAAGATATTGATCTCGATGTTCATCAAAGGCCAAGATGCTATCAACCCCCGAAGGATTAGGCGTTTTTGAGGCAAGTTTCTCATACTTGCTGAGAATTTTTTGTACCAAGGGGCGATATTTAGCTAGTTTATCCATTTAACAATTTCCTCCTTTTTGAGATTGACAACAATTAACATGAGTTGAGTTTCATTTTGAATTGTTTGAATTGCTTTTTGGAGAAAAAATGATTGATAAATACTACGACTAATTCCTAAGTAAACTTTAGCTTCAGGCAAAACAGATTTTAAAAGAGTTCGGTATATAATATATTGACCCAATGCTGTTTCAAATTCACGCATCGGAGAGCGACCGAGAAAACTTTTAATTTCAACAAGAATCTGCTCCCCATTACGCTCGACTTCTAAGGTACGTCCAGCAAGCAGATCGGCAAACAATTGAATTTCTTCATATTTAATTGTATAAGGATCGCGAATAATTTTCCAGCCATCCTTAATCAACGCATTTTTAATCGCCTCGTGATAAGTATCTCGTGCAGACATTTGCTCGCAACTTATCCTCAATCGCTTAAAATCTGAGGAACTTGGAAAAAGCGATCGCTGCGATCGGGTGCCGCATCCAACATTTCTTCTTGTTCCATAGACGGATCTAACGTATCGGGACGAGTAACATTGCTCGTTTCGATCGCTCGCGTCGTCGGTTTAATATCATCGGTATCGAGTTCGCTGAGTTGCTCGAAATATTCGAGAATACTACTCAGTTGACGAGTAAACGCTTCCTCCTCTGCTTCCGTGAGTTCCAAGCGAGCGAGATGAGCAACTTTTTGGACTTGTTCGCGATCGAGCATTTTTTCAATTATCAATTATCAATGAACAATTATCAATGAGCAATTACCCATTACCCCTTTAGAAGAACACATCGATTTCTGAGCGTCCGGTGGTTTTGAGCCAGTTTTGCGCTTCAATGTAGTTATTGGGAGCGATCCGGATGGCTTGTTTCCAATATTCTGCCGCGCGATCGAAGAGAGCTTCTGCTTCTTCTTCCCTGCCGTCATCTTTGGCGTGTTCCCCTTGATAATGGTAAATCACGGCAACATTATTGAGCGCTTGGGGCATTTTCGGGTTGAGGTCGATCGCTTCATGATAGAATTCTAATGCCTTGTCGTGTTCGCCGTTGCTGGCGTGAATTAACCCGATATTGTAGAGAATGTAACTGCGATCATTGGGATCGTCTTCTAAAGCTAAGGCCTCATGATAGTTATCCAAGGCTTCTGCATATTCTCCATCCGCTTGTGCCGCCATGCCATCGCGATAGTAAGCAAAGGCTTTTTTGGCGTTTTGGTTGGTGGGCAGTAACTTGAGGATCAAGTCTGCCATAACCGTGAAACTTTTATCGATAAAATTATCGTTACGCTGTGTCCGAGGCATCTTTGTTCGTAGGGTGGGAGATTGTTGCCTTCTTATTGTAGGGCGATCGGTTGCATCCGATACACAACCATCGGGGGAATCTGTTGCGTTTTGGTGTCGCGATCGCGACTTCCCCCGCAAAACCCAAGACTTTGAGGCAAAAAAGAAAATTTTTCCCCAAAGGCTTGACATTATCGCATTAACTCGATATACTAGATGATCGTGACATTAAAACGTTAAGGTCATTCATTTCGATTTGCGATCGAAAAACGCACTTAACGCTTGTTTTTGTAAAAATATCGTTTCATTGCGAGATACTGGGGCTTTTAGTTCCTAAGTCTTAAATGAAGTTTGGCGGTTCTACAACTTAATGTTACTCACTTAAAATTAAAAATTATCGTATTGGTTTCCCAAACAAATTGAAAAGATTGGGAAATTTATGGTCTTGGAAGGACTGCGCGATCGCTTGAACTCGTTACTATTTGGCGAGATTCAGAAGCGTTAGAAATTAATGTCGCGATCGCCAAGGAATCCAAAGGAAAATTGCCCTCATTTTGTAAAGAGTGCAATAAACTCAGTGTTGTTTAGAACAAGAGAGAGGTAAACCCGTGTCTGTGGGGATTCTTGGTACCAAACTCGGCATGACCCAAATTTTTAACCAAGAAACGGGAATTTCCATCCCCGTGACGGTTGTACAAGCAGGGCCCTGCACGGTAACTCAAATTAAAACCAAAGAGACGGACGGATATATTGCCGTTCAACTCGGTTACGACGAAGTGAAGCCCAAAGCCCTCAACAAGCCGGAATTGGGACATTTAAACAAATCGGGAGCATCTCCCCTGCGTCACTTGAAAGAGTATCGCATTGAAGATACCTCCTCCTACGAATTGGGACAAACTCTCAAAGTCGATATTTTTGAAGCCGGGCAACTCGTTGATGTTTCTGGAAAGACCATCGGGAGAGGATTTGCCGGCTATCAAAAACGTCATAATTTCCGACGCGGACCCATGTCCCACGGTTCAAAAAACCACCGCTTGCCCGGTTCTACCGGTGCCGGTACCACACCGGGGCGCATTTATCCCGGTAAGAAAATGGCGGGACGTTATGGCGGGAAAAAAATAACCGTTCGCAAATTGGAAATTGTCCGCGTGGATGCCGAAAGAAATCTGTTGCTCATCAAAGGCGCTATCCCCGGAAAAACCGGAAATCTCCTGAATATTTCTCCCGCCAATATTGTCGGACAGAAAAAGTAAGTTCGGGAAAAATAAGTTGTTGGGGTTTGAGAAACCAATTACCAATTACCAATTACCAATTACCCAGAAAAAATGGTTACTCGTGCAGTTAAAAATTGGCAAGGAGAAGAGGTTGGAGAGGCAACCTTAGAACTCAAAGTTGCTAAAGAAGAAAATGCTTCTCACATCGTCCATCGCGCTGTCGTGCGGCAATTAGCAAACGCCCGTCAGGGAACGGCTTCCACGAAAACCCGCGCCGAAGTGAGAGGGGGCGGTCGCAAACCTTGGCGGCAAAAAGGAACCGGACGCGCCCGAGCCGGATCGATTCGTTCTCCTTTATGGCGAGGAGGTGGCGTTATCTTCGGACCCAAACCCAGAGATTACAGCCAGAAAATGAACCGCAAAGAGCGGAGATTGGCGTTAAGAACCGCTTTCGTCAGTCGTGCTGAAGATTTAATTGTCGTTGAAGACTTTGCCGAACAAATTTCTCGCCCCAAAACGAAAGAATTAATTGCAGCTTTCCAACGTTGGGGAATTGAAGAAACTGACAAAGTTCTCCTCATCGTTGGCGAAAAAAATGACAACGTTTACTTATCCGGTCGCAACGTGGAAAAATTGCGAATGATTTTGGCGACCAACTTAAACGTTTACGACCTGCTCAACGCTGACAAAATTGTCGCGACCAGTTCGGCGATCGCAAAAATCAAGGAGGTATACGGTGAAGACTAGAGTTTATAAAACCAAACAATACGATCCCAGAGATCTCGCCGATTTGATTATCAAACCCGTGGTGACGGAAAAAGCGACGATTTTGCTAGCGCTGAATAAATACGTTTTTGATGTCAAACCCAAGGCGACCAAACCCGAAATCAAAGCCGCGATCGAAAGCCTCTTTGATGTCAAAGTTACCAAAATTAATACCCACAATCCCACTCGCAAGAAAAAAAGAGTCGGCAGATTTACCGGGTATAAAGCGCTTTACAAGCGAGCGATCGTCACCCTTGCCGAAGGCGATGAAATCGTACTCTTCCCCGAAGTTTAATCGGGTTAAGACTTTTCGACAATTACCGATTACCAATTACCAATTACCAAAAAATGGGTATTCGTATCTTTCGACCAATGACTCCGGGGACTCGGCAAGCCAGCGTGTCTGACTTTGCCGATATTACCAAAAGTAAACCGGAGAAATCTCTTACCAAATACAAGCACCGCAAAAAAGGACGGAATAATCGTGGTGTCATTACCTCTCGCCGTCGGGGGGGCGGTCACAAGCGTCTTTACCGTGTCATCGATTTCCGTCGGGACAAGCGCAATATGAACGCTGAGGTTATCGCGATCGAATACGATCCCAACCGCAACGCTCGCATTGCTCTGGTTCAATACGAAGATGGGGAAAAGCGCTATATCTTATGCCCCGATAAATTAGCTGTGGGCAGTACCATTACAGCAGGCCCGGACGCCCCTTTTGAAATTGGCAATGCCCTTCCTTTAAGTAAAATCCCCTTGGGGAGCGACGTTCACAATATTGAATTGCTTCCCGGTCGAGGCGGTCAAATCGTTCGGGCTGCGGGAACAGGCGCTCAGTTGGTCGCCAAAGAAGGGAACTATGTTACCCTGCGCCTTCCTTCCAAAGAAGTGCGCATGGTTCGTAAAGAATGCTACGCCACCATGGGTCGGGTAGGCAATGCCGAGGCGCGAAATCTGAGTTTGGGGAAAGCCGGGCGATCGCGCCATCGCGGACGCAGGCCGCAAGTGCGAGGCAGTGCGATGAACCCCGTCGATCACCCCCACGGCGGCGGTGAAGGACGCGCCCCCATCGGTCGGAGCGGTCCAGTCACCCCTTGGGGTAAACCCGCCTTAGGTCGCAAAACCCGCAAGCGCAATAAACCCAGCGATCGCCTGATCGTCCGCCGACGCAACCAAAAGTAAATTTGTTATTTGTTGTTTGTTATTTGTTGTTTGTTATTTGGGATTGCGAACCAATAACCAATAACCAATAACCAATAACCAATAGCCAATAACCAATAACCAATAACCAATAACTAACTATGAGTCGTTCATTAAAAAAAGGGCCGTTTGTTGCCGACAGCCTGCTCTCAAAAATCGAAAAAATGAATGCCAAAGGCGACAAGCGCGTGATCAAAACTTGGTCGAGAGCCTCCACCATTCTGCCTCAGATGGTCGGTCATACCATCGCCGTTCATAACGGCAGACAGCACGTTCCGGTTTACGTCAACGAGCAAATGGTCGGTCACAAACTCGGGGAATTTGCCCCCACCCGCACCTTCCGGGGTCACGCCAAAAGCGATAAAAAAGCCAGAAGATAGGACAAACAAGAGGGGAGAAAACAATGGCCGTCGATTTATCAGAAGAAGTCAAAGCAACAGCCCGCTATATCCGCATGTCCCCCCGCAAAGTGCGACGGGTCTTGGATCAAATTCGCGGGCGCTCCTATCGAGAAGCCCTAATCATTCTCGAATTCATGCCCTATCGCGCCTGCGATCCGATCTTAAAAGCCCTGCGATCGGCTGCTGCCAACGCCGAACACAATAACGGCTACGATCGCACGAGCTTAGTGGTCAGTACCGCCTACGCCGATCAAGGACCCAGACTCAAGCGATATCGCCCTAGAGCGCAAGGTCGAGCCTATCAAATCCAAAAGCCGACCTGTCATATCACCATTGCCGTTGCATCGAAACTAGAAGACTAAGAGGAACAACTCGTGGGACAGAAGATTCATCCAACTGGTTTTCGTTTAGGGATTACCAAAGAGCATCGCTCGCGCTGGTATGCCGACGAGAAACGCTACCCGGAACTCTTGCAAGAAGATTGTAAAATTCGCACCTACGTTCAAAAAAATCTCAGCAATGCGGGCATTTCTGATGTCAGAATCGAACGCAAAGCCGATCAGATCGACTTAGCCATTCATACCGCACGTCCGGGGGTAGTGGTCGGTCGTGGTGGCAGTGGGATCGAATCCCTGCGGACCGGCTTGCAAAACTTCCTCGGGGGCAATCGTCAAATTCGCGTCAACGTCATTGAAGTGGCTCGCGTGGATGCTGATGCCGTCCTCATCGGCGAATACATCGCCCAACAGCTCGAGCGACGGGTTTCTTTCCGGCGAGTCGTCCGCCAAGCCATCCAACGGGCGCAACGAGCAGAGGTTCAGGGTATCAAAATCCAAGTAAGCGGTCGTCTCAATGGGGCAGAAATTGCTCGCACGGAATGGACGCGGGAAGGGCGAGTTCCCCTGCACACCCTGAGAGCGGATGTCGATTATTCCTATCGTACCGCTCGCACGATCTACGGCATTCTGGGCATTAAAGTTTGGGTTTTCAAAGGCGAAATTATCCCCGGTCAAGACGATGTCGTCCAAGAACCCCAAGCTACTCCTTCTCGCCGTCAGCGTCGTCGCCAACAATTTGAAGATCGATCGGAATAGTTGTTTGTTGTTTGTTGTTTGTTGTTTGTTGTTTGGAATCCAATAACTAATAACCAATAACTAATAACTAATAACTAATAACCAATAACCAATAACCATCATGTTAAGTCCCAGAAGAACAAAATTCCGCAAACAGCAACGCGGACGAATGAGAGGGTTAGCCAAAGGCGGTACGACCTTTAACTTTGGCGACTATGCCCTGCAAGCAACAGAACCTTGCTGGATTACTTCTCGCCAAATTGAAGCCGCACGACGAGCCATGACCCGTTATATTCGTCGGGGTGGAAAAATTTGGATTCGTGTATTCCCCGACAAACCCGTGACCATGCGTCCGGCAGAAACCCGGATGGGTTCCGGGAAAGGCTCTCCGGAATATTGGGTTGCCGTCGTCAAACCCGGGCGAATCATGTTTGAAATGTCCGGTGTTGCCGAAGAAATCGCACGAGAAGCCATGCGCCTCGCCGCCCAAAAACTTCCCATTAAAACGAAATTTCTCATTCGTCCCAAAATTGACGAATAACGAGCATTAAGGAAAAAGGAGAAGAGAGAAATTCATCTCAAACGTCCTTTCATCCTTCATCCTTCATCCCTCATCCTTTTAAAATTATGGCTCTACCCAATGTTAAAGATGCCAGAGAACTCAGTGATGAAGCACTGGCAGACGAAATTCTCGCCGCCAAACGCAAACTCTTTCAATTGCGTTTGGAAAAAGCAACCGGGCGCTTAGAAAAAACTCATGAATTCAAACATACGCGGCGTTGGATCGCTCAATTGTTAACTGTCGAACGGGAACGAGAACTCAGCCAAGAAGATGAAGAATCCGTATCTGAGGAAACCTCATCGGCTGACGAAAGTTCGATAGCCGATGCAACAGCAGAATCGATTGCCGTAACAGAATCCGCAAGCGAAGAGGAGTAAAACTATCGTGGCAACAAAAGAACGCGTGGGTGTCGTGGTGAGCAACAAAATGGATAAAACCGTCGTGGTTGCCATTGAAAGCCGTTCTCCCCACCCCAAATACAGAAAAATTCTCGCCAAGACCAAAAAATATAAGGCTCACGACGAGGAAAATCAGTGTCGAGAAGGCGATCGCGTCCGCATTCGCGAAACCCGTCCCTTAAGTCGCACCAAGCGCTGGACGGTTGCCGAAATTCTTGAAAGCGCTCAAAAATAGCCCGATATCGACATCCTATTACCCATTATCTATTACCGATCGCTCATAAAGATGATTCAACAACAAAGCTATCTCAATGTTGCCGATAATAGCGGCGCTCGCAAATTAATGTGCTTGCGAGTCTTGGGGGCGGGAAACCGAGATACGGGCGGCATTGGCGATCGCATTATCGCTGTCGTCAAGGATGCCATTCCCAACCAAGGGGTGAAAAAGTCCGATATCGTCACCGCCGTGATCGTGCGAACCCGTCATTCTCTGCGGCGATCGAGCGGTATGAGCATTCGTTTTGACGACAATGCCGCCGTCATCATCAACGCCGACGGCAACCCCAAAGGCACCCGCGTTTTCGGACCCGTGGCGCGAGAATTGCGGGATAAAAATTATACCAAAATCGTCTCTCTCGCACCGGAGGTACTCTAAATGGTCGCCAGAAATACCAAACCCAAAACTCCCAAGCGTTACAAAATGCACGTCAAAACCGGCGATACCGTCCAGGTGATTTCCGGGCGCGATAAAGGGAAAGTTGGAGAAATCGTCAAAACCATTCCTAAATTGAGTAAAGTGGTCGTGCAAGGGGTAAACGTCAGAACCAAGCACGTCAAACCCCGTCAGGAAGGTGAATCGGGCAGAATCGAAACCTTTGAAGCCCCCATTCACAGTTCTAATGTCATGCTTTATTCCACCAAAGAAAAAGTCGCCAGCCGCATTTCTTACACCTTTACCGAAGACGGACGCAAGGTGAGAATGCTCAAAAAAACAGGCGAAATCATCGATTAGTTATTGGTTATTCGTTATTGGTTATTCGTTGTTAGTTATTTGACTCCGAACAACAAACAACAAACAACAAACAACAAACAACATCATGGTACAACGCTTAAAAATCCTTTACCAAGAAAAAATTGTTCCCAAATTAATGGAACAGTTTAATTACAAAAATATCCATCAAGTCCCCAAAGTGACCAAAGTCACCGTTAACCGGGGTTTGGGGGAAGCCTCTCAGAATGCAAAAGCCCTCGAATCGTCCCTGAGCGAATTGGCAACCATTACCGGGCAAAAACCCGTGGTGACTCGCGCGAAAAAAGCGATCGCCGGTTTTAAAATTCGCCAAGGGATGCCCGTCGGCGTGATGGTCACATTGCGTCAGGAACGGATGTATGCCTTTCTCGATCGCCTGATCGGCTTGGCCCTGCCTCGCATTCGCGACTTTCGCGGCGTCAGTCCCAAAAGTTTTGACGGACGGGGAAACTACAGCCTTGGCGTGCGAGAGCAATTAATTTTTCCGGAAATCGATTACGACAGTATCGATCAAATTCGGGGCATGGATATTGCCATCATTACGACTGCCAATACTGACGAAGAAGGACGCGCCCTACTCAAAGAAATGGGGATGCCCTTCCGCAAACAATAGGGATACACCTTAATGAGCGCAAGCAATGCGCCTGCACCATCGCAAGGAGGAAAAACGCACGCATGGCGTCAAACGACACGATCTCCGATATGCTTACCCGCATCCGCAATTCTGGTGCGGTTCGGCATCCAACCACCACGGTTCCCTCAACCAAAATGACACGCAATATCGCCCGAGTCCTGAAACAAGAAGGATTTATTGGGGATTTTGAAGAAGTGGGGGAGGGCATCAAAAAAGAATTGGTTTTGTCTCTGAAATATAAGGGCAAGACGCGCAAACCCATTATTACCACCCTCAAACGCATCAGCAAACCCGGTCTGCGGGTCTACAAAAATCGCAAAGAACTCCCTCGGGTTTTAGGGGGGATCGGCATTGCCATTATTTCCACCGATCGCGGTATCATGACCGATCGCGAGGCGCGAAAACAAGGAGTCGGCGGCGAAGTTCTTTGCTACGTCTGGTAATCAAGTTAGTTATTGGTTATTGGTTATTTGGCTTCAAACAACAAATAACAAACAACAAACAAGCGGTGCGACCCCGGCGAATCGAATTCGCCTAGGGAACGCGCACCAAGACACAAACAACAAACAACAATTAGCTATGTCTCGCATTGGCAAACGCCCCATAGAAATTCCCAAAGGCGTAACCGTAAATATTGACGGGCGGCACGTTAGCGTTAAAGGTCCCAAAGGACAACTCGAACGCACGTTGCCCGAAACCGCGATCGTCGAACAAAACAACGGGACAATTCTCGTCCAACGTCAAGACGACTCGAGAATCTCCCGCCAGCGCCACGGTTTATCCCGCACTTTAGTGGCCAATATGGTGGAAGGGGTATCCAAGGGCTATGAAAAACGCTTGAGTATTGTTGGCGTTGGCTATCGATCGCAAATCCAAGGAACTAAGCTCATTCTCAATGTCGGTTACAGCAAACCCGTCGAGATCGATGCCCCGGACGGCATTAAATTTGAGGTGGCCGAAAAAGGTCTCGAAGTGATCGTGAGCGGCATTAACAAAGAAATTGTCGGGAATGTCGCCGCTAAAATTCGCGCCGTGCGCCCCCCTGAAGTTTACAAAGGCAAAGGCATTCGTTACAAAGGCGAATACATCAGACGTAAAGCAGGTAAGGCAGGGAAGAAATAATTTCAGTTTCTTATTCCCGATTTCCGATTCCCTATTCCCTATTCCCTAAGATGAAACTCACTCGTAAAGAATCCGTGCGCCGTCGCCATCGGCGGTTGCGGAAAAAACTAAGCGGCACCGCAGAACGTCCTCGCTTAGCGGTCTTTCGCTCTAACAACCACATCTACGCTCAGGCGATCGATGATGTTGCTCAACATACCATTGCCTCGGCTTCTACGGTTGATAAGGACCTCAAAGGCCAAATCGAATCTCAAAATACCTGCAAAGCTTCAGGCGCTGTCGGTAAATTAGTTGCCGATCGCCTGCTCGCGAAAGGGATTAAAACTGTTGTCTTCGATCGCGGCGGCAATCTCTATCACGGTCGGGTCAAAGCCCTTGCCGATGCCGCCCGAGAGGCAGGATTAGAGTTTTAAGTTAAAGGCAACAGGCAATAGAGGAAGAGAGGACAATTTACTTTCATCCTTCATCCTTCATCCTTCATCCTTCATCCTTTAAAAATATGGCAAAGACTAACAAAAAGAAGAAAAGCAACCGCACGAAAAAAGAAGAAGCCTTCCAAGAACGGGTAATTCAAATCCGGCGGGTTTCTAAGGTCGTCAAAGGCGGTAAAAAACTCAGCTTTCGCGCGATCGTCGTCGTCGGCAATGAAAGAGGTAAAGTTGGGGTTGGCGTTGGCAAAGCGGCGGATGTGATTGGCGCCGTCCGCAAGGGCGTTGCCGATGGCAAAAAGAAACTCATTGATGTTTCTCTCACTAAAGCCAATTCTATCGTTCACCCCACTAGAGGCTCTGCGGGTGGTGCAAAAGTGATGATGCGTCCGGCGGCTCCCGGTACGGGGGTAATTGCCGGGGGAGCCGTGCGAACCGTCCTCGAATTAGCAGGCGTGCAAAATATCCTCGCCAAACAACTCGGTTCCAATAACCCCCTCAACAATGCTCGGGCGGCGATTGATGCCTTAGAAACCTTGCGAACCTTTAAAGAGGTGGCTCGCGAGCGCGAAATTTCCCTCGAACAATTGTTTGCGTAATTTGTTATTTGTTATTTGTTGTTTGTTGTTTGACAATGCAGCGACTGTCATGCTCTGCGAACCAATAACCAATAACCAATAACCAATAACCAATAACCAATAACCAATAACCAATAACCAAAACAATGAGACTACACGATCTAAAACCCAAAAAAGGCTCGAAAACCCGCCGCCGTCGCGTGGGACGGGGGATTGCCGCTGGACAGGGGGCAAGTTGCGGTTTTGGGATGCGCGGACAAAAATCGCGATCGGGGACGGGAACGAAACCGGGGTTTGAAGGGGGACAAATGCCCCTATATCGGCGCGTTCCCAAATTAAAACACTTTACGGTTATCAATCGCCGCCATTACACGATTGTTAATGTTCGCAGTCTCGCTTCCCTAGACGCCAATACGGAAGTGACCCTCGAATCCCTCATGGAAGCGGGAATCGTCACCCAAAATGACGGGCCGCTAAAAATCCTTGGAGATGGCGAACTCAATATTGCCCTCACCGTCAAAGCGGCTGCTTTTACCGCCAGTGCCAAAGAAAAAATACAAGGGGCTGGAGGAACTTGGGAAGTTGTTTGATGGGCGATCGCGCCAAAATCGCGGCAATTCTCAACCCGCGATCGCCTCTCCCCTGAGAAAAGTCGTGGGAATGTCAAGTAGGATAAAAAGATATGTTACCCAAAAAACAATTTAACGATTCGTATTTTCAGATTCAATGAGGTAAACCTTCATGGTTGTCAGCCGAGATAAAACGCCAACGGCTCAAGAAACGTTTGCGCAAATGGCACAAGCAGCAGGCCTGAGAGGACGATTGCTCGTCACTCTGGGTCTGCTGATTTTAGTTCGCTTGGGCGTTTATATTCCCATTCCGGGCATCGATCGCGAGGCATTTTTGAACGATATCGGGAACAGTCCCTTAATTGGTTTTTTAGATGTTTTCTCTGGGGGCGGTCTTTCTGCCTTGGGGATTTTTGCTTTGGGGATTTTACCCTTTATCAATGCCTCCATTATCATGCAGCTTTTAACGGCTGCCCTGCCTTCTTTAGAAAATTTACAAAAAAATGAAGGGGAAGCCGGACGGCGAAAAATTTCCCAAATTACTCGCTATGTGGCTTTAGGTTGGGCTGCGTTGCAAAGTTTGATGCTGGCAACGTGGATTCAAAACTTTGCCCTGCAACCGGGGCCGATGTTTTTTATAGAAACGGTACTGGCCTTTACGGCAGGTTCCATGTTCGTGATGTGGGTTTCGGAACTCATTACCGAACGCGGGATCGGCAATGGGGCTTCTCTCCTCATTTTTGTCAATATCGTTGCCGTTCTGCCCACCATTTTAGGCAATACCATTGATGTTGCCCAACAAGGCGGTCGAGAAGAGATTGCCAAGGTGATTATTCTCTTACTCGCGTTCTTGATGATGATCGTGGGTATTGTCTTCGTCCAAGAAGGCACCCGACGCATTCCCATTATTTCGGCTCGTCGGCAGGTCGGGCGAAGATTATATCGCGAACGCTCAAATTATTTGCCCCTGCGCCTCAATCAAGGTGGAGTGATGCCAATTATTTTTGCCTCTGCAATGTTGTTTTTGCCCGCTTCTTTGAGTCAGTTTACCCAAGGAAAAGAAGGGTTTGCCGGGCAATTGAATCAGGTGTTTACTAGCTTCTCCAATTACATCCGGATGGATGGTCCGACTCCTTGGCTATACG
>JBFRWJ010000457.1:0-3722 GCA_051439525.1 Spirulina sp. | reverse complement strand
CATTTTGTACGGCATCGAAAACTTCCAAACCCCCGACAATTTCTCCCCCCGGATAAGGTGTAATGTCAAAACGTCCATCGGTCATTTCCCTAACGCGATCGCAGGTGGTGGTTGCCCCTCCGTAAATGGTATCAAGAGATAAGGGCCAGCTTGTGGCCATGCGCCATTCTATTTTGGGTAAACGACTCTCTCCTTCTGGGGTTGAGGAGGTGGGAGTGGAGTTGCAAGCGGCTAAGGTAGCTGCCGTCGTCGCGCCGATGGCGCTATTGGCAATAAAATTTCTGCGCTTCATGGTTTTTTTATAAAATTAGGGAAACTTCAGTAGTCTACAACACATTTATTGCCCTATAACCAGTAACATGAGATTTAACGTTGAAACCGATACAATCCGTTACAACTGGAGGTTTTAGGATTATGGCCGGTCATAGTAAATGGGCAAATATCAAGCGACAAAAAGCAAGAGTAGATGCGAAAAAAGGGAAAACCTTTACCCAATTATCTCGGGCAATTATAGTCGCAGCTCGGAATGGGATTCCAGACCCGGCAGGAAATTTTCAACTTCGCACGGCGATCGAGAAGGCCAAGGCCGCAGGAATCCCCAATGACAACATCGATCGCGCTATTGCCAAGGGTGCGGGAACCTATAAAGATGACGAGTCCAATTTTGAGGAAGTCCGTTATGAAGGGTACGGGCCCGGGGGAATTGCCATTTTAATTGAAGCCTTTACCGATAATCGCAATCGCACGGCAGCAGATTTGAGAGCGGCATTTAATAAAAATGGCGGTAATCTGGGAGAAACGGGGTGCGTCAGTTGGATGTTTGAGAAAAAGGGGGTCGTCTTGTTAGAAGGAAAAGTCGAAGAAGAAGAACTTTTAGAAGCCTCTGTTGAAGGAGGGGCAGAAACTTATGAATTAACCGATGAAGAAGACGCGCCCGGGGCAGAGGTTTTCACAGAAATTGATAATTTAAATTTACTTTCGCAAATGTTACAAGAGAAAGACTTTCCTGTCAAAGAAGCAGAAATACGCTGGATTCCCAGTAACCGTGTAGCAGTAGACGATCCCGAACAAGTGCGATCGCTATTGAAGCTAGTCGATACTTTGGAATCTTTAGACGACGTTCAAAATGTGACGGCAAATTTTGAAATGAGCGATGAATTAATGAACAATTACCAATTCTCAACCCTCAATTAGCAATCAAGAACAATTGAAAACCAACACACAACAAACAATTACCATGAATGATATTGGTTCCATCGACCCCAATCCAGAAATTTTAATTGTTGACGATACCCCCAATAATATTCGAGTGCTCACGGCGATCTTGCAAGATAAGCACTATCGCGTCCGAACATTTTTGCGCGGGGCTCGCGCTCTG
Organism: Spirulina sp.; assembly: GCA_051439525.1. GTDB lineage: Bacteria > Cyanobacteriota > Cyanobacteriia > Cyanobacteriales > Spirulinaceae > CCY15215. The sequence continues at coordinate 2,344 of JBFRWJ010000457.1, read as the reverse complement.
GAAACCGTGAAAAGAAATCCGCCGGATCTCATTTTACTCGATATTCAAATGCCCGAGATGGATGGATATGAATTTTGCGATCGCATCAAAAAATCTCCCCATCTGTGTGATATTCCGATTATTTTTATCAGCGCCCTTGACGAACCGATGGATAAAGTGCGTGCGTTTAAGTTAGGTGGAGCAGATTATGTGACGAAACCTTTTCAAGAATTAGAAGTGTTAGCGCGAGTCGAACACCAATTAAAATTACAAAAAGCCAATAAAGCCTTGAAATCTTTGAACGAAAGTCTAGAAGATCGCGTCAAAAAACGGACAATAGAGTTAGAAGAAGCCAACTTCCAAAAAGAAAAACTTCTCGATATTTTACAAGAAAAAAATATTGCCTTGCAGGAAATTGACCGCTTGAAAGATGAATTCTTAATGATTATGTCCCACGAACTCCGCAATCCTTTAAATGGGATTTTGGGGGCATTGCAGTTAATTTTAGAAGGGTTTTGTGAAGATCGAGAGGAAGAACAAGAGAATCTGAAAATAGCAAATGAATCGGCAATTCATTTGCTCAAAACAATTAATAGTATTCTCGACATTGCCAAAATCAAGGCTGGCAAAATGCAACTCCACTTACAAGATCTCGATTTGCGAATGTATTTGAGTTCTGCGATCGATATTCATGTACATCAATTACAACAAAAAAATCTGAATCTCAATTATCAAGAATTTTCTGAACCTTTAATCGTTCGCAGTGATGGGACAAAACTTACGCAGGTATTCTTAAATATTATTAACAACGCCATCAAATTTACTAAATCTGGAGAGATTACGATAAAAACTCAGCAAGAATTTGACTCCGAAAATAAAAAAAATTGGGCGATCGTTATGATTCAAGATACAGGAATTGGCATTGAACCCAAACACCAATCCAAACTTTTTCAACCTTTTATGATGCTCGATAGTTCGACGACTCGCAGTTATGAAGGGCTGGGTTTGGGTTTGGTCATTGCTCAAAGCTGGTTGAAGTTAATGGAGGGACAAATCAAATTAGAAAGTGCCGGAAAAAATTGCGGAACGACGGCAATCATTTCTCTTCCGTTATGCGCACAAATTTAAGTTGAACAATACAAGCTATATGGGAATTTTAGGGAATCTCAGCCAGAGCGCGTAAATTTTCTCCTGTTAGCCGACAAGTTCGCCACTCCTGGAGAATCACAGCTCCCATGCTTTCGTAAAAAGCGATCGCGGGTTCGTTCCAATCTAAAACATTCCACTCAAATTGCCCGTACTGACGCTCGACAGCCAATTGAGCCAAATATTGAAACATCTTTTTGCCAATTCCCCGACGGCGATAATTGGGTAAAACAAATAAGTCTTCGAGATAGAGTCCGGGTTGAGTGACAAATGTTGAATAGTTGCAGAAATATAAGGAAAAGCCGACGATTTTCTCGTCCCATTCCGCTAGAATTGCTTCAATATAGGGACGGCGGCCAAATAAATCTTCCTGTAGATCGGCAAGCGTTGCGGTGACTTCATGAGCTCGTCGTTCGTACTCGGCGAGTGCTTTAATTAAGTCAAAGACCGTCGAAACGTCTTCTGGTTCGGCCGGACGGATGTTTAAGGGATTGGTCGTATTTTGCATGGGGTTTTCCGATCTATCAAATGACTATTTCGATTGCTCACTTAGGACCTTCGGGGACTTATACAGAAATGACGGCTTTAGCTTACGCAGATTGGCGCGATCGCGAAATCGGTCAAAAGTCGTTTTTATGCCCGTATCCTACCATCGCACGAACCTTGCGCGCCGTGGCCGATCGGCAGGCCGATCTCGCTGTGGTTCCGGTGGAAAATTTGATTCATGGTAGTGTCGCTGTAACTCTCGATACGTTATGGCAATTAGAAGGGTTAAATATACAAACTGCATTGGTATTACCGATAGTTCATGCTTTAATTTCCCGCGCTCCGACTTTAGCCGCGATCGAAAGCGTTTATTCTCATCCCCAAGCCCTCGCCCAATGTCAAAACTGGCTGAATCAATATTTGCCTTCAGTCCAACAAGTTGCTAGCAATTCTACCACGGAAGCCTTGGAACATTTAGGAGACGATCCAACGGGAGCCGCGATCGCCTCCGAACGTGCGGCCAGACTCTACAATTTACCCGTTCTCGTTCCAGACATCAACGATTGCCAAGGAAATTGCACGCGCTTTTGGGTCGTAGGTTGGCCGCCAACCGAGCGGGGGAACTATGTTTCCCTTGCCTTTAGCGTTCCCGCCAACGTTCCGGGAGCATTGGTGAACCCCCTGCAAGTTTTTGCCAGTCGTCAGATCAATCTCAGTCGCATCGAGTCCCGTC
>JBFRWJ010000456.1:0-6524 GCA_051439525.1 Spirulina sp. | reverse complement strand
GGTTTGCGGATCGAACAATAAAGAATAGAGAGGAGAAGATTGAAAATGTTCTGGATTTTCAATAAAAGCAGAAACGCGCAGATTTTGCGGGTGAAGGGAACTCAAAATTCCTTGTTGTATGGTCGCGATCGCGCCCTCTAAAACCGGAATGGCTTCTAGGTTCAATTCTACCGCCATTGGCGTTCCTTGCACCATTTCCAGTAAATGTCCGATCAACCCAAACCCCGTCACATCAGTACAAGCGGTTGCCTCACAGTTTTTAAAAACTCCTGCGGCGGTTTGATTGGAGCGTAACATCGACGCGATCGCGTTTTCAATCCACCGTCCTTTCGCTTGATAGCGTCGATCCGCAGCAAATAATGTTCCCGTCCCGATCGCTTTAGTTAAGATTAACACGTCTCCCGGTTTCATCCCCTTTTTGGGTAAAATTTGTTCGGGAGGAATACTTCCATTACAAGTTAAACCAAAGGCGAGTTCTCGATCTTCAATTGTATGTCCGCCAACCAGAGAAGTCTTCGCATCTTCCAAGACTAAAATTGCCCCAGAAAGAAGTTGATATAATGTTTCTTCTACCTTCTTTTCTGTCCCAAAGGGAATATTTGCCATGGCTAAAGCACTTTGAGGCGTTGCTCCCATGGCAAACAGATCGTTTAAACAATGATGCGTCGTAATTTGACCAAAAATAAAAGGATCGTTGACCAAACTGCGAAAATGATCGATTGTTTGGACGAGATATCGATTTTCTGGACTGCGAAGAATTGCGGCATCGTCGGGACTCTCTAATCCTACTATAATATCGGGGTTTTGAGAAATTTTCAAGCGAGCTAAGACTCGTTTTAGAGGTGTTGCACCCACTTTTGAGCCGCATCCTCCACAGTACATGGTGGGAATATTTTTGGGTAAAACAATTTTTGCGTTACTCTCTCTCGGTGGGGAAGAAGACATGGGGGGTAATTTGTCGAAGCGATCCATAAATTCGCGATCGATCCAATCTTTCCAACGCCATAATAAAGGAGACTCCCAACCCCAAAAAGAACGGGACGCGATCGCGCTTTTATCTCCCGTCCCAATTAAGGCTAAATATTGCTTTTGGGGTCTAAAGGGTTTTAAAGGTCGGTCGAGAACAATATTCCGTAAATTTTCAGATAACGGTTTTCCTTGACGGACGGCAAAAACTCCCGCTTTGGGACGAGGATGATTCTGCATCGTGGCAATATCTCCCGTGGCGAAAATATGAGGATGGGAGACGGATTGTAGGGTATCCTCGACTAAAATAAACCCGCGAGAATCCGTCTGGAGTCCCGATGCTTGAATCCAAGAAGGAGCTGATGCTTGAGTCGTCCAAAATACATAATCGCATTCTGTCGTTAAACCGGACTCGCAAATGACGCGATCGCATCGGATTTCCGAGACGGTTTCCGATAGATGTAACTGCACGCTGCGAGCGTTTAAAATTTGCGTCAATCGCTTGCTTATCCAAGAATTATGCCCCGTCATTAAACTTCTGCCGCGATGAAAAAGATGAAATTTAAGATTGTTGATAGGGGATTGCGATCGCTTGAAAATATTCTCTAATTTTGCTTGGAGATTTAACAGCAATTCAACTCCTCCCGCACCCCCACCCACCACGGCAATTGTCTGAGTGCGATCGGGATCTTCTTGAATCTTTCTGACTATCTTTTCCCACTGCTGTAAAAAGCGAGGAACGGGTTTGACGGGAATGGCATATTCTGTGGCACCGGGAATGATATTTTTTACGGGAGTGCTGCCAATATCAATGGAGAGATAATCGAAGGCAACGGGAGGATGTTTCTGACATAAAACTTTATTATTTTGGAGATCCAATCCGACGGCGCGATCGGGGTATAATTGAATATTGGCAAAACGAGAAAGACGCTGTAAATCGATGTGGGTTTCGTCATAAGAATAAAACCCAGCAACATAACCCGGTAACATTCCCGAATAGGGAGTATGTAAAGCATCGGAAATCAGGGTAATTCTCAATCCCGCGATAGGATTCATCGCCAGTCGTTTTAAAGCGATCGCGTGGCTGTGTCCTCCACCTATCATGACTAAATCTGTTACAATTGGATAAGTATCGATCATTTTTTCCGTCTCCTGTTATGGGATTCATCTCGCCTATCCCCACTGTCAACTATCAACTATCAACTGTCAACTATAAATGTCATCTTTTCTCGGACATGGTTTAGCTGGAGCTACTGTTTTTTTCTGCGATCGCGAACTCGGGAAAGATCTATGGTCAAGGAAACGCGATCGCTTTCTCTGGTTGCTTTGGTTAATTATTTTAGCTTGTTTTCCCGACTCAGATTATATCGTTCCTTTTTTTCGTCCCAGTAATAATGGAGGTATTCGCATTACCCATTCTTTCGCTGGCAGTCTTATTTTACCTTTTCTAACGATTTTAATTCTTGCTTTTATCGTTAAGAAAAAAGAGACCTTTAAAAAACATAGCAGTCAAGCCTGTTGTGCGGGATTATCCCATCTTTTACTCGATATTTTCGTAGGAGTGGGAGCATTCCCCCTATTGTTTCCGTGGAGTCGGGAAGTTTTCAAACTCCCTTTTGGGATTTTGCCCAGTGCGGGTAAAATATCGCTAACCAATTATTATTTTTACAGAAACCTTTATCTCGAATCGGGTGTTATAATCCCTTTAATTATTGTTCTGATTTTATGGATTTGGCGAAAACGCTTTAAAAAATTAATCTTTTTGTTACCCATGTTTTTATCGATCTCGTTTTATTTTATGTTTGTTTCCTTGAATTTATCTCGGTAGTATTGGATGGTCAAATTTTTATAGAGGTAAAAATTTACGAGAAAACTAATAACTATTTACTGTTCACTGTTCACTGAAAAAAATGGTGCGTTACGCTGTCGCTAACGCACCCTACATCAATTAATGAGATTTTGGGTCTAGGTTCGCTTGATTTTATCAGCTTGACTGATAACAATAAGACCGATGACAATAGGAACGACAACAATCAATCCGCCCGCAATGAGGCTGAAGAAAAAGTTAGATAGTGTTGGTGTCATGGTTTTTAAATCCTTTTTTTGTAAGTTAAGAACAGGTGAAAATAAAGAATGAGAAACAATCTAGCCCGATGACGCGATAATCTTTACCCGTCGTTCGGAGGCAAGATTCTCTTTTTTACTATTGTAAAGGTTTTTGACGCTTTATTTCGCTTTCGATCGCAGACAAGCTCTCGCGTTGCGAGTTTCCTAGGTGGGTTGGGACTTCGAGAGCGATCGCGTGCCACATGGCGATCGCGTAATCAGAAGCGAGAAAAGTACAAAAGTTCGCAATTCGCCGACCCTGCGCTCAGTGGGTTAGCGTTGTCTCAGAGCGATCGCTGACTTCCGGCCAACTTTCCGAATTAATTATCACTTTTTGTAACATAACTGTTGTCCTCAGCCAAATTAGCTCTAGACTGCTATTATACGAAGATTCAAAGTAGGGGGTAGCAATGAAAAAGTTAATCAATAACCCTCAAGATGTCGTTCGGGACGGTTTAGAGGGTATTGCGGTTGCTCATCCAGACGTTGTTAAAGTCCATCTCGAGCCTAACTTTATTTATCGTGCCGATGCACCTATCCCAGATAAAGTCGCGATCGTTTCGGGGAGTGGAAGCGGACACGAACCTTTATACAATGGTTGCGTTGGCTATGGCATGCTAGATGCAGCTTGTCCCGGTGAAGTTTTTACCGCACCGACTCCAGATCAGATGTTAGAAGCAGCAAAAATGGTGAATTCGGGTTCGGGAGTCCTCTACATGGTTAATAATTACAGTGGCGATGTGATGAACTACGAAATGGCTGCGGAACTGGCAATTTCAGAAGGAATAAGAGTATTAAATGTTATCATTGATGATGATGTTGCGGTTAAAGATAGTCTTTACACTCAAGGACGGAGAGGAGTCGGAACTTCTGTCTTAGCCGCTAAAATTTGTGGTGCGGCTGCGGAAGCTAAATATGACTTAAAAAAATTGGCCGAATTGGCTCGTAAAGTGAATATTAATGGTCGGAGTATGGGGATGGCTCTCACTTCCTGCGTGACTCCCCAAAAAGGAACTCCCCTGTTTGATTTAGGTGACAATGAGATAGAATTTGGGATTGGGATTCATGGCGAACCGGGTCGAGAACGATTAACTTGGAAAACTGCCGATGAAATTACCGAAATGTTGGCAATTTCTATTATTGAAGATCCTGCCTATACAAGAATTTTGCGAGAGTGGGATGAGGAGAAGGAAGAATGGACAGATGTAGAATTCATCGATCCACCCTTAGCATCTGGAGATTCTGTCTTGGCTTTTGTGAATGGCATGGGGGGAACGCCAATTCCCGAGTTGTATATTGTCTATCGAAAATTGGCAGAAATTTGTCAAAAGAAAGGCTTAAAAATTGTCCGCAATCTCGTGGGAAGTTATATCACATCTTTAGAAATGCAAGGATGTTCGATTACCTTGCTCAAGATGGATGATGAATTAATTAACCTCTGGGATGCTCCGGTAAACACGACGTCTTTTCGTTGGGGAATGTAATCGATGAGCGCGATCGCACAACAACAAATCCTTGACTGGATTCACAATTTTACAGCTGTTATTGTCGAAAATAAAGACTATTTGACCGAATTAGATGCAGCGATTGGGGATGCCGATCATGGAATTAATATGAATCGCGGTTTTCAAAAAGTCGCTGAAAAATTGCCTGCGGTTAGCGATCGCGATATTGGCACAATTTTGAAAACTGTAAGTATGACGTTAATCTCTACGGTTGGAGGAGCAAGCGGTCCGCTTTATGGGACATTTTTTCTCAAAGCAAGTGCTGTTTCCGCTCAAAAAGATGAGTTAACACCAGAGGAATTGGCAAAGGTATTACAAGCCGGTGTAGAAGGGGTTATGCAACGGGGAAAAGCACGTTTAGAAGATAAAACGATGATTGATGCTTTATCACCTGCGATCGATGCTTTGAACCAAAGTTTAGCTCATAATAATTCTGTAATTGAAGGCTTGCAAAAAGCAGTCGATGCGGCTGAAGAAGGAATGAAAAAAACAATTCCTCTCATTGCCAGAAAAGGACGAGCGAGCTATTTAGGAGAAAGAAGTATCGGACATCAAGATCCGGGTGCTACTTCTTCTTATTTAATGTTGAAAACTTTGCTCATCTCTGTTCGGGAAGATAACTAAAATTAATGGTTTCTCTGGTTCTTGTTTCCCATAGTTTCCCTTTAGCAAAAAGCCTTGCTAATCTCATTAAACAGATCGTAAAAGAAGATGTGAGTATTGCCATTGCTGCAGGAGTAGACGATCCCGAGCATCCTTGGGGAACAGATGTTATTAAAATTCAACAGGCAATTGAATCGGTATATAATGATGATGGCGTTTTAGTTTTCATGGATTTGGGTAGTGCTGTTTTAAGTGCTGAAATGGCGCTCGAATTTCTCAATCCCGAGCAACAAACAAAGGTCAAACTATGTGCTGCACCTTTGGTAGAAGGCGCGATCGCGGCTTCAGTTATTGCTGCAACTGGAGCACATCTCGATACGGTAATGACAGAAGCGCAACAATCTTTAACGGTTAAATTATCCCATTTAGAAACCCGTAATATTACTTCTCGAGTCGAGGGATCGGATCGGGGATCGCAAAAAACTTTGACTGGCATTTTAACGATTAACAATGCTTTGGGTTTACATCTTCGTCCAGCCGCTCAATTTGTCGCAACAGCCAATCATTTCAGTGCGGAGGTTACAGTCAGAAAAATGACCGAATCCAGTCAATTTATTAGTGGAAAAAGTATTAATCAATTGATGCTTTTAGGAGTCAGAAAGGGAGAGCAAATCGAAATTGAAGTGACAGGAGATGATGCTCCTTTAGCCTTAAAACAAATAGAAGAATTAGTCGAAAACGATTTTGGTGAATCAGAATCATTAACCCCAGAAAAAATCAACTCTCGGCAACAAAAAACTTCGGCAAGCAATCATGAATTAAATGGAATTCCTGCGTCACCGGGTATCGTTATTGCCCCGATCGCATATTATCAACAAACTTTACCCGAAGTCAAGATTAAAACGACTGAAGATCCCGATATTGAATGGCAAAAATTACAATTGGCTCTAAAAAATGCACGAGAACACATTGAAAGTTTAACCCCTCGAGACAATCCAATTTTTCAGGCACATTTATTATATTTAGAAGATCCGCAATTACGCGATCGCGCAAAACACTTGATATTCGAGCAAAAGCAAACTGCCTCCTCTGCTTGGAAAACAGTTCTCGATCGCGCGATCGCCGATTATCAAAACTTAGAAGATGAATATTTCCAAGCAAGAGCGATCGATCTCCTCGATATTGGCAGTCGCGTTCTCAAAATCCTCCTCGGCATCGGAATTATTCCCCTTCACTTAGAAACACCGAGTATTTTGATTGCACCCCAATTAACCCCCTCAGAAGTCGCACAATTTAATCCCCAACAGGTATTAGGAATTTGTACGGCTTTGGGGAGTGCAACAG
>JBFRWJ010000455.1:0-7666 GCA_051439525.1 Spirulina sp. | reverse complement strand
CTCGTTAAATTGCACGCGATCGCGCCAAAAATCTTGAAAATTTTGTTAACGGGAGAAACCGATGCCAAAATCATTGGCAACCTCATCAATAAAGCGGGAATCTATCGATACATCACCAAACCTTGGCAGCCCAATGAATTGCATTCCATCGTCCGGGAAACTCTGAAATATTATCAACAGCAAAAACAACTGGCCGAACAAAATCGCTTTTTGGAGGAATTAAATACCACCTTAGAACGCAAAGCCATCGAACGCGCTCTAGAATTAACGACAGCCAATCAAAAACTGCAAGAAAAAATTGCCGAAAGCCATGCCCTCACACAAAAATTACGGGCCTCCGAACAAAAAATTCGCGCCATTTTCGAGGCGATGACCGATATTGTCCTGATTGTGGACGAGGAAGGAAATATCGATATTGCCCCCACCAATCCTTGTTATAGCGAAACAATCGACGGAAATCCCCTCGACCTGACCGTCGAACGCTTTTTACGCCACGATAACATTCAAACTTGGCTCGAACGGGTTCGGCGAGTTGTCAGGGAACAAGAAACTCTCAATCTCGATTACAGTTTGCCCGTCGGCGATCGCGAACTCTGGTTTTCTGCGAGTATCTCCCCATTACCCGAAGGAGCGGCAATTTGGGTGGCTCGGGATATTACCCAACGCAAGCAAGCCGAGGCTGCCCTCAAAGAGGCCAAAGAAGCTGCCGAACAAGCTAATATTGCCAAAAGTGCCTTTCTGGCCAATATGAGTCACGAATTGCGCACTCCCCTCAATGCCATTCTCGGATTTACCCAACTGTTGGTTAATGATGAAACGCTACCCTGCGATCGTCGCGAACAATTACAAATTGTCAAGCGCAGTGGCGAACATTTACTCACCCTCATTAACGATATTCTCGAAATGGCCAAAATTGAAGCCGGACGCGTCACCCTCGATCGCAGCGACTTCGATTTATATGTTTTGCTGGATTCTCTCGAAGCCATGTTACACTTCAAGGCTCAATCGAAACATTTACAATTATTTTTTGAGATCGCCCCAGACGTGCCCCAATACGTGCGCACCGACCAACGGAAATTGCGTCAAGTCTTAATTAATTTGCTCGGGAATGCCCTCAAATTCACCGAGTCCGGGTGCGTGCGGTTACGAGTCTCTTCAATGAACAATGAACAATTATCAATGAACAATGAGGGAATAACCCATAACCAACTTTACTTTGAAATCGAGGATACGGGGGCGGGAATTGCACCCGAGGAGATCGATTTACTTTTTAAACCTTTTGTCCAAACCGAAACCGGACGGCAATCTCAGGAAGGGACGGGACTGGGATTGCTCCTCAGCCGTCAATTCGTGCAACTGATGGGAGGGAGCATCGGCGTGCGGAGTATTTTGGGAGAAGGGAGTACCTTTTTCTTTGACATTAATATCGAGGTTGTGGATGAAAGCAATATTCCCAACGATCGCCGCGATCGACATATTATTGGATTAGAGGCCGAGCAACCCATCTATCGCATTCTTATTGCCGACGATCGCGCGGAAAGTCGTCTTCTTCTCCTGAATATTCTCTCACCTTTGGGATTTGAAGTACGAGAAGCGATAAATGGTGCAGAAGCGATCGCCCAGTGGCAAGCTTGGAAACCCCATCTCATTTTCATGGATATGCGCATGCCCGTTATGGATGGTTATGAAGCGACCCGGCAGATTAAATCTCACCTCGAAGGTCAAGCGACAGCTATTATTGCGCTGACGGCAAGTGCCTTCGACCGCGATCGCGCCGTTACCCTTGCGGCGGGATGCGATGATTTTATTTGCAAACCCTTTCACACCGAAGAACTCCTCGAGAAAATGGCAACTCACTTGGGAGTACGTTATCGTTATAAAGAAACACCAACTCTCCCCCATCTCAAATCTGCCGGACAACAGAGGGATTTTTCTCTAACGCCAGATAAGTTAGCTTCTCTGCCTCCGGAATGGTTGCACCAATTGTACCGTGCGGCAGAAGTCGCTGATGACGAACAAATTCTGGGCTTGATTGCAGAACTTCCCGAGTCTCATGCCGCCGTTGGCGAGAGTCTTGCCGAACTCACCCAACAATTTCGTTGCGATCGCATTATCGACCTTCTCGATACTCTTGAATTTTAGTAAGTGGTTATGAGTTATTGGTTATTGGTTATTGGTTATTGGTAACAGAGTTAATGTTCGCGACAAGCCACGCGATCGCTATTGCCAAACAACAAACAACAAATAACAAATAACAAACAACAAACAACATCAATGAAAGGAAACATTCTTATTGTTGACGATACACCAGAAAATCTCCAAGTTTTATCGGCGACCCTCTCTCGAGAAGGCTATAAAGTACGTGGGGTTGTCAACGGGACTATGGCCTTAAGAGTTGCAAAATCCGGCGCGATCGATCTGATTTTACTCGATATTAAAATGCCGGATATGAATGGCTATGAAGTTTGCGAAAAATTGAAAGCTGATGCGACAACGATGGAAATTCCGGTAATTTTTATTAGTGCTTTAGATGCGACCTTAGATAAAGTTCGCGCTTTTCAAGTAGGGGGAGTCGATTATATTACCAAACCTTTTCAAGTTCCCGAAGTTTTAGCCAGAGTTGAAAATCAACTCACGATTCGGCAATTACAACAGAAATTACAACAACAAAATCAACAATTGCAACAAGAAATTGAAGAACGAAAAAAAGCCGAATTTGCTGCCGAACGCGCCCTACAGGTGAAAAGTGAATTTTTAACTAATATGAGTCACGAACTCCGCACTCCTCTCAATGTTATTTTGGGATTCACTCAACTGATGAATCGAGATGCCGAAATCGAGGACGAACAACGGGAAAACTTACAAATTATTAATCGGAGTGGGGAACATTTACTAGACTTAATTAACGATATTTTGGATCTCTCAAAAATTGAATCGGGAGCGATCGTTTTTCAGGAACGTTCTTTCGATCTCTATCAATTACTCGATCATTTGGAAGCCATGTTTTTACTGGCGGCAGAACGGAAAGGAATCCGCCTTGATTTTGCGATCGCAACTGATGTACCCCAGTATATTAAAACCGATGAAAAGAAACTTCGAGGGTGTTTGATTAATCTTTTAAATAATGCAATTAAATTTACCGATTCCGGTTCGGTGATGTTAAGAGTCTCTACAATGAACAATGAACAATTATCAATGAACAATGATGGAATAGCTCTTAATCAACGACCAATAACTAATAACCAACAACAAATAACCGATCGCAAAATTTATTTTACCATTGAGGATACGGGATGTGGAATTGCGGCCGAGGAAATCGATGGCTTATTTGAGGCATTCGTGCAAGCTGAAGCCGGACGGAGAGCCGTAGAAGGAACGGGTTTGGGGTTAACCATTACCCGCCAGTTTATCACTTTAATGGGAGGAGAAATCTCTGTTTGGAGTTCTCTGGGCAAAGGGAGTACATTTAAATTCTATATCGTACCATCGATAGTGGACGAGCTGCCCTCGGATAGAATGCCTCCCCAGCGTATTATCGGATTAAAAGATCTCGAGATCGCTTATCGAATTTTAGTGGTTGACGATACGCGCGAGAGCTGTCTTCTGCTCAAGAAATTATTGCAACCCATTGGCTTTGACGTTCGGGAAGCCATCAATGGAAAAGAGGCGATCTCGATCTGGGAAACATGGCATCCCCACTTAATTTTCATGGATACGCGCATGCCAGTGATGAACGGCTATGAAGCCACCCGGGAAATTCGCAGACGGGAGGCAACCCGTGACCCGTCACCAGTAATCCGTCACCAGTTAGGTAACCGGGAAGGGGGAACGATCGCGCCAACGATTATTATTGCGTTAACGGCCAGTATTTTTGAAGAACAGCGGGGAACAATGTTAGAAGCGGGGTGCAATGACTTTATTCATAAGCCTTTTCAAGAAGTAACTTTACTTAACAAAATTGCCACGCATCTGGGCGTATCTTATCATTTTGATAATCTCGTTTCCCCAGAAATGTTGAATCGGACGGCGATGAGATCGGAGCGATCGGAGTATTTTTTTCTCTCGGAACTCAAAAAAATGCCTCAAACTTGGCTCAAAAATCTCTATCGTTATGCTAATGAAATTAATGAAGAAGTGACGTTAAACTTGATTAAAGAAATTCACGATCGCGCTCCTGCTTTAGCAGAGGAATTACAAGACTTATATGAAGATTCTCGCTTTGATATTATCGTTCGTTTGGCCAAACAAGTTACGGAAAACATTACACAATAATCAAGATCGAACGCGTTAAATTATGAGTAACGAACCCATTACAATTCTTATTGTTGACGACCAGCCCAGCAATCTCAAATTTTTAGCGCGATTGTTACAACAACAGGGATATCGCGTTCGTCGGGCTATTTCTGGGGAGTTAGCCTTAAATGCGGCCTTTGCCGCGCCACCGGATTTAATTCTCCTCGATATTCTCATGCCCGAGATGAACGGCTATGAAGTTTGCGAACGACTCAAAACAGATCGGCGAACCCGAAATATTCCGATTATTTTTGTTAGCGTAATCGATCGCGCCGATGAAAAAGTCAGAGCATTTGAAGCGGGCGGTGTCGATTATATTACCAAACCCTTTCAAGCCAATGAAGTTTTAGCGCGCATCAACCATCAACTGATTATTCGGAAACTCCAACAGCAACTCGAGACCCAAAATACTCAACTCAAAGCGGAAATCCATCAGCGTTCTCTGGCTCAAAAAGAAACTCAACTTCTCCTCGATTTAAATCGCTCCTTCGCGAATTGTCCGGATTTTGAAACGGCTTTGGCAGAAACCCTCTGTCGCGTGGGTGAAACCATTGGTGCATCTTATGCCGAAGCATGGCTCGAGGGGGGCGAAACCTTTCTGCAATGCGCTCGAGCCTGGTCGGGAAATCCGCAAGCACCAGAAATCCCTCGAGTTCGACCAAAGCAGATTGACCCTCGAAAGGGGCCGGGATTAATTGGCAGAGTCTGGGCTCGGTGTCAACCGGAATGGTCGAGCGATCCGTCCGACCTCTCCCCCGAAATGTTTGCAGAATCTGGAATCGCGTGGGAGAGTAGCTTTGAGGCTGTTTTAGCGGTTCCGGTCACTATGGCCAATTCGGCAGACAGTCCAGAACTGAACGATCGCCCCCGGGACAAACCCAAAAAAGTCTTGGCGGTTTTAGCCTTCTTTCAGACCACGGGAGAACGAGATCGCCATTGGTTTGAATTGGTCGTCGGGATCGCGGCCCAACTCGGAACGATCGTGCAGCAAAGACAGGCAGAAGAAAATCGGCGCATCTCCGAAGAAAAATTCGCCAAAGCTTTTCGTTCCAGTCCTCATGCCATTGCCTTAAAAACCTTTCCCGAAGGACGCTATCTCGATGCCAACGAAAGTTTTTTCGAGCTACTGGGGTATCGTCCCGAGGAAATTATTGGCTCGAGGGCCAAAGATTTAGAAATTTGGGTTCATCCCCAACAACGCGATCGCTTTCAGCGCCAACTCGAGGAGCAGAATGGCATTCTGCGCAATCTCGAAGTTGAATTCCGCACCAAATCCGGGCAGATCAAAACGCTTTTGCTCTCGGCGGAATTAATCGACTTGCAAGGGCAAACCTGCGTCGCCCTCGTGACCAATGATATTAGCGATCGCAAACAATTAGAAGAAGAAATCGCCCAACAAAAACGCTTTCTCAACGCCATTATCGATTATCTCCCCGTGGGTGTATTTGTTAAAGATGTGGAGCGGGAACTGCGTTATCGGATTTGGAATAAAGTCAGCGAACAAGTTTTGGGCGTACCGCGAGAAGAGTTATTGGATCGCAATAATTGGGAAGTTTTCCCCGAAGACATCGCTCGCGCTTGGAATGAAGAAGATATGCAGCTCTTGAAAGCCAAGCAAGCGCTTGTTTATCCAGAACAAGAAATCAACGATCCCGAACGAAAACGCAAGATCTGGTTGCAAACCACCAAAGCCCCCATTGTCAATGAAGCGGGAGAAATTACCCATATTCTCGGCATTTTTGACGATATCAGCGATCGCCAACTCGCAAAAATAGCCCTGCGGGACAGCGAGAAAAAATATCGAGATTTGGTGGAAACCTCTCGAGATATTATTTGGTCGATGGATTGTCAAGGATGCTACACTTTCGTCAACCCGGCCATGACTCGGATCTGCGGCTACGAACCTGAAGAACTGTTCGGGCGACCGTTTTGGGATTTTATCCCCCCCCGAGAGCGCCAAACCAGCACCCGAAAATTTTTACGGGTGTTGCAAGGAGACCCCCTCATCCAACACGAACAAAAGTATCTGGCCAAAGATGGGCGCTTGATTTACCTGCAAGTCAATGCCACTGCCGTGCGAGATGAAAGCGATCGCATCATCGGCGTAACGGGAACCGCTACGGATATTACCGAACGCAAGCGAGTTGAGGAGGCGTTAAGGGAAAGTGTCAAGCGAGAAGTCGCCATCGCCACCATTATCGAACGGATGCGCCGCACCCTCGATATGACCATGATTTTCAGCGTCACGACCCAAGAATTGCGTCGGGTTTTGAACTGCGATCGGGTGGTCATTTATCGTTTCCATCCCAATTGGAGCGGAGACGTCGTCGCCGAAGATGTCGGGGAAGAATGGAAACCGTTAATTCACCAAAATATCGAAGGATTGGCCGCCACGACGGCTTCGCCCTATTGCGCGATCGAGACATTAAACGAAACCCTTACCCTTGAAGATACTTATATGCAGGAAACTCGAGGAGGAGCGTACAATCGAGGAACTCGCTATCTCTGTGTCGAAGATATTTATCAGGCTGGATTTGCCCCCTGTTATGTCAAATTACTGGAAACCTTTCAGGCTCGCGCTTATCTCACCGTGCCGATTTTCACGAGCGTACAAGGGACGGACGAGGAAGCCTCTCGACCCGCTCTCAAATTATGGGGACTTCTGGCCGCGTATCAGAATTCTGCCCCCCGTCATTGGCAAGAGAAAGAGATTAATATGGCCGTTCAAATTGGCTCGCAAATGGGAATTGCCCTCCAACAAGCGGAATTGCTCGCTCGCATGCAGCAACAGTCAGAAGCATTAAAAACCGCCAAAGAAGTCGCCGATGCAGCCAACCGCGCGAAAAGCGAGTTTTTGGCGAGTATGAGTCACGAGTTGCGAACCCCTCTCAACGCCATTTTAGGATTTACACAACTGATGGCGCGAGACGATAATCTCGATGCTGACCAACAAGAAAACCTCAATATTATCAATCGCAGTGGAGAACATTTACTGGCCTTAATTAATGACGTGCTGGAAATGTCCAAAATCGAGGCAGGACGGGCGACCTTTAACGAAGATAGTTTTAATCTTCATCGCCTCTTAGACAGTTTAGAAGAGATGTTGCGACTCAAAGCCGATCGCAAAGGCATTCAGTTAATTTGCGATCGCGATCGCCACCTGCCCCAATACATTCGCACCGACCAACAAAAACTGCGTCAAGTCTTAATCAATTTGCTCGGTAATGGCATTAAATTTACCGATACGGGTTTTGTGGCTTTAAGAGTATTTATCAGTCACCAGTCTTTTCAGTCACCAGTCACCAGTCACCGGTCACCAGTTAATCAGTCACCAGTCACCAGTCACCAGGCAGTGCTTAAGCCGGAACCTGAG
>JBFRWJ010000454.1:0-11466 GCA_051439525.1 Spirulina sp. | reverse complement strand
TTGTCATCAGAGCCACCTTCTTTCACAGGTTTGATGTGATGGGTTTCGATTTTCTCTCCATTGAATAGGCTGTCTTGACAAATCGGGCATTTCCAGTTTTGTTCTTTGGCGATTAGTTCATATTTAGGGCTTGCTGAAAAAGTTAGAAAAAAATTGGAGGAGAGGGCGATCGTGTTTTAGACGTGAGAAATCATAATCTGAAGTTGTCGATAATCTCTCCCTCTATAATGAGAGATAATGAGTTTCGTCAAAAAGATGCGATCGGGGGAATTTTGACATAAAAAAAGACAAAAAATCTGCCGAAGCAGAGCGACAAGATTCATTACCAAAAAAGTAATAGCAATGGCAGTTTCTGAAGTATT
Source organism: Spirulina sp. (assembly GCA_051439525.1). Lineage (GTDB taxonomy): Bacteria > Cyanobacteriota > Cyanobacteriia > Cyanobacteriales > Spirulinaceae > CCY15215. Next base: position 11,104 of record JBFRWJ010000454.1, on the reverse strand, counting down.
AGAGAGTTTGGCCATAACGCGATCGAGACCAAATCTTCGCTTGCTTTGTCCAAATTTGCCCTCGATTCCATTGCGAATTTTTTCATCTTTTCTTGCTTGTTTTTTCTCTTGCTGACTAGGATTATTTTTCGGTCTTCCTAAAGGAGGCCCACTCATTCTTATTCCCCTCTCTTTGCACCAAGCACGATTGGCTCTCGTTCGATAAATCTTATCTACATGAACGGATTCTGGGTAATATCCTGTCAATTCTTTATAGGCTTCTATTTGCGCAATTAAATCTCCACTTTCGTTATAGTTATCCCAACTTATTCGCTCTAAAAACACATATCCCTCGAAACAACTTGCTGATAGTTTTGCTCCAAACTCTGTATCCGCTCCTGCTTTACCTCTTACGATTGGACGGACATGAGGTTGAGTCAAACTAACAATTCTATTTTCGATTTTCTCGGTCTCATTTGACCACATCCATTGTTGTTGGCGAAAGATTTCATTGGCTACTAAAAATCTCCTGTATTGCCTTTTACTCAAGATTTCTAGGCTTGCTCCTTTTTGGATTAACTCTTCTATATGCCCAAAATTTCGTTGGATATATTGAAGTTGTTTCTTGACAGCTTTTCTTCTTTCTTTTCGTGACGATTTTCGTTTTTTCGCTAGAGCTAGATACTCTTTTCTCGCTTTTTTTCGATAGGTTATTGGCTTTTTCTCTAATTTCTCTTTTCTGAATTTGTACAAGATATCTATCACTTTTTCTGTCTGTTTTCTCACTTGATTCAATAAGTCGATATCCGTCGGATATTTGAGATCTGCTGGAGCAACTGTTGCATCTAACAATAATTTTCCTCGATTTTCTCTTTTATTTTCTTCCTCTTCTTCGGGCTTTTTTTTTTGAGTTTTCTCCTTTTCTTCCCTTCCTATTTTTACCATTTTTTGATTCACTTTGTTGACTAAACTTACTCCTATCCTTTGACGAAAATGTACCATCATCGATGCTTCAAATGGGGCCTCATTACTATAGGCTTTTTGACCGATAAAGTATTGTAAATATGGATTTTCTTTGATTTGTTCTACTGTTTCTCTGTCGCTTATTCCTAATTTTTCTTTAATAATTAATGCTCCCAGTGCCATCCTAAATGGTTTCGCTGGCGCTCCCATCTCTTGGGAAAAATTCTGGGCATATTCTTCCTCAAATTCTGACCAGCGCTTGGGGGATGGCGAGGTTTCCTCGCCATATCCAACCAAGTAAGACAGGAATTAGTTTGGACATTATTACCCAGCGATTTTTTTCACATAAATTGACCTCGAAGGAGAGTTCAAATGTTTCTTCGACCTTTTCGGCTTTCTCAATTTTTCGGTACATTTTCTGGCGGAAAATACAAGGGTTTTTACCATTTTACCTCTTTTTCCCCCCTTCGATTTCTTGATTTTCCTTCTCTAACCCTTGCAGAGCAACCTTTTCCCTTTTTATCAGCAAGCCCTACTTAGGTGTTATGCAGGGGGTGTGGGGGAGGCATCTCGTCCCCCACTGGCAGGGCGACCCCGCGTCGGCGAAAGCGGTCAGACCCCGCGTCGGCGAAAGACGCAAGGGAATGCTGACCAAGACAGACGCAAGGGAATGCGCCCTGTTGGGGTCTGGGGGGCTAGTCCCCCAGAAAAACTCTCGCTTTGGAGAAGATTTCTAAAAATTCCTACCTTCCGATTTCCCACAATTTCTTAAACCGAACTGACGTTAAGCTAGTAGTCATAACGGAGAGCGGGGTTGATGGTTTTGTCACTTTCAGCTTACCCGCTCCCCCTTTCCTTAACCCGAACTGACGTTAATATAATGTCTCATCCCATTCTTTTTTTCCTCGCCATCCTTTTCGGTTTATCCGAATTACACTTACTATATGCGGATATTTTTCATTCCCCAAACTTTCTGCATTAAATACAGATACTGTTCGAGTTACTTCACGCCCATGACAACCATCTTTTTTTTGATATTCACTGACTGAATTTTTCCTTTCTGTCCAATCCTTAATCTGGTCATACAATTTCCTTTGATTCTTTTTTACCGTCATCAAATAATCATTTCTAAAAAATTTCAAGACTAGATTTTCAGAATATTCCAAAGCAGATGAAAAAAAGCTCTGTCTTCATAAAGCGAGAAGACAGAGTCAAGAAATTAAAAGAGTTGAGAGAAATTACAATTGAGGAACGAACTTTTCTTTCTCGGGAATCTCGGCATATTCCGCCACAATTTGCCGGAATTCTTCCCCATCAATGGTTTCTTTGTCAACCAACAAATCCACCAAGCGATCGATCACAACGCGATTTTCGCGGATGATTTGCCGTGCCATTTCGTGGCCTTTTTCCGCGATCGCGCGCACTTGCTGGTCGATCTTGGTGGCAATTTCTTCGGAATACTCCGATCGCGTCATTAAATTACTCCCCAAGAACACTTCCCCAGACTGATCTTCTAAGGAGAGAGGACCGAGATCGCTCATGCCGAAGCGGGTCACCATTTGTCGGGCCATTCCCGTAACCTGTTGCAAGTCGCCCCCGGCACCGGTGGTGACTTCCGCAGAACCGAAGACCTCTTCTTCTGCCGCACGTCCCCCCATTGCCCCAGCAATGCGCGCCATGAGCTGCGATCGCGTGGTTAAGCCCTGTTCTTCATCGGGGGTAAACCAAGTCAGTCCTCGCGCCTGTCCCCGAGGGATGAGGGTGACTTTTTGCACGGGATCGTGGTCTTTAACTAAAGTGCCGACGATGGCGTGACCGACTTCGTGATAGGCGATGAGACGCTTGCTCTTACTATCCACTAAGGGTGTGCCTTCCATCCCGGCAATAACGCGATCGACCGCATCATTGATTTCTAACATGGTGACGCATTCCTTGCGCCGCCGTGCCGTTAAAATTGCCGCTTCGTTGAGCAAGTTCGCCAGATCCGCCCCGCTAAAACCGGGAGTGCGACGGGCGATCGTATCTAAAGAAACGCTGGGATCGATCTTTTTGTTGCGAGCGTGAACTTCTAAGATTTTCAGGCGGCCTTTGATATCCGGTGCATCGACAATGGCTTGGCGATCGAAGCGACCGGGACGCAAAAGGGCGGAGTCTAACACATCCGGGCGGTTGGTGGCGGCAATAATAATAATCCCCGTATTGCCTTCAAACCCGTCCATTTCCGTCAGGAGTTGGTTGAGGGTTTGTTCCCGTTCGTCATTACCGCCGCCGATACCGGCACCCCGTTGGCGACCCACTGCGTCGATCTCGTCGATGAAGATCAAACAAGGGGCATTTTCTTTGGCTTTCTTAAATAAGTCTCGCACGCGAGAAGCCCCGACCCCGACGAACATTTCTACGAATTCGGAACCGGAAATACTGAAGAAAGGGACTCCCGCTTCTCCCGCGATCGCCTTGGCCAATAACGTTTTACCGGTTCCCGGCGGTCCGACTAACAGCACGCCTTTAGGGATTTTCGCCCCCACGGCGGTAAAGCGTTCGGGTTGTTTGAGGAAAGTGACGATTTCTTGTAATTCTTCTTTGGCTTCATCTACTCCGGCTACATCGTCAAACATGATTCCGGTTTTGGCTTCCATTTGAAAGCGGGCGCGAGATTTGCCAAAATTCATGGCTTGTCCGGGGCCGCCGGGCATATTATTGGAACGACGGAAGAGGAAGAAGAGAGAACCGATCAGTAAAATCGGGAAGATTAAATTGCCCAACAGTCCCCAAATTGCCCCGTTATTCTGCATGGGATGAGAAGCAAAGGGAATGCCCTCATTGCGCAGTTTGGCGATGAGTTCGGGGGCTTGCAGGGGCAGATCCACCCGCAGGAGTTGTTGGCGATCGCTCAGTTGCGGGTCGGTGGCTTGAACGATGGCCGTGCGTCCCCCTTCATACAGGTCAACGCTTTGCACTCGATGCGCGTCGAGATATTCTAAAAAGCGCCCGTAGGTCATGCGGGTGCTGGCGGTATTATTGCCGAAGGCATTCGAGGTGTTAAAGGTTCCTTGCCAGAGGAAAAAACCGATGATGAGGGCGGGTAGCGTCCAAAGTAGGAGGACTCTCCAAGAAAGTTTCATATTTTATAGAGTTTTGCTTTATGGGAAAGGATGAAGGCTGAAGGATGAAGGATGAATGTTTTCCCTCATCTGTATTCCTTCTCTAGGGGGTTGGCGGTCAATTGCGGAAATATGACCTTGCGATCGCACAACGAGAGAGAGCGAGCGATCGCTTGACCGAATTTCCGGCTTTACCGAATGAGCGGTGCAATTGCCAAGGTATCTTAATCAAATTTAACGTAATTCTCAGAGTTTGGACAAGTTTCCGCAGAGAAGACCCAGCCGCTAATGCCATAATCGATCAAATCCATGATGAGATTTTCCGATGCAAATCACTTGAAAACCCGAACGCGAAACCTTCATTCAAACCCAACTCGCCCAAGGCAAATATCAATCCGCAGACGATCTCCCGAGCCAAGCTCTCACTCTGCTTCAATGACAACAGGACTACGAACAATGGATAAGTGAAACTCGCCAAAAAGTGATGGATGGGGTGGCAGCTTTGAAGCGGGGTGAAGGAATAGAAGGAGATCTCGTTATTGCTCAACTGCGCGATCGGCAGTATTAGGCAAAGTATTACGCTTGCATCGCGACCAAGACGGCTGCATAGTAGGTCAAACCAGCACTTTGCAAAAGTAAACTGCCATATATTAAAGCAGCACCTAAGCGAGGTGGCAAGATCGTAATAAACCAAGATTTTGTTATTCCCAGTAACGGAGAGATTAAAGGAATAATGATAAAAAGCCAGCCGATAACAGATAAATAAAGCCAAAGTCCAAATATACCTACAACTATACCTATAAGCGTGATGTTTGCAAGAAACAAACACAACAAAACAGCGTATGAGCGAGACGATATTATGAACCATCTTGGCGAAATTAGCTCTAGTGAAAGAGCAATAAAAGTAATAATTACAAGAAGCCAACCCACAAAGAAAAGAGTCGTCCACATAGACAAAAACCCAAATAAGCGCAATGTCAGAGTAGCTGTTACGAACTGCCAACGGAGGAGATGAAGTGCCAATTTTTGGTTTGACTCGGTGCAAAAATGGAGTTTATCTGGCTCGGTCAAAAGCAGCTATGAAGTCCTCTCCGATGCCAATGCTAAATCTGGCCTTTTTGCTTTTGACTCCATTGAAGGGTCTTCTGTTGCTTGACTGCTAAAAGAAATAATCATTCTTCCCCAACCAGCAAGTAACTATTGATATCGGTGACAATGCGATCGCTGCAAGAGCGGAGATCTCTTCTCAAGCCAAGCGATCGCATTTCTTCCGTACTGAGATTATAGCGCGATCGCTGATTTTAGGAACTTGGGGCGACTCAAACAGAGATCGTAGTGAGTTTGTAAATTCATCCAAAATTCCGGCGAAGTCTGAAAGGCTTGAGAGAAGAACCAAGCAGTTTCTGGAGTAATTCCTCGTTCCCCTTTGATAATTTCATCGATCTGTTGGGTAGGAATTTCTAAATGAGTGGCGAGAGCTTCTGGAGTCAGTTCCAAGGGTTTGAGAAATTCCTCCAGTAAAATTTCTCCGGGATGAGTTGGCTGTCGATGAGTGGGTAACATGGGCAAACAAATATTAACCTCAAAACATTTTAACGATGATAATCAACAATTTCTACACCACTTATAGCTCCAGCTTGCCATTGAAAAATAATCCGCCACTGCTCATAATGCGCATACTATACCAGTCTTCTAAATCTCCTTGCAGCGCTTCCAAACGATTTCCGGGCGGGACTCTGAGATCGTCAAGTTTTTGAGCTGCATTGAGCATATCTAACTTCCTTAAAGCAGTTTTAACAATTTCAGAAGGAATTTTACTGGCCTTTTTACTTTTGACTCCATTGAAGAGGTCTTCTGTTGCTTGACTGCCAAAAGAAATAATCATTCTTCCCAAACTAGCAAGTCACTGTCGATCTCGGTGACAATGCGATCGCTTCAAGATCGGAAATTTCTTCTCAAGTCAAGCGATCGCATTTCTTCTGTAGAAAGATTATAGCGCGATCGCTCGATCGTGGAATATTGTTAAACTAAGTAGTCTTGCTCTCAGCCAAGCCTTTTGTTGCTAACAACAACCCAACCATGCCACGCCTACCCAAATTAACCTATCATCGGGGAACCTTACTCCTGCATCCACCCCCTCGGGGAAAAGCGTGGATCGATTATGCAACTTGGGACGATCGCGTGGAAAAGTTTCGCATTCCGGCAATTCACTATCGTCCTCTCATCGAAGCTTTAGAAGCGGATGGGGCAAATTTTACCGATGAGGCAAAGGCATTTGTTCCCCTCGAATTGACTTCAAGTGTCGAGATGACCCCCTATCCCCATCAAGAAGAGGCATTGCAAGCATGGAAAATGGCGGGACGGCAAGGGGTTGTGGTTTTGCCGACGGCTTCGGGAAAGACCTATTTGGCACAGTTGGCGATGCAGTCTACTCCTCGCAGTACCTTAATCCTCGTCCCCACTTTGGACTTAATGCACCAATGGTACGCCCAACTGGAGGCGGCTTTTCCCGATGTGGAGTTGGGACTTTTGGGAGGGGGATCCGGCGATCGCACTCCCCTTCTCGTGGCTACATACAATAGTGCGGCGATCCATTCGGAAAATTTGGGCAATCGTTACGCTTTCCTGATTTTTGATGAATGCCATCACTTACCGACGGACTTTTTCCGCAAGATTGCCGAAGACGCGATCGCGCCTTATCGTCTCGGTTTGACGGCAACTCCAGAGCGATCGGATGGCTCTCATCGGGAGTTAGAATCGTTAATTGGCGCGATCGTCTATCGCAAAAGTCCGGAAGAATTATCGGGACAAGCATTAGCAGAACATCGGGTAGTACAAATTAAAGTAAAATTATCCCCCAAAGAACGGGAAACTTACGATCGCGCCATCAAAATTCGCAATGGTTTTTTGCGCCAATCTAATATTAGTTTGAGTAGTTTGCAAGGGTGGCAATTATTCGTTCAGGCTTCGGCGCGATCGCAGGCAGGAAGAAGGGCAATGCTGGCACATCGAGAGGCGAAAGAAATTTCCCTTTGTACCGATGGAAAGCTGAGAGTTTTGGCGGAACTCATTGGCGAACATTATCCGGAACGAACCCTCATTTTTACTAATGATAATGCTACGGTTTATCGCATTTCTCGAGAGTTCCTCATTCCCGCTTTAACCCATCAAACCCCCGTGAAGGAACGTCACAATATTCTCACCCAATTTAAAGCAGGAACGTATAAAGTTATCGTCGCTTCTCACGTCCTCAATGAAGGAGTAGACGTTCCCGATGCTCGCATTGCCATTATTTTATCGGGGACGGGTTCGATTCGGGAATACGTGCAGCGTTTGGGACGAGTTCTCAGGAAGGGGTCTCAAAAAGATAAATTAGCCATTTTATACGAGGTGGTTTCTGAAGATACCAGCGAAGAACGAACGGCAAAACGACGCAAAGGACAAGACGATTGGCAAAAACCCAAACCGAAGAAAAAAGCAGCAGAACCGCAACACAAACAGTTAGAAATTATCAGCGATCGCTCTCCTTATGACGTTCCTTCTCCTTCGATGCCGAAAGCGGCTGAATCTCCCGGCAAGTATGAATCATGAGAGGGGTTCGTTGTTGCGCTTTAGGGCTGCGATCGCCATGAATCAATTAACGAATTTAGGGAGAGGTAATATCAAATCCGGATGATTAACCGTAATAAAAAATCTAGGGAGTAATAAAAAATCTAGTGGTCTGTCAAGATTATTTTGCAGACCAAGTCCAACAGGGAATGGAATTCCCTGTCTCATACAAGAAGTCCTCTGAAGAGGACTGAATCGGTAAGGTTAGGTGAAATCGCGATCTGCCCCAATCCATTTCAATGGATTTTTCGTATGAGACAGGGATTTTTAATCCCTGGCGGATCTGGTTATACCCGTCAATTTAAGCATGACAAACCACTAGGGAGTAATAAAAAATCTAGGGAGCGAGACGCTCCCACTACAATAATATCGCACGATTGCAGTAGTGCGGGCATCTTGCCCGCCTGTTAACCCATTAACCGGATCTGATATAACGAGCCATTATCCACGATTAAACTTGCTTGGGACGCGAACATTCTACTGTTACCTTGAGATTACTTTTAGCCGTCCCTTTGGTGACATAGGGAATCCCCGCCTCTCCTCCCAATTCAATGCCAAATTCTAGGGTAACTTTCTCTACATCTGGTATTGCCTTTTTCTTAAAGGCATTTAAACCAATAATCGTGTAGGCTCGGATCGTATTTTCAATGATTTGAGCCTGTTGTATGATTTGTTGTCGTACCCTTGGAAGAGGACTCATGCTCTTATTCGTAAGGGGTTCTTCTTCCTCTTCCCCTCCTTCTGCTACATTTCCTTCTGGGCTAATCGTAGGAAAGTCTAAATCTTCTGTCGCTTCAACGTAAATAATTGTGTCGTCGTCTAGCTGAATGGGTATGAGTTGTGTCATAAGAAAAATGGGGGCTAAAGTCTCGCTCGGAAATACGGGTAAGATTATTGTATATCGATTAAATACCTATCTAAAAAGGCTGGTTATCTCAAATCCGATTGATTGGTCAGCAAGCGGGCAAGATGCCCGCACTACCACATTATCGGATATTGTAGTGGGAGCGTCTCGCTCCCTAGCCTTTTATTCTTACCACAATTATCGGATATTGTAGTGGGAGCGTCTCGCTCCCTAGCCTTTTATTCCGGTTAATTATCAGGATTTGATATTACTATGATTCGGGATGCTTTAGTCATTGGGATTAATACCTACAGCTACGAACGCCTCAATCGTTTGAATGCACCCGCACGAGATGCAGAAGCAGTCGCCCAATTACTAGAGGGGTATGGAGACTTTAAGGTAACGCGACTCCCTGGGGTTAAGGATAAACAAAATGATACCATTCGCGTTGGTCAAAAAACCAAAGTCACCCTAACTGATTTAGAAGATGCGATCGGACAATTGTTCATCCCCGATGGAAAACCTCCAGATACAGCACTACTCTACTTTTCTGGGCATGGTTTACGAAAAAGCAAGAGAGGAATACAAGAAGGATTTTTGGCGAGTAGCGATGTTAACCCGGACGTGGGTAACTGGGGTTTATCCTTACAATGGCTGCGGCGACTATTACAAGAAAGTGAAGTACGGCAGCAAATTATTATTTTAGACTGCTGTTATGCGGGAGAAGTGCTCAATGTTGCCGAAGCCGATCCCGGAGACAGGGGGAAAGGAAGAGACAGATGTTTTATTGCGGCTTCTCGTCCCTTTGAAGTCGCCTATGAGGAAATTGGCGGTCAACATGGCGTTCTCACCGCAGCACTTATCAAAGGACTAGAACCCAAACAAGAGCGATGGGTCACGAATTATACCTTAGTGGATTTGCTCGCTCGCGAACGGAATGCCTTTCCCCAACGTCCGATTTTTGGGAATTCTGGCGAACCGATTAATCTGACCCGCAGGTGGACACCGGAAGAACCTCCTCCTATTCCATCGGGACAAGCCTTATGTCCTTATAAGGGTTTGGCTTATTTTGACCGTACAGAAGAGGATGCAAGGTATTTCTACGGTCGTACAGCCCTCACTGATGAATTGTTAGAAAAGGTGCGCGTTGGGAATTTTCTGGCTGTCTTGGGGGCTTCGGGTAGTGGTAAATCCAGTGTGGTTCGGGCGGGATTATTATATCAGTTACAACGGGGACAAAGGTTATCCGGTAGCGAAAATTGGCAGATTAAAATCTTTCAGCCCGGAGAACATCCCCTGAATTCTTTAGCACTAACATTTGTAGATCCCGAGTTATCGAATATCGAAAGGGCGACTCAATTAGCTGAAGCTGAGGATTTAATCGAAAAGGGGTCTGAAGGCTTGAGACAATTAATTTCCGTGGCGGATACAAAGCGGGTGGTACTGGTGGCGGATCAGTTTGAAGAGGCTTTTACTTTGTGTCAGGATACCTCAGAACGGCAGCAGTTTTTTGAATGTTTGTTGGCGGCTTTACCGAAAACCGATGGTAAACTCTGCTTGGTTTTGACCATGCGAGCAGACTTTTTTGGTCAATGTACCGAGCAGGACTATAGCGGATTGGCTCAGCAGATTCAAGGAAATTTGGTGACGGTTACGCCAATGTCACCAGAGGAGTTAAGACAAGCAATTGTAGAACCCGCAAAACGGGTGGAATTGGAGATTGAGCCGGAACTGGTGAAAGAAATACTGGCAGATGTAGCGGATGCTCCCGGTTATCTTCCCTTGTTGCAATATACCCTGACAGAGCTGTGGAAACAACGCACGGATAATTGTTTGCAGCTCAACACTTATGCTAAATTGGGTGGCGTGATGGGTACGCTACGCAAACGTGCTGATGAGGTTTACGAGGGATTTTCTAAAGCGGAAGAAAAAGCAGCAGTACGGCATATTTTTCTCGCACTGACGCAGTTGGGGGAAGGGACGGAGGATACCCGCAGGCGAGTGTTGAAGCCGGATTTAGTCAATCAGAGGTATTCCGCAGAACTGATCGATACGGTAGTTCAGAAGTTGGCGGATGAAAAGTTAGTCGTGACCAGTGAAATGGTGGGTAAAGGAGGCGGATCGGAAGGAGTCGCAGTGGTGGATGTAGCACATGAAGCCCTGATTCGTCATTGGAGTCTCTTGCGGGGTTGGGTGAGTGAAAACCGCGATGCGATTAGAATTCAGCGTAAGATTGAGGCGGCGGCTGAAGAGTGGAAAAGGGAAGAGAAGCCAGAAGAAATGGCGTTTTTACTGCAAGGGGCAAAATTAAGTAATGCTGAGGAGTATCTCGAAAAATATCTTTGCCAAGGTCAACTCAATAGTGATGCACAAGAACTTATTAAGGTTAGTCAAAAAGTTAGAGATCGCATACTTGACGAAGAGAAACAGCGCGAACGTGAAGAGAAACAACGTCAACAAGAATTACTAAAGGAGTCTGAAGGCAGACGCAAAGCAGAGACGAAGGCACGTCAATTAGCAGAACAAAGAGAACGAGAACAAGTCGATGCTAACAAAAAACTCCGAGGAAAAGCATGGCAACTTGGGATTTCGTTGATATTGGCTATAG
>JBFRWJ010000453.1:0-4824 GCA_051439525.1 Spirulina sp. | reverse complement strand
TTTTGGGTTTAAAACCCTGGCCTTTGTTGGGACAGCCTCGCACTCAACTTTACCCCACTTTTGCCGCTTATAGCCCCTCCGTGCTACCGAAACCTCAAGACTGGTCATCTAACTACCACGTACCGGGGTATTGGTTTTTGGAAGATGAAGATTGGCAACCCCCTTCAGATTTGTTAGATTTTCTCGCTGCAGGAAAACCCCCCGTTTATATTGGTTTTGGGAGTATGGTCAGTCGCCATCCCGAAAAATTGACCGCAACGATCTTGGAAGCCTTACAGCGTACCAACCAACGGGGGATTATTATGCGGGGATGGGCAGGTTTAAATCCGAAGGAGAATAACGATCGCATTTTTGTCACCGATTCCATTCCCCATCATTGGCTCTTTCCCAAGGTCGCGGCAGTCATCTATCATGGGGGAGCCGGTACCACAGCAGCAGCATTGCGGGCAGGTGTTCCCTTAGTTCCCATTCCCTTCGGTGGCGATCAACATTTTTGGGGCGATCGCATGCAAAAGCTAGGGGTTGCTCCTTCTCGCATTCCTCACAAGAAACTCACTGCGGAAGCCTTGGCAAGCGCGATCGCAAAAGTAACGGGAGATGAGAGCATCAAAAATAGAGCGCGACAATTGGGAGGACGCATTCGTGCTGAAGATGGGATCGGCAATACGCTAAGGTTAATCGATCGCTATCTACAGAGAAAGCCAATACCGACTTTGGGAGCAAGATAAGAGATTACTCCAACAAAGTACAGACAAGCGATCGTATCGGTTTTTGCCCCCATTGCGATCGCTTTTGTTCTGGCAATTCCAGCAAATTTTGATGCGCGATCGCGATTTTATTCATGCAACACCTTCATAAAATGCAAATTTTTGTAACAAAATTTACAAAATTGACCCTTGAACCCCCATAACCTAAAACAACAAAAGATTGCTAGAGCAATTGTAGGGTTAACAAAAAAGTATTTTAGAAAGGATTTAAGCGCCTAGCGCGCGAGGATAAATTTATGGTAATGGCAAGCAAACCTCCCGTAAAACTCAATAAATTTGAAAAATATAAAGCAGAAAAAGACGGACTTGCCGTGAAAGACGAAATCGAACATTTTGCCCAAATTGGCTGGGAAGCTGTTGATAAAACAGATTTAGAACAACGCCTAAAATGGTTGGGCATTTTCTACCGTCCCGTCACTCCGGGTAAATTCATGTTGCGCCTGCGGACTCCCAACGGCGTAATTTCCAGCCAAGGAATGCGAGTTCTCGCCGAGATCGTTCAACGTTATGGCGATGATGGGAGTGCTGATATTACCACCCGTCAAAATCTGCAATTGAGGGGAGTACGTTTGGAAGATATACCAGAAATTTTCCGCAAGTTGGATGCAGTCGGAATTACGTCTATGCAGTCGGGAATGGATAACGTGCGCAATATTACGGGTTCTCCCATTGCCGGCATTGATGGTGACGAACTCATCGATACTCGAGAATTAGTGCAAAAGGTACAAGATGCGATTACTAATAAGGGTCAAGGAAACTATGCTTTTACCAATCTCCCCCGTAAGTTTAACATTGCTCTTGAAGGGGGACGCGATAATTCCGTCCATGCAGAAATTAATGATATTGCCTTTGTTCCTGCTTACCGAGAAGAGAAATTAGGGTTTAATGTTCTCGTCGGCGGGTTCTTTTCTGCCAAGCGTTGTGCTTCAGCAATTCCTCTCAATGCTTGGGTTGCTCCCCATGAAGATGTTGTGAATTTATCCTGTGCTATTCTGTCTGTTTTCCGAGATAATGGTTCGCGAGCAAATCGACAAAAATCTCGCCTCATGTGGTTAATTGATGAGTGGGGAATGGAGAAGTTTCGAGCTGAAGTAGAAAAGGTGTTTGGGAAAGAACTTTTATCAGCAGCCCCCAAAGATGAAATTGACTGGGATAAACGGGATTGTTTGGGCGTTCATCCCCAAAAACAAGCCGGATATAGTTATGTCGGGTTGCACGTTCCCGTCGGTCGTTTTGACGCGGAGGGGATGTTTGAATTGGCACGATTGGCAGAAGTTTACGGCCAAGGAGAATTGCGTTTGACGGTGGAACAAAATGTGATTCTTTCTTATGTTGCTAATGAAAATGTAGAGACCCTTCTCGCCGAACCCATTCTACAAAAATATCCGATTGCCCCAACTCCCCTCGTGCGATCGCTTGTCTCTTGTACCGGAAACAAATATTGTAATTTTGCGTTGGTGGAAACCAAACAACGCGCCCTCAAAATCGCCCGAGATCTGGATGAAAAAATCGCGATCGGCGATCGCGTTCGCATTCATTGGACGGGATGCCCTAACTCCTGCGGACAGCCTCAAGTTGCCGATATTGGCTTAATGGGAACGAAGGTGCGGAAAGAGGGAAAAACTGTGGAAGGGGTCGATCTTTATATGGGGGGAACTGTGGGTAAAGATGCCAAACTCGGCACTTGCGTTCGCAAAGGAATTCCCTGCGATGAATTACCGGAAGTTCTCGAAGAATTGCTGATTGAAAAATTTGGCGCAACGGCAAAATCTTGAAACTAACCCTTCGCTTTCCTGAATTTATAAACTTGGCGATCGCCGAGTTTTTTTTATCTCTATTGATGCAAAAAATGAATGAATGAATAACTTTTATTGCATGACTCATTGTATTCTGTATCACGAGATACTAAATATCCTGAAAAAAGGTGTGATTCTAATATCTCAGATCGAACAACTCAAGGATTTTAATCCTCGCAAACCCCCAAAAAAATTGACTCATTTGCTTTATCGGAATTATTAGCCTTAAACATAGCTAAATTTCCCTTTTGAAATCCCAAAAACTACTTAACTTCTTGTTGTTTCGCAATCCTTAAAATCAAGAATGCTTGGTGAATTATTTCTCCACTTTAATCGCGGTCGCTACCGCATTTTGCACCTAACGTGGTTTGCCTTTTTCCTATCGTTTGTGGTGTGGTTTAACTTTGCTCCCCTTGCCACGGCGGTACAAGCCGATTTTGGTTTAGAAGTCGGTCAAATTCGGACGATTGCTATCTGTAACGTTGCCCTGACGGTTCCTGCCCGAATTATTATCGGGATGTTATTGGATAAATACGGGCCGCGCATCACTTATTCTTTGCTGTTAATCTATGCAGCCATTCCCTGTATCACTTTTGCCCTAGCACAAAACTTCAGTCAATTGGTGATCAGTCGATTGGCTTTGAGTATTGTCGGTGCGGGATTCGTGATCGGTATTCGCATGGTTGCCGAGTGGTTTCCGCCCAAAGAAATTGGCTTGGCTGAAGGGATTTATGGAGGTTGGGGGAACTTTGGTTCTGCGGCTTCCGCCTTTACGCTGCCGCTTTTCGCCGGTTGGATCGCCTTTGGTGCCCCTAACCTCAACGGAGAAGCCCTATTAAATTGGCGCGTGGCGATCGCGACAACGGGAATCATTGCTGCAGTTTATGGGGTTATTTACTTCTTTAGCGTTCAAGATACCCCCAAAGGTAAAGTCTATCAACGCCCCAGTCGGGCGGGGGGAATCGAAGTCACCACCAAAAAAGACTTCTGGTTCTTAATGTTGATGAACGTGCCTTTAGTCGGCATTCTCGGAGTGTTAGCATGGCGCTTGAATAAGGTCGGCTTTTTCGATCTCAATACCCTCTATATCGTCTGGGCCTTTTTAGTCGGCTTATATCTCTTCCAAGCCTACGGGTGTTGGCAAGTCAATAAAGACTTGATGACTGGGAAGAAACGCTATCCCCCCGAAGATCGTTATAATTTCTCTCAAGTTGCCATTCTCGAACTCACTTACATCGTTAACTTTGGTTCGGAACTGGCTGTTGTTTCCATGTTACCCGCCTTCTTTGAAGGAACCTTCGATCTGAGCAAACAAGCCGCCGGGATGATTGCCGCGAGTTACGCCTTTATGAACCTCATGTCCCGTCCCGGGGGCGGTTTGATCTCCGATAAATTGGGATCCCGGAAAAATACCATGGCTGTATTGACCGCAGGGATGGCGATCGGTTATTTGCTGATGAGTGCCGTAACGGGAGCTTGGATGTTAGCTTTCGCCGTACTCTTAACCATGGCTTGTTCTTTCTTCGTGCAAGCAGCCGAAGGCTCTACCTTTGCGATCGTCCCTCTGGTTAAGCGTCGCATTACCGGACAAATTGCTGGGAATGTTGGAGCCTACGGAAATGTTGGAGCCGTTGCTTACTTAACAGTCTTCAGTTTGTTACCCGAAGGTGCGGTAGGAAATCGCATTTTCTTCCAAACCCTCGGAGTGACGGGAATGATTGTCGCTTTCCTCTGTTGGTTTGTCCTCAAAGAACCGAAAGGATCGTTTTCCGAACATCATGAAGGTGAGGAAGATTACGTACATCCTCCTATTGACGACCGGGTTGATGAATCCGCGATCTATACCGATCGCTAACAAACGCTGTAGAAACTGTACTGTCGGCTAAAAAGCAAGAGTCTCAGAAGCAGAAATCTGCAAAGCCAGATCGAATGGTCTGCGGGGTTTAAAACCCCGCAGACCATTTCTTTGCGATCGCCTTGCTCGCGATCGAAGGATGCGTGCCAGTGACGTTCTACACGACGAATGTAACGATACAGCGCAATGCAGGCGCGAGAGATTTTCGGATTTTTAATGTGACTGGGGGAGTAACAACAACAATTGACGAACCCTTTACTGAAGATTTTGAAGCCTATTTCGATCTTGATGAAACCCGCAATCTCACCTTAGAGGAAATTCAAAAAACTCTGCAAGGTATCAAACAACGCACGGGAATCAATCCCGCCGTTATCTATGCGATCTTTGCTTCCACCACTATTACCCC
>JBFRWJ010000452.1:0-3802 GCA_051439525.1 Spirulina sp. | reverse complement strand
GCTGTGTGCTTATCTTTAGAATGCCCCAATCCCCTGAAAATTGACAAGATCGGGGTTTACGGGTTTTTTAGATTTTTCTCCCGTCCTATTTTTCTTGACAAAAAAAATGTTTTATGATATGGAGCGATTTTCTAGACTGCGGAAATAAGGACGCGATCGCCGTTTTCTCAGCCATTTCGAGCAAGATATTGTCATAATCTCGTAGATTTCGATCGCTGCGATCATCCAGAATTAAAGCAAAAAAATCGAGAATTTCCCTTTACAAACCGTTACTTTACACAATCTTGTTATTTCTTTGGCTCTCTTCATCTAACCTTAACACCACAACCGGAAAATTTACAAATTTTTTGCCAACAGATTGAAGAAAATTGGGTTACTTTGATAGAGTAATGCTCCTCAAAGTTGTTCGCGATGCCCTGGTTGAACTCAATTGCTGCTAAAGTTACTCGTCGATCGCCCCTGCGATTGGTTTTGATCGTTCCCTTTGTCGTGCAAATTACGGCGGCGGTGGGAATCGTTGGTTATTTATCTTATCGTTCCGGTCGGCAAGCCGTTAACGATTTGGTGGAACAGTTAACGAGCAAAACCGATCGCGTCGTTGCGGCACAACTCGATAAGTATCTCGCGATTCCTGTCGAACTGGTGCAGATGAATGCCAATGCCGTTGAATTAAACTTGCTCGACTTGGATAATCTTGCCGTCACCCGAAAATACTTTTGGAGACAATTACAGCTCTTTAAAGATGTCGGCTATATTGACCTGACCCTACCAACCGGCGAATATTGGGGAGCGGGAAGGTGGTGGGGAGAAAACCGAGACATCTCCATCGACGAGCGAACGCCACAAACGCAATGGAAAACCGAAAGTCACACTGTCGATAGCGAAGGAAATCGAACCGAGTTGGTTTTTGTTGACGACTACAACCCCCTCGAGGAAGACTGGTACGAGGACGTATTGAAAACGGGGCAGTTATCTTGGAATCCGATTTTTTCTTGGGACGAATTTCCGGAAATTTTATCCATTCCCATTACTTACCCCCTCTACGATGAAAATGATAATCTCCGGGTCATTCTCGGAGTTGATTTTCTCTTGGATGGCATTCAAGATTTTTTACAAAATTTAGAAATTAGTCCCTCCGCCCAAATCTTTATTATCGAGCGAGATGGCGCAATTGTTGCCAGTTCCAGCGAAGAAGACCCCTATACCCTCGTCGATGAGGAAGTCCAACGCCTGAAAGCCACGGACAGCAGCGATCCTCTGGTTCGAGCAACGGCGGGATTTTTGCAGCAAGAGTTTCCCGACATCAGCCAGATCGACAGCCTGCAAAAACTAGAATTTAACTGGCAAGGCGATCGCCGTTTCGTGCGGGTTACGCCATGGCGAGACGAACTGGGTTTAGATTGGTTGGTGGTTCTGGTGGTGGCAGAATCGGACTTTATGGGGCAGATCCGAGCCAACACGCGCAATACGATTTTATTGTGCAGTGCTGCTTTTGTCCTTGCCGTCGGCTTGGGTTGGCTGACCTCACGATGGATCGTCATGCCGATCCAGTCTTTAAACGCTTCAGCCAAAGAAATCGCCAAAGGACAATGGGATAAGACGGTCAAGATCGATCGCGCCGATGAAGTGGGACAATTGGCCACAGCCTTTAATGCGATGGCCGGACAGTTGCAAGAATCTTTTGAAACCTTAGAACAGCGCGTGGAAGAGCGGACGGTGGAACTGGTAGAGGCGAAAAAAGCTGCCGAAGTCGCCAACGAAGCCAAAAGCGCTTTTCTGGCTAACATGAACCACGAACTGAGAACGCCTCTCAATGCCATTCTCGGTTTTTCTCAACTGCTGACGCGATCGCAGCGCCTCGCTTCCGATTTACAAGAGAATGTCAATACCATTAGTCGCAGTGGGGAATATTTGCTGGAACTGGTCAACCAAGTCTTAGATTTATCGAAAATTGAAGCCGGACGCACGACTCTCAATGAAAGTAATTTCGATTTCTATTTGTTCCTCGACGAATTAGAAGATATGTTCCAAATGCGAGCCGAAGCGAAGGGACTACAACTATTATTCGAGCGAGAAGAAGACGTTCCCCGTTATTTAAGGGGCGATCTCCTCAAACTGCGCCAAGTCCTCGTCAATCTCCTCAGCAATGCGATTAAATTTACTTCTGAAGGTGGTGTTGCACTAAGAATCAGTTCAATGAGCAATGAACAATTATCAATTATCAATGAGAAAACAGCTAACAACCAACAACCAACAACTAACAACAAACAACAAATAACCAATAACCAACAACAAATAACCAATAACAAAATTCATTTTGAAATTGAGGATACGGGTGCGGGAGTCGATCCCGAAGAGTTTCCCAAACTTTTTGAAGCCTTCGTACAAACTCAATCGGGTCTTGATGCGCGAGAGGGGACGGGGTTGGGGTTGCCTCTCGCTCGCAAGTTTATTGAAATGATGGGGGGAGAAATTACGGTAATTAGTGGCGGAAAAGCTTTTACTCCCGGTACGACTCGGGAGGGCGATCGCATTGTCGAAACTTTACCCACTCAAGGGACGCTCTTTAAGTTTAGTATTGATGCCACTCCCGTTGAAGAGAGCGCGATCGAAAGCCGCGACTCGGATCGCCGGGTCATTGCTCTCGAACCCGACCAACCCCGCTATCGCATTCTCATTACCGACGATCGCGAAACCAATCGTAAATTACTGGTCAAACTCCTCGCCCCTTTGGGGTTTGAATTGAAAGAAGCCTGCAACGGTGCAGAAGCAGTGGAAATGTGCGACAGTTGGCAACCCCATCTTATCTTTATGGACTTGCGAATGCCCGTTATGGATGGGTATGAAGCCAATAAACAAATTAAATCCACTCTGAAGGGTCAGGCTCCTGCCATTATTGCCATTACTGCGAGTATTTTAGAAGAAGAACGCGCCGCGATCGCGAACTCCCACTTTGATGATTTCACCCGCAAGCCTTTCCGTGCCTCGACGATTT
Organism: Spirulina sp.; assembly: GCA_051439525.1. Taxonomy (GTDB): domain Bacteria; phylum Cyanobacteriota; class Cyanobacteriia; order Cyanobacteriales; family Spirulinaceae; genus CCY15215. The sequence goes on along the minus strand of JBFRWJ010000452.1, from coordinate 807 downwards.
TCGAGAAACTGGCCAAACACTTAGGGGTGCGCTATATCTACGAAGAAAAACAACCCGCAACCCCAAAACCTGCCGTTGTTACCCTTTCTGAAGAAGAGACGCGAACCGCCCTTGAAACTCTACCGGAAACGTGGAGAAACCGACTGCAAGAAGCCGCTAACCGATTGGATGATGAGAGCATTCTGCGATTAGTCGAGGAGATCGAACCCCAACACCCAGAATTAGCACAAACCCTAGCCGATTTAACCAAAAAACTGCGCTTTGATGCGATTTTCAATTTACTTTCCAATTCCTAAATGGAGAATGGTCACAATTTTGAATTTTGAATTGAAGGGATTCCTACTCTCTCTTTCTTGACAAAGCAAATATCTTATGATATTCGTCAAGTCTTTCTGGAAAGATTGAATTTTTCCAGAAAGACTTGGAGCAAAAAATTCCCGATTTCTCTTTACAAACTGTTACTTTACACAATCTTAGTATTTCTCGGGTTCTCTTTACTGAATCTTTACGCTAAAACCCGCAAAATTACAGATTTTTTGCCAACAAAGATCATGAAAATACGCTAGTTTAAATTTAATAAGACTGCTTCAATTTTCTCTCGATGCGTTTATTTAACTCAATCGCGACTCGCGTTACCCGTCGATCTCCCCTGAGATTGGTTTTGATCGTACCGTTTGTCGTGCAAATTGTGGGAACTGTAGGTTTAGTCGGTTATCTTTCCTATCGAAGCGGACAAAAAGCCGTTGGGGATTTGATTGTCGATCTCGGTCAAGAAATTAGCGATCGCATCGATCGCCAAGTTCTCAA
>JBFRWJ010000451.1:0-5245 GCA_051439525.1 Spirulina sp. | reverse complement strand
AGCAGGTACATTCAAACCCAAGTTTAATGGCTTGAAGTAAGGCTTGAGCCGTGTGATGGGAGACTGTCAAGCACGGTTCTTAGGGGAGGAGCGGGAAGCGATTCCCAAACCTTACCCGATAGAAACCCGTAAGTGCGTGCCAGCTTTCGGCTCTTTCGTTAACAATTAAACATCCATAAGGAGTTAAGGAAGTGTTGTTAACCTAGTAAGCTCAGACAACATTGTCGAGGCCGACTTTACCCTGTTTTCAGGAGTTAACTCATGCGAGTTTTTGTATTAGATAAAAACAAGAGACCGTTAAACCCAACTCATCCCGCCAGAGCTAGAAAATTGCTTAAAAACGGACGAGCTAGGGTATTTAAGCGATTTCCATTTACCATTATTCTACAGGATGTAGAGGGAGGAGAAACAAACGATTGTCAGCTAAAAATAGATCCCGGCTCAAAAACAACGGGTTTGGCAATCCTGCAAGGAAATCGAGTTATCTGGGGTGCGGAACTGACCCATCGTGGGAGTCAAATTCGCGACGCTTTAACTTCACGAAGACAGTTGAGGCGTTCCCGAAGAAACCGGAAGACTCGGTACAGAAAACCCAGATTTCTTAACCGGAAACGTCCTGACGGTTGGCTTGCTCCGAGTTTAATGTCGAGAGTCAACAACATCCTGACTTGGGTTAAACGGCTATGTCGAATCTGTCCGATATCGGGAATTTCTCAAGAGTTGGTTCGATTCGACACTCAAGCACTGCAAAATCCAGAAATCTCCGGTGTTGAATATCAGCAAGGAGAATTGTTTGGGTACGAAGTAAGAGAGTATTTGCTCGAAAAATGGAAGAGAAAATGTGCTTACTGTGGCAGAGAAAATGTTCCCTTAGAAGTCGAGCATATTCAGCCAAAATCAAAGGGAGGAAGTAATCGAGTTAATAATTTAACTCTGGCGTGCCGTCTTTGTAATCAAGCAAAAGGCAACCAAGAAATCGAGCATTTTCTATCAGGTCAGTCCCATATTCTCAAACGAATATTAGGACAAGCGAAGAGACCTTTAGCGGATAGCGCTGCGGTCAATTCAACTCGCTGTAAACTGTATGAAGAGTTGAATAAAACGGGATTGCCTGTCGAGGTAGGAACGGGAGGATTAACCAAATTTAATCGCACTCGTAAGAATCTCTCTAAAGCTCATTGGCTTGATGCAGCTTGTGTCGGAAAATCGACTCCGGAGCAGTTAATTGTTGAGGCCAAAAAACCGCTTCTTATTGCAGCTAAAGGTCACGGAACAAGACAGCGATGCCGTCCCGACAAATACGGTTTTCCCAAAGCCCACGCGCCTAAAGCTAAATTTTTTCAAGGTTTCCAAACTGGCGATATTGTCAAAGCCTCAATCCCAAAAGGAAAATATGCAGGTAACTATATTGGTCGGATTGCGATTCGATTCAGACCGAGTTTTCGGCTTTCTACAACAGGAAATAAACCTTTCGATGTTCACCCTAAATATTTACAAACTATTCACCATGCAGACGGATATGAATACACCTTTAATTAAGGACTCGCTTCGCTCGGTTTCCTCTATTGGCGGCGATTCCTCTCCCGCTAACCCTATCGGGTCTAACGTGAGTCCTCTCGCCGCTTCTTTGATGGGAAAAATTCTGACAACCTTAACGATAACAAACCGCATTGACCAAGCTAATGCAGAAGATGGCTTAATTCCTGCCGATCGGGTACGTTCCATTACCTTAAAAAATGTCTTGGTGGATACGGGGGCAACAACGCTGTGTTTGCCTGCCGATGCGATCGCCGCTCTCGGACTCAAACTCCTCAAAGAAGTGGACGTGACAACAGCAACCGGGTTGAGTCAAGCCAGAATTTTTCAGGATGCCAAAATTTCTTTATTGGGGCGAGAAGGAACATTTGAGTGTTTAGAATTGCCTGGCGGGACAGACCCGCTATTGGGTGTGATTCCTATGGAAGCATTAGGAATTGAACCAGATTTACAAAACCAAACTTTAAAAGTTTTACCGTCCCAATCTAAAGAAACCTATTTGACAATCCTCTAACCCAATACGATCGCATTGTGCAATCCGACAATTTCTATTCTGCCGAGATTTTGCCAAACAACATACCTTGAATCGAAGTTTTCAGATAAGCAATCTGTCCGTAGGCATACAAGAAATTTTCAAATCGTTGCGAGGGAGAGTTAAAATATTTCAGAGATTTATACAGACCGCGTATTAGATTTTCGCCTCCATGGGCCAATTGAGCCAACCCGGAACGATTTGCCAGTTGTTCGCGATAGCTTTCACTGATTCCCTGTCCCCAACTCCGCTTGAAAAACCAATTGCGGGTAATGCGTTCCGGGATGATATTGTGACCGGCGGCGGCATCCGGTAAATACATGACCGTCCAGCCTCTTTTAAGTGCTTGTTGGGTCATAAAGATTTCTTCATTAGAGACTAAATTTTTGCCCACTCGACCCAAGTTGACGTTAAATCCGCCGATCGCTTCGAGAACTTCCCGACGGATGGAATAATTGGCACCGATGGGAGTGCGATCGGGACGGGTAATGGCGAGGGGTGCATCGCCAAAATCGTAGAGACCCAGTACCCCGCACCCTTCCTCGGAAAGCCAAGGAGGACGGGATACGCCCGGAGGCCAGATGAGGGTGGTTTTTCCCCCTGCAATACCGAGCTTTTCATTGTTTTTATAGGCTTCGTAAATGGCGCGCAACCAACCGGGAGAAGCTACGGCATCATCGTCGAGATAAGCGAGAATATCTCCCTTTGCTTCTTTAAGTCCCCGATTGCGGGCTGCCGATAATCCCTGCTGGGGTTCATAGACATATTTGAGACGGGGATCGGACAAACGTTCTTCGACGATCGCTTGGGTGCGATCGGTAGAACGGTTATCCACTAAAATCGCTTCAAACTCGGGCAAATCTTGAGCGAGGACGCTATCGATCGCCGCACCGACATAAGCATCTCGATTATAGGTACAAATAATTGCAGAGATTGAAGGCGTTAACATCGGTCAAAGTCGGAGAAACAGAGAACTCATTCAATCTTAGCCCAATTCTCTCGAGGCGCAACCTTTGGATTACACCATAACGCGAAAACATCCCTTCGCTTCGAGTTCTTTGAGAATTTTACCCGATCGCTCTTTCCCGATTAAAAAATGCAATCGTTTTAACTGCATGGCATTATATTTCTCGATTTCTAATTCCGCAATTGCTCGTTGTTTCTCCACTGTGGATAAGTTGCCCAAAACCTTCTCGATCGCATCGGTTAAGTGATAAGGGAGTTTTTGGATCGCTTGCAGGAATTCCGCGAGAATTTCCCTGATCATCTCGCGATCGCAGTCCGATAAAGGCGACTGTTTAAACAGGGTTACTCCCATGGCATGATGTCGCGATTTATCTTTCAGCATTCCTTTTAACAAACCAATAATCTTGTCTTCCCGACAATCTTTGAGGAATTTACGATAACTGTTCAATTCCCATCCTTCTAAGACAATCTGCATGACAAATCGCAGAACATTACTATGATTTTCTTCAATAAAATCCGTCAAAAATGGGAAAAATGACGGGTTGAATTCCCGGATTGCTTTTTGGTCGAGCAAACCCGCAAGTTGCGCGAGATGGTAGGTATTTTCAGCTTTAAAAATTGAATATAAGGTTCTTTCTTGTAGCGTTGTTGCGCAGGCGATCGCTTTCTCGGTATAGCGAACCCCAAAGGTTTCCATTTCGTAAGCGCGTTCGAGAATATCTCGCGTGGTAATTTGCAGAATCGCCCGTTTTTGAGCGGAACTCGCCCTTTGGAAAAGGGTAACGCGATTTAACTTAAATTGTTCGGCATTCCAGTAAATCGGCGCATTAGTTTTGCGATCGCACAGCAGGCAAGCAGGAGCGTGATGAAGCGCTAAAGCCGAAGATAGAAGATATTGTACGCGATCGCGTTCTGAAACCGACAACGGCGAAAAATCTGTAGTTGGAGAAGTCATAAGTTATTCCTCACACATTTGCTCGATCGCGGGGTTTTTGACCGCAGCGATCGTCATTCTACCCTTTACACCCAACACGATACGCCTCCGGGTTCCCTGACGCAAACTAACCCATCGAGGTGGCATTGTTTTTCTTTTGGCGTTCGTGTTGGGGTCAATACGCCCTTTGATAATAGTCAATTACAGCTCCTCGGATGCTTGTATGGGACAGAACTCGAATTGTCTGCGCTGCTATTTGACTTGACATCGCGTAAAATAGACACTATGCTTAACGTATTGAATACACAAAGATATGAAAGGGCAATACGAGCTAGCAATGGGGTCGATCGCGGGACGAGAGCATATTCGTCTCGGTCGCAATAACCAAGATGCTTTCTGGGGACTGAGTTGCGATCGCTTTACCCTAGCGGTTGTTTGCGATGGTTGCGGTAGCGGCCGACACAATGAGGTCGGGGCTCAAATTGGAGCGAGATTAGTGGTTCAAACGATCTCTAAATGTTTAGAATCTCATGCGATCGCCGCGATCGGCAATCCTAAATTTTGGCAGTGCATTCATCAAGATATCCTCGTTCAATTGCAGGCTTTTATTAAAGCAATGGGAGGAGATTGGCGGCAAACTCTTAATGATTATTTTCTATTTACCATTGTTGGGGCGCTAATAACCCCTGAAAATACTTGGATTTTTTCCCTCGGGGATGGTGTAATTTTATCTAACAATGACTTGACAACGTTAGCGTTTCCCGGTAATGCACCGCCCTATCTGGCTTATGGCTTAAAATATCTGTGGGAAGAGCGAGAATGTCCGCAAGCGTTTCAATTTCAAATTCAACAATCTTGCAAAACAGAGGAGTTAAATACGTTATTAATTGGTACGGATGGGGTTAGCGATCTCATTGAAGCACGCGATCGCACGCTGCCGGGAAAATCAGAAAAGGTCGGTCATATTTCACAGTTTTGGCAGGACGACAGTTATTTTAAAAATCCCGACAAAATTCGCAGAAAGCTCTTCTTAATGAATCGTGAAGTTCACCGACCCGGAAAACCTAAAGAAGTCGGACTCTTACCCGACGATACGACTTTAATTGTACTCCGTAAAGTCAGAAACAGTCACCAGTCTTTTCAGTCACCAGTCACCAGTCACCAGTCACCAGTTGGGGAACAGCGAACAGCGATCGACAAATAACCAATAACCAATAACCAATAACCAATAACCAATAACCAATAACCAATAACAAAATGGACATTTATATTAATGG
>JBFRWJ010000450.1:0-3996 GCA_051439525.1 Spirulina sp. | reverse complement strand
TCAATATATTGTTGATATAGACCGGCAATGAATTCACAACGACCTAATAAAACGCGATCGGTTCGCCAAAACTCATAAACATCATTCCGTCTTTCTGCCGGAATAATCGTTTCAATCATGTACTGATAGCTTTGATTGTGCATTCCCTCCTGAGAAATTTGTTCCGCCATGCACAGACTAATTTCCGGAGCGGTAATTGATGCTTTTAGATGAGGGATATTACAAGTTTGGACGGAATCGAGAAAAGTTAAATAAGACAAAATTCCATCAAAAGCATAGCGCTCTTCTGGGGTTAAATTCCAGTAATCGACAACATCTTGAGTCAGATCTAGCTTTTGCGGAACCCAAAAATTCTCTCTCATCTGTTGATACAAACTCACAGCCCAAGGATAGCGCACGTCGTTAAGCTGCATGAGATTGGTAATATTGCCAAACCACATCGAACGGTTTTCGATCGCATCGTCTCCATCCGGATTGAAAATCGGATTCACGGGCATTAAATTTGTTCGTTTGTTCGTATTTTTGTTAGCGGTAGGAGGCATGATTCGCAAAAAATAAATGAACGCTATTAATATAACATTAATAGCGTTCGATGCGGCTTAAATCAATCTTAATTGGCACAAGCAGAACAAGTGTCATCTGCTTCTTTAAAATTGTCCTTTTGCACGGTACGAATGTAATAAACGGCTTTACAGCCTTCTTGCCATGCTAGCATCAGGGTCTCAAAAATATCCTTGGCTTGCAAGCTGCGTTCGGGTTCATCGGGAAAATAAACTCCCTGATTCAAATTAAACAATAATTCCATGGAAATCCCCGTATCGATCCATTCTTGCATTGTCGCGATCGCTTTCACGACTTTGCTTTGTTCTAAGGTTTTATTTTCGGGATAAAACCAGAAGTATTCCTTGATAAAGGGCGGTGCGATGGGAACCGTCCCTTTTGCCCATTTGTCGTAAAAGAAGCGACTGTATGCGGGTAATACGCTAGCCGTACAGCCTTGAACCAGAGAAGAGGAAGTATTGGGCGCGATCGCGGTAATATGGCTATTCCGAATGCCGTATTTTTTGATATCTTCAGAAAGTTGGCTCCAGCGTTCTTTCTGGGTAGAATTCTGAACAAACCATTCTACAGGTTTGGCACCGATTAAATTCCCTTTACTCCATTCGCTACCCGCAAATGCTGGATATGCACCCCGTTCTTTTGCCAGTTCCATTGAAGTGCGAGTACAATGATAACCAATCTCTTCAAAAAGGTGACCAATTGAAGGCAAATCCGTGTAAGAAAGACGATGTTTTGCTAACCAATCCGCCAATCCCATACAACCGACACCAATGGTTCGATAGCGGTTGTTATGAGCATCGCTGTCAGCAAAAGGAGCGTGATTGATTTCAATTGTATTATCTAACAAGCGAACTGCCGTTTCGCAAATTTTCGGAAGTTCTTCCAGTTCGAGATTGGCTAAATTGAGAGAGTCAAGATTACAAGTATGGGCGAGTTTTCCGGGAGCGACATTCGACCAAGATTCCTGACATAAATTTCCCCCGGGAATATAGCCCTCATGTTGGTTGGGATTGGCACGATTTGCCGTATCTTTAAACCATAAATAAGGCATTCCCGTTTCCACTTGCGATCGCATGACCATTTTAAAGAGTTCTCGCGCATTAATTTGCTTGTAAAGCTCGAGTTTATTGGCAGCGATCGCCTCTTCCACTTTAGCATAAGCCGCTACGAATTCTTGCCCCCATAAGGGCGGTAAGTCAATACCTAATTTAGTTTTCACTTCATAGGGATCGATCAGAGACCACATTTCCTTATTTTGTACCCGACGCATGAATTCATCGGTAACCACTAACTGAGGAAAAATATCATATGCCTTTCTTCTTTGATCTCCGTTTTCAGTCTGCATTTCAAGGAATTCGGGAATGTCTAGATGCCAAACATCTAAACTTACCGTAACTGCACCAGCACGTCGTCCCATTGATGTTCGGTTAAAGTCGCTACGTCTAACCCGTCCTTTTGGACTGCTATCTGTTACCAGATAGATCGGACTATATCTTAATCCCATATTTGGGATTCTCCCTGTTTCCACTGTCAATCGCTTACAGTGTACGAAGTTAAACTTCTAGTCTCTGAACCTTCAGGTTTGAACCTGCTTGGCTGCTGATTGTCTCATGTTTTGTGCTGATTCTATTTTACGATGATTAACATGAGAGTTTCCAGCAATTAAGGGAGTGTTTCACAATGATTTACACCATTGAGGGGCAGAAAAATTTACCCTGATTCACTGCGATCGCGGTATCGTTGAGCAATTTAATCCAAGGAATCACGCCTCCCGAGGCATTGGGTTTTCCCATTACCCAACTTCCCGTTGCCCGAATGCGAGAGACATTTACGCCAACACCGCCGCCATTTTTAGAGATTCTTGCCGTGTTGGTAATTTCCCCAAAAATGGATTCTAAATCGTCCTCGATCGCGACAATAAAACAACTGGATAATGACCCATTTGGAATTCTTAAATTGGCTAAAATTGGCGTAGCAAGAGAGATTTTTCGTTGCGCGATCGCTTCATAAAACCGTTTTGCCCATCGCATTCGGTTTTCCGGTTTTTCAACGGAAGCTAACAGCAACGCACAGGTTAATAAGGCTTCTTGGGGCAATTCATCGGGGAGTAAATAGCGTTTGGTTAACAGTACCGCCCCGGCATAATCGTAATCGGTATCCCATTCGGGATTAATCCAAGATCCAGCCTCTCGCAATTCATCTGGAGTATAGGTGAGAATTTTCTCGTTATAGAGATTGGCACAAACATTGGTTTGAACGGTTTGCGCGTAATTTCCATATTGATAGCCCCGAGAGACGAGAGTATCTTTCCACAAACTCCAAATATGCAGTCTCCCCGCGACATAACGCCAGTCGGGTTCATCGGGACTGCACATCTCTAAAGCGCAGTTGATGAGATTATCTTGGATTTCTCGCGTCGTCACGCCATTGCGCAAGCGAGTTTTCAATCCCGCTTCTAGGGTAATGGGATTGACATCCATCCCCGCACAAGCCCATTCAACCACTTTGCGGATTCGGGAAACATCCAGAGATGCCTTGCTTCCGTCGCGTTTGATCACTTGGATGTTGGCACGATCTGGCAAAACATTTGTATCCGTCCCAATCAAAGGACGAGTCACTACTGATGGGGTCTGTTGCATTTTTTATGCCTGTATTTTTGACTCGGTTTTCTAGTGTAGCTCGGATAATACGCTACAGCTAGAGTTTTATAACAAAAAATAAATCTGTATTACACTATACATGGTGACACTATCTATGGTGTCTATTTCTTTCGTGATTTGCTTATCGAGCTATTGTACTGTCATGCTATTGTACTAGATTAGAAGCGATCGTCAAGCGGGAATTTTGCGATCGCGATTCTTAAAATGATTTCTTGGCAAAAAATCAATTTTGTAATATAATATATTCTCAATTGTAATCTATTCTCAAAAATAAATGGGGGAGAAAGATGACAAAACTACAGTGGCGGGATTTTAAAGCCTCCCTCAAACATCAAGAGAAAGCCTATGTTTTGCAAGGTCGAATGCACTTAAAACGGGGAACGTATCCCGGAGAAGTAGAGGTAACGAAGATTAATGACATTCCCACGCAACAATTTTTAGCGGGAATGCCAGAAATTCCTTATTCTCGGACTTCCGGAGATTCTTTTATATTGCCGAGAAAACCGATCGCGGCTTCTTTTACGCAGAAATTAGACGGGACGGCGCTTATTTTTTCAGCTTTGCACTTACCCGATGGAGAAGCTGTTGTTTTGCCTCGCACTCGGGGCATGATTATTATTAGAAATACCAAATGGAGAGCCTTACAAGATTTAGTCGATCGCGTGGTTACGCCGGATCTAAAAGAACGCATTTCTACGGTTTGTTGCCAGCAAAATGCCACCTTGGTTTTTGAATTATGGGGTAGAGAAAATCCCCATACCGTACAGTACGATCG
>JBFRWJ010000449.1:0-13744 GCA_051439525.1 Spirulina sp. | reverse complement strand
CCCATTACCCATTCGCCATTACCCGAGTTCAAAATCGATTACCCATTACCCATTCGCCATTACCCGAGTTCAAACTTTTACGCCTTCGCTTCCGAGAGCGGATTTAACGCGATCGTTGCGAATTTCTCCCGCATGGGTGACGCAGGTATCATCGATAATATCGTCGCTAAAATCGAGATTTAGCGACCCTTCTTTCACCAACAATTTCAATAAAGTGGCGATATTTTTGGCATACATTTGACTGGCGTGAACTGACATTGAAGAGGTCAGATCCGTGGGTCCCATAACGGTCACGCCCTGATAATTAATGTTTTTGCCAGCTTCGGTGACTTCACAATTTCCGCCCTGTTCCGCCGCGAGATCGACGATAACCGAACCGGGTTTCATCTTGCCCGCCATTTCTGCGGTTACAAGAGTCGGGGCTTTTTTGCCGGGAACTTGTGCAGTGGTTATAACCACATCGGAATTCGCCACCCGTTCCGTCATCACTTGTTGAGTTTTCTGTTTGGCCGCTTCCGAAACTTCTTTGGCATAGCCTCCGTCGGCGGTGGTCTCTTCCTCGAGTTGGACTTCGACGAATTTTGCCCCCAAACTTTGGACTTCTTCTTTCACTGCCGGGCGAATGTCAAACGCTTCCACCACGGCACCCAAGCGCCGTGCCGTCGCGATCGCTTGCAAGCCAGCTACTCCCGCCCCCATCACGAACACTTTCGCGGGACGAATGGTACCGGCGGCAGTGGTCAGCATGGGAAAGAATTTCGGCAGGGCGGCGGCGGCTAGTAAGACTGCCTTATAACCCGCCAAACTGGCTTGAGAGGAAAGTGCGTCCATGCTTTGGGCGCGGCTGGTACGGGGGATTAACTCCATGGCAAACGCCGTAATTTGCCGTTGTGCTAGCGCTTGCACGGTTTCCGGCTTCCCCAACGGATTGAGAAGGCTGACGATCGCGCCTCCGGGTCGCAGGGATTCCATTTCATGGTCTTGGGGAGGAGCGACTTTCAACAACAGGTCGGCTTCTCCCCAAACCTTCCCGCGATCGCCGTCTACAGTGGCTCCGGCGGCACGATAGTCATCATCGCTAAAATACGAACCTTCTCCAGCTCCCGACTCCACCCAGACTTCCCAGCCTTGCTGGACAAATCGAGCGACGACATCGGGAATTGAGGCAACCCGACGCTCGCCGAGCTCGATTGCTTCCCTTGCGATCGCAATTTTCATACTGACTCCTTATTTTTGACAACTGAAAGAATTAGCAGATTGGTCGATCCATTCTATCCGGGCAAATCCCCATCGAGCTTTACCCTTCCGCCTTTTCTTTACCCCCGAGTCGAGCGATCGATCCTTCCCGACTCTTGTCCTCCAATGCTCCGATTTAAAAAATGAGCGCGTGGATTTTGCGCGGACGATTTATAAACTGCCATTTTGTATACTATTGCCATCCCTGCTTTTTCCCCCCGTTCTTCAACTTGTCTTATAGATTTATGGGGAATGGGAAACCTTTTTCTGACTTTGTACGTTATAGAGATAAAGTGAAGTACCGACGATTGAATCAAAGATTTAATCGCAGCTTCGGAGCTTCTACCGCCGAAGCCGACCGTAAGCACGTTTTCTGAAACGTTCTTACATTTGGTCTTACTCGGCGTCCACAGGCACAACCCCGTCTGACCCAGGGTTGTGAAGTTTTTAAATGCTTGGTTTTCGCATCTTGAGTTGGTGTTCCAACTACATCAGTTGATTGTATCATAAATTTTTGCTCGCGATTCATGAGGTGTTGGGGGCAGAACGATTTCCGCCTTTAAAAGCGCCATCTCTCGCTTCAATCAAAGATTTGTGGTCACTGAGCAAAGCCGAAATGAAGCAAAGGCTTCTCGCGAGTTCTGCTAAAATTAAGTTTGGTAAAGATTTGCTTTACCAAACTTCATCCTTTGAGGCAATCTAGAGATCATTGCCGAGCGCCCGGGATTTTTCTGGATTTGTTTCTTCTCTCATTGCCTCTCGTCCGATTCCCATCCATCCATTCAATTAGAGTCATGGTTCTCTCCAAATTATTCGGTAAATTGTCACAATTTCCTCGCCTGCGTTTATTTTCCGGTTTAGCCGCTCTCGGTGTCCTCTCCGCCGGAATCCCCGCCGCTACCTTCGCCCAAAGCAATCCCGGTTTGGTCATCTTTAGCGGGGTTGGCAATCGCTCTAATATTTTGAATTATCACCTCAAAGACGGGCGGCGCAATGTCCGGGACGATCGCTATCGGCTGCGAATTCCCGCCAACAAGATCGAAAATGGCGTTTCGCGACTGATCGTGTCTTATCCGGATTATTATGAAGGGCGCTTTCGCTTGGATCGCATCGAAGTCGGTTACGGCAATCGCTATCGCAACCAAGCCGAAGTCGCCTACGCGGAAATACAAGAAGAATGTTACGCCATTGAAAGTCCGGGGGGTCGCCGGGATCTCTACCACTGCTTGAATATTTCCCTCGAAACCGCGATCGAACGGGAAACTCCCATCGAAATTAAACTTTCCCAAGTCCGCAATCCTTGGCAGGGGGGAACGTATTATTTTGGCGCCCATACCGTCACCTGCCTCAATTACGATCGCGAACAACCCGATAGCAGTTGCTTTAGCGATCCCGAAACCTCTCCCGCCGTCGGTCGTCTCGATACCCCCTTCCGGGATCCCCGGCGCATCCAAATTGCCGATGTGGGGGTTTGGATTTTAACGATCGATTAATTTCCCACAAATCTCAAACCGACAGGGTATAATGGGAGACTGTGTAATTTGAGATGAAACAAGGAGACAGTCAGTGACCCAGCGTACTTTGGGAGGCACGAACCGCAAGCAGAAGAGAAAATCGGGATTTCGCGCTCGGATGCGAACCAAAAACGGTCGTCGAGTGATTAGGGCTCGTCGCCAAAAAGGTCGGCATCGTTTAGCCGTCTGAAGGGCGATCGTCCACCGCGATCGCGAACCCCAACCTAACCCCACCTACAGATATGGGATTGCCCCGAGCCCATCGACTCAAACACTGGCGGGATTTTCAGGAGGTTTATCAACACGGCAAGCGCTATTCCGGTTCTTATTTAACCCTGCGGAGTTTGCCCCGCTTCCCAACTTCCGAAACCGTCGCGAGTTCCGAGACGGAAGAAGAAGACCGAAACGTTGAGACCGCTTCCCTCCCGCCTACTCGCATTGGGATTTCCATTGGCAAAAAAGTCAGTAAAAAAGCGGTTGTTCGCAATCGCATCAAGCGCCAAATTCGGGCAGCCGCGAGAGAACTCCTACCGGAAATTGCTGCCGGGTGGACTCTAGCGATCGGGGTAAAATCTACAGCAATAAAGTGCGAATATGAACATTTTTTGCGAGAATTAAAGCAGTTATTGACGCGAGCCGAGGTTTTGCATGGGCATTAAAGAAACATCTTTTTTTGAGGGGGGACCCCATATTGGCGATTTGATCGTAAATATTTTGCTGGGATTTACCGTAATTTGTCTGCCTCTAACCGTAGCCGCTATCGTCAGGGCATTGTGGTTGCGCTATCGCATCACCGATCGCCGGATTTCCGTAACGGGGGGCTGGCAGGGTCGCGATCGCACGGACATCATTTACACGGAAATTGTTAAGATTGTTAAAGTCGCGCGGGGAATTGGTTTGTGGGGAGATATTGTCGTCACCCTCCGGGATAACAGTCGTTTGGAAATGCGCTCCCTGCCCCGATATCGAGAAATTTACGATTATATCGCTCAAAAAGCAGCCGACAAAACCGGACTCTCTGTTGAAGAGATTAAATGCTAAAAAGCGATCGCGCAACTTCTCTTAACAGACGAGAAGATAATTCCCCGGAAAACGGCTTCCCGGGAAAACAGTACAAAACTGTTACAAAACTGTCGAGAAACACTATAAATTAAGCAGACCGGACTTCAAACGCATGGACTTTGGTATTGGGTTTATTTCTACAAATATAATGTTGCCGATCCTGGATTTTTTTCACGGGATCGTGCCGAGTTATGGGTTTGCGATCGTCGCTTTAACCCTCGTGATTCGCTTTGCCGTTTACCCTCTGAGTGCGGGCTCGATCCGCAGCATGAGACGGACGAAAATCGCCCAACCCGTCATGCAGAAGCGAGTCAAGGAGTTACAAGCGCGCTATAAAGACGATCCGCAAAAATTACAGCAGGCGATGGGAGACGTTTATAAAGAGTATGGCAATCCTCTTGCCGGCTGCTTTCCCGTTCTCCTGCAATTACCGATTCTTTGGGCATTATTTACGACCCTGCGAGGTTCGCCTTTTACCGACATTAACTATACGGTAGACGTACAAATTCTTCCGAAAGCCCAAATCGAGCGCATTCAGCCCCAATTCTATTCGACAAAACCCCAAAACATCTATATTGATGAAAGCCTTCACGAACCCATTGCTGCGACCCTAGCCGCGGGCAAAGTTTTAGCAGTGGGAGAAAGCCAACAAGTTCGCTTTCAAACCTCAGAAGGTTTATCTTTAGAGAGTTTGGCGGTAGATTATCCCCAACACGATCTCCAACCCCAATGGAGCGTCACGAAGGGTGTGGAAAATGTCGAAGTGAAACCCGATGGTACGATTGTTGCTCTGGCTCCGGGTAATGCGACGGTACAAGGAACGATTCCCGGCTTGGCTTCCCGAGAGGGATTTCTCTTTATTAACGCTCTCGGACGGGTGGGAGCGACAGGTCCAAATGGCGGTATTCATTGGGATATCGTGATTATGGTTTTATTCTTCGGGGTCAGTACCTACCTCAGCCAAAATTTAACAGGAGCAACTCAGAGTCCGGCAATGGATGAAAGTGCCCAGCAACAGCAAGCCATCAGCAAATTGACTCCCTTGATCTTTACCGGAATGTTTTTAGTATTTCCGCTACCGGCAGGGGTTTTAATGTACATGGTGGTGGCGAATATTTTCCAAACCGCACAAACGTTTATTTTGATGAAAGAACCGCTACCGGAAAATTTGCAAAAATTGGTAGAACAACAAGAAAAAGAGCAACAAAAACAAGCTAAAGGCAAAGATACCTTACCTTTCGAGCGCAAGCGCTCTAAGAAGAAAGAAAAACCGTCGGGTTAGAAAGATCGAAAGTTAAAGAGAGCGATTGAGAATCTCGTCACGCTCAAACTGTTTGTCTCGCAGTGAAGGAATTATGAAGGAACAAATAAAACAAGGTCAAACGTGGTTGGAAAAACTCTTAAAATTAATGGGTTTCTCGACTTCTGTCGGTATCGGCAAATTAAATGATGACGGCGCTTGCTGGCTGACGATTGAAGAATCTCACCTATCTCCAGAACAAATTCAAGTTCTGATCGGCAAGCAAGGAAGAACAATTGATGCGATTCAATATCTGATCAATACGATTGTCAATATTGGAAACGATCGCGAGGATCAGCAACCGTTTACGGTAGAGATTGACGGGTATCGGCTGCAACGTCAGGAAGAATTGCGGAGTTTGGTAGAAGAGGTGTCCCAACTCGTTCGCGAAACGGGACGGGAAGTGGAAATGAAATCCCTGTCCTCGGCAGAACGGCGACAAGTTCATAATTTTCTCAAAGAATCCGAGGATTTAACGACGGAAAGTCGCGGCATCGATCCCGATCGCCGTTTGTTTGTCAAATTGCGGTAATTTTATGAGGGTATCAATTTGCATTTGCAATTGATATCCTTGTTGTTTGGGTAAGACCGATGGAGTCTATTTATATTCCTCATTTACTCGCAGTTCCAGAAAAAACGCGGGAGATTCGCGTTGAGACGTTTCTGGCGGATTTAGAAACCTTGACCCCCGTTCGCGGTGTCTTGCAGGTGAAGCACTGCACGACTTATTTGGAAGTTAAGGCCAAAATCGAGGCGATCGCGACTTTGGTTTGCGATCGCTGTTTGCAAAATTACAATCATCGCTTACAGGTGAATGCGACGGAGTTAATTTGGTTGGAGGAGGAAACGGAATCCTTGTCTCCAGAACGAGAGGTACGGGTTGACGATCTCTCGGAAACCCTTTCGCCAACGGGACATTTTGAGCCGGACGGGTGGTTATACGAACAGTTGAGTTTGGCGATGCCCCTGCAAAAAAATTGCGGCGAACAATGTCAGGGAACGACGCAATTTCTGGGTGAGAATGAACCCCTTCTCGATAGTCGTTGGGCCGGTTTGGCGGCGTTTAAAGCAGCTCTCGAGGAATCTTCTTGAGTCTTTTCTGCCCTCCGACATATTTCTTAAGAAAAAATAAAAGCGATCGCTTCTGATAAATTGTCAATTTGCGAACAAATTGTCATAGAGAATCGTGGGATTTACGCGGTTTCGCGATCGCACCATCAATTTTATCAGTGTTTTCTATATTTATCTTCTCAGAGAAGAATGGCATGATTAATTTAACAACCTATAATAAGCTTCTAATTTAAGAAAATGACACTCCATGAAAATAGTCTTCAAGTCAACATGGTCACTTGCACGACCCGCCCGTGCGAACCGATTTCTACAATAGATAACAATTCTCTCGTCCCCGACCCCTTGCTTTTATTGGCCTTTCTAGCTGCCTTTGGCGTGACAGCTTTATTTGCACAAAAGAAACACTGTTAGCCCGACCCGTTTTCACATCGATAATGGTGAATTGGCGATCGCGTCATGCCAATGCACCATTAAGAAAAGTATTGAGGGGTTCTCTCTCCCGATATAAAAACCGCTTCATTGACTCCACGATGGAGGAGGGTTCGTTGCTCATTGTTCGTGAATCATTGATAATTGATAATTGTTCATTGAAAAAGTGCAATGGAGCATGAATCAAACTGGTGGCACGAGGCAATTTTTTATGAAATCTATTTACGCAGTTTTCAAGACTCAAATGGAGATGGGATCGGCGATTTACGAGGTTTAATCGATCGCTTAGACTATCTTCAGGCTTTAGGCGTTGATGCACTTTGGATTTGTCCCTTTTACGAATCCCCCCACGTCGATTTTGGCTACGATATTAGCAATCATACTGCCGTCGATCCCCGTTACGGAACCCTCGCGGATTTCCAAGACCTCGTGCGGGAAGCCGATCGCCGCAATCTGAAAATTATTGTCGATATCATCCTCAATCATACCTCTGACGAACATCCCTTCTTTCTCGAATCGAAGCGATCGCGTAACTCTCCTAAACGAGATTGGTATATTTGGCGAGATCCCAAACCCGATGGCGGTCCGCCGAATAATTGGGAAGGTTTCGAGCGTTCCTGCTGGAGCTATGATGAGAGTACCGGACAATACTACTATCACTTCCACTATCGCCAACAACCGGATCTCAATTGGCGCAACCCGGAAGTTGTCCAAGAAATGTTTGGGATTTGCGATTTTTGGTTGAACCAAGGAGTCGCCGGGTTGCGTTTGGATGCCATTAATTACTTAGTGGAAGATCCGGAAATGAGAGATAATCCTATCGTAGATGAAGTCCCAGAACATTTGCGTAATATTTTCCAATTTAATCAACAGCCCATTCACAATATCAATCACCCAGAAAATCACCCGATTCTGCAAAAACTGCGCCAGCATATCAAAACCGATCGCCCCAACGATCCCTTACTCATCGGAGAAATTTGGGTACCCACAAGCCGAGATATCCTCGAATTTTACGGGCAAGATGATAACGAACTCCAATTACCTTTTAATTTTCTCTTAAGTACAGTACCTTCTTTAAAAGCGAATGAATTCAGAGAGAAGATTCAAGACTTCGAGGAAAACTTAGGTGAAGTTACCACTACCGTCGTTTTAAGCAATCATGACTTTCCGCGATCGACAGAACGTTATGCGACCCCCGACACCAGCGATCGCGTCGCCAAATTATTAGCAACTTTACTTCTCACGTTGCGAGGGATTCCCTTTGTTTACTACGGGGAAGAGTTAGGGATGCTCGATACTCCTCCAGATCGCTTAGATGAGGTACGAGATCCTCGAGGTCGGTTGCGGTGGCCAGAATATAAAGGCAGGGATGGATGTCGCACTCCCATGCAGTGGAACGGGCAAACTCACGCTGGATTTACCACGGGAATCCCATGGTATAAAGTTGCTCCCGATTATACCACTCGCAACGTTGCAATTCAGAGCCAAAATCCTCACTCCATTTTGAACTATTACAAACAACTGATCCGACTGCGACGCGATCGCGCCCCCTTAAGACGAGGGACTCTCACATTAATCGGTCAAGACGAGAATGTTTTAGCATACACGAGACAAACAGATGAAGAACAGATTTTCATTCTCTTGAATATGTCCCCTCACCAGCAACATTTTAGCCTGACCGAATTGACCGATCGCCCTTGGCAGATTTTGCTCTCCACCCATCCGGAAAGCGATCGCGAAACAGTCCAAAAGGACATCAAATTGATGCCCTTTGAAGGCGCAATTTTCAACGAACAATAAACAATGAGCAATTATCCCGTGACAATGACTGATAACTGTTCGCTGTTAAAATTCTCGCTCAAAGATAGCAAACCCGAAAGGCTCCATTTCAATCGTGCGATCGCCATTGCCTAAATTGGTAACTTCAAAACTCGTGACCCCCGAACTAAAGATCGGGTGTCCGTAACGACAAGAGACCAAATAAGCATTCTTGCGCTCGGCAAAATTAAACACGCAGAGTAAGCGCTGATCGGGAACTTTACGAATAAAAGAAAGGACATCTCGACCGACTTCAATGGGATCGAAATTACCATATTTCATGGCAGGTTGTCGGTTGCGCCAGCGCACGAATTTACGAAAATAATGGAGTAAAGAATCGGGATTTTCCTCTTGAGCGGAAACCGCCAAAGCATTAAACTTTTCATCAATCCGAATCCAAGGCCGTTCTGCATTGGTAAATCCCCAATTGGCGCGATCGCTTTCCCAAGGCATGGGAGTTCGACAGCCATCCCGTCCGGTAAAGTAGGGATGGAAATTAATACCAAAAGGATCTTGCATTTCTTCTTCGGGAATCTCCGTTTCCATCAGTCCCAATTCTTCCCCTTGATAAAAACAAATAATTCCCCGCAAACAGGCCAGTAAAGTAATCAACCATTTTTCAAATGCAGGAATCATCTTCGGATCGGAGGGTTGCCAACGCGATCGCGCTCGGGGAAAATCATGGGTGCTCATGGTCAGACAGATCATCTCTTCCTCGTCATCTTCTAAGTGCAAAGAGAGGTCTTCCTGTGCCGAGGCCACCAATTGCGGGGTAAGTTTTTCATTGACCAGTAACGAACTATTGTAAGCGGTGTGAAGTCGCTTTTCCCCGCGAATATATTCCACCGTTTGCCGCATGGGATCTTCAGCCGCAGCAATTTCCCCGAGGGCGATAGTGCCGGGATATTTATTGAGAACCCTGCGAATCCGTCGCAGGGACTTAATATTTTTGACTTGATTGATATTGTGGAGATTGATAAAATTCGAGTAGGGATTGAGGGGAGAAATCCCATCTTGGATGGGCATTCCTTCCGTCCGAGAAGGATTATCTAACAAGCTGAGATCGTGCAGATAATAATTGCAGACATCGAGGCGAAATCCATCCACTCCTTTATCCAACCAAAATTCAGCAATCTTCATCATTTCGCGGACGACATCGAGATTGTGCCAATTGAGATCCGGTTGACATTCGAGAAAATTATGCAAATAGTATTGTTGCCTGGAATCGTTCCATTTCCAAGCCGTGCCACCAAAAATAGATAGCCAATTATTGGGAGGACTGCCATCTTCTTTCGCATCTGCCCAAACATACCAATCCGCTTTGGGATTGTCTCGACTGGATTGACTTTCAACAAACCAAGAATAAGCGTCGGAGGTATGACTCCAAACTTGATCGATAATGACTTTTAAATTCAAAGCATGGGCTTTTTCAATGACTGCATCAAAGTCTTCGATCGTACCAAATAAAGGATCGACGGCATAATAATTCGCAATATCATAGCCAAAATCCTTCATTGGTGATTTAAAGAAGGGAGTAATCCAAATGGCATCGATCGGTAGCGAAGCCAAATAATCCAACTTTTCCAAAATTCCTTGGAGATCCCCTACTCCATCCCCATTACTATCGTGGAAACTGCGGATGTAAATTTCATAAATTACGCATCCATGCCACCAGGCGCGATCGAAGTGTTGGTTTGACATTACCGAAGCTCAATAATTGATTCTTAATCTCTAATTATCAGATGAAAGTCTCCTTTCCGGATAGATTGTGCTGCACGATCGCAAAACTTTAACAATGGGAGTGGGAATTCCCCTCTTCAACAGGTCGATTGGACATGAGCGCGAGGGATGCTGAGGTGTCCTCGCCATCCCCCAAGCACTGTTGGCGAATTGCGGTGCGACCCCGGCGAAGGGTTGCTGAGCGATGCCGAAGCATCGAATTCCCCTAGCGGTCGAGGGATGCTGAGACGGGGCTTACCAGGGGGCGAACTAAAGAGGACACGCATTCTGAGAGCGAGGGATGGCGAGGTTTCCTCGCCATATCCAATCGCTCTGTTGAGGTTTCCTCAGAATCGCGAGATGTCCGTTTCGCCCCACAGCCCCTCGTCTCCTCAGCATATCCAACAGAGCGGTTGGACAAGCTGAACCATCTCTTGGTGCGCGTTCCCTCGACCTCAAATTTCCGATTGAAGACGCGAACCCCTCCCCTCAGCTAAATCCTGCGATGGGAATTGGGGGAGGATAATCTCTCAGAAAAGCATAGAGAAAGCAACATTGCCAGTCAATTCGCAAACCTGCTGTACAAGGAATTTGTAGCGATTTTCGGATTCTGAGTTTGTTAGGCTGAATAAAGAGTTTGAGGCACGAAAGCAACCGATTGCGATATGATCGATGCAGTGTCTTTAAAATCCCAATGTCGCCAATTTCTCATGGACATTCACGCGCACCAATTTGTGACCTTCTTTGATTCGGAACGATCGGCCAAACTCTGCGAATTAGCCAAGATTGAAACTTTCCCAGATGATACGATTATCTTTGAAGAAGGAGAAGTTCCCGATTTTCTCTACTTGGTACTTGAAGGGGAAATTTTATTTAGAAAACAAATTACGGGAAATAATTTTCAAATTGTTGCGCGAGCGGTTCCCAATGACTTTTTTGGCGAGTTTGGGATTTTGGACGGCCAGCCTCGCAGCGCTCAAGCGATCGTGCGCGGATGTGCGACCTTGGCTAAAGTTCCTCGTAATATCGTCATTGATATTCTCGATAATACTCGCGGTGCTGTAGTTCTTAAACTCTTTCATTATGTTATTCAGCGCTTTCGGACGACGACGGAACAATATGTGAAGCAGCTTGCCTATAAAGAAAAAATGGTTTTGGTGGGAGAGATGGTCAATACGATTATTCACGATCTCAAAAGTCCTTTGAGTGGCATTCAGTTATCTAGCGGTATGGTCCGAGAAATGCATTCGGATGATGAGGAGACTATCGAATGGTGTAATTTAATTCAAGCCCAAGCAACGCGGATGACCGCCATGGCAGAGGAGTTATTAGAATTTGCGAGAGGAAGCGCGGTTTTGCACAAGCGTCCGGTTAATCTTTTGGAACCGTTAAAGCATTTTGAAAAACTGAATACCATTTATTTTCAAGATGAAGGCGTCGAATTTTCCATTTTTTGTCCGGAAGATGTGATTATTGAGATTGACGATACAAAACTCATGCGAGTTTTACAAAATATTGTGATCAATGCCGTTCAAGCATTTGATGGCAATGGTGGCAGGGTCGATCTCTTGGTGCGAAAATTTTCCGATCGCATTCGCCTCGAAATTCGCGATAATGGCCCTGGTATTCCCGAAAGTATCCGCGAAAACTTCTTTGACGCATTTGTCACTTATGGAAAGCAGGGGGGAACGGGACTGGGAACCGCGATCGCTAAAGCCATTATTGATGCCCATCACGGTCAAATTTACTTTGAAACCAGTCACGAAACGGGAACGACTTTCTTTATTGAATTACCTTTGTAGTTATTGGTTATTGGTTATTGGTTTTGCCTCACTGATAACTGATGACTGTTTACTGTTCATTGATGAATTATGTCACTAACGGAAACAATTTTATCTCAACAGTCTGGGAATGTGTTGCAACGCTTGCGCAATGCCGATCGACTTTGGCAGAATTTGCGCGAGGGAGACATTGCCATTCCTCGCGTTGTCAGAGAAAGTCAAGAAATGTTGGGCGATCGCGATTTTGATTTTCTCGTTTGCGGGGGAACTTTAGGAATTTTAATCGGGACGGCGTTGCAGCGACGGGGTTGGCAAGTTGCTCTATTGGAAAGAGGAATTTTGCGGGGACGAGCGCAAGAATGGAATATTTCTCGTCAAGAATTGCAAGTTTTTCTGGAACTGGAGCTGCTGACAGAAGCGGAATTAGAAACCGCGATCGCGACGGAGTACAATCCCGCGAGAGTTGCATTTCATCAAGGGGTAGAAATTTGGGTTAAAGATATTCTCAATATTGGAGTCGATCCGGTTTATCTTCTCGAAACCCTCAAACAAAAGTTTCTCGATGCCGGTGGAAAACTTCTCGAAAAGACTTCTTTTTCTGAGGCGATCGTTCATCCCGATGGCGTATCGGTGCGAACTGGAGACGTAAACTTAAGCGCGAGTCTCTTGCTGGATGCAATGGGACATTTTTCTCCCATTATACAGCAAGCAAGGCAAGGGGCAAAACCGGAAGGGATTTGTTTGGTTGTCGGCAGTTGCGCCCGAGGGTATACGGAGAATGAAAAAGGGGATCTGATTGTTTCTTTTACCCCCATTCAAAATCAATGTCAGTATTTTTGGGAAGCTTTTCCGGCCAGAGATGGGCGCACGACGTACTTATTTACCTATCTCGACGCGCATCCCCAACGCTTTAGTTTAGAGTTTTTCATGGAAGAATATTTGCGCTTGCTGCCTCAATATCAAAATCGAGAATTATCTCAATTAAATTTTCAAAGATTTTTATTTGGTTTCTTTCCTTCTTATCAAAATAGTCCCATTCATTTGAGTTGGAATCGTATTTTACCGATCGGCGATAGTAGTGGCTCTCAATCTCCTGTCAGTTTTGGTGGTTTTGGTTCGATGGTACGTCATTTAAAGCGTTTAACCCTTGGCATAGAAGAGGCGAAAACTGCCGATGCACTGGATTCTAAAGCCTTAAGATTATTACAACCCTATCAACCCAATATCTCGGTAACATGGCTTTTTCAGCGTACCATGAGCGTCGCGATCGATCGCCAAGTTCCGGACAATCAAATTAACGAGTTACTCAGTGGCGTTTTTGCAGTGATGAATGAATTGGGAGATGATGTTCTCGCTCCATTTTTACAAGATGTGATTCAATTTTCTGGCTTACTCAAAACCTTACCTCGCGTCAACCCTAAATTAGTCTTTCCTCTCCTGCCACAAGTAGGCATTCCCACATTACTCGATTGGTTAAAACATTATCTTAATTTGGCGGTTTATACAAGTTTATATCCCGTTGGCAGCAAACTCGAACCCTTGAGTAAGTCTTTATTTCCCAAGAGCCAATATTCTTATCATCGTTGGTTGGATGCGTGGAAATATGGATCGGGAGGAGATTATCACGCCAATTCAAAATTTTGATTATGATTGTACAATTCGATCCATTTTCGCAAAAACGATCCCGTACATTGGGTTATTCGCGGATTAGAGTCCTTACCCGTCCTGCTCGAGTAAGACCTTAATAAAAGCCGCCGAACTCAAACACACCCATTAAAGTATCAATAAATTTTTTGCCTAATACACTCGAGAGT
>JBFRWJ010000448.1:0-3134 GCA_051439525.1 Spirulina sp. | reverse complement strand
AGGGTTTTGGTTGGCGGGAATCATCTCCATCCCCATGATGCTGTTGTTATGGTTTATGCCCCTCTTTTTGCTCTGGCTGGGTTTGGATGAAACAACCGTGATGCTGACCAAACTCTACTTACATGCCGTTGTTTGGGGCTTTCCGGCTGCCTTTGGCTTGGCAATTTTGGAAAAGGTTGCCAGCGGTCTCAATACTCCCCAAATCGTGACAACAATTATGTTATTTGGTGTTGTCCTGAATGGATTGGCAAATTACGGGCTGATTTTTGGCAAATGGGGGCTTCCCGCTTTGGGGATTGCTGGAGTGGGCTATGCCAGTACGATAGTATTGTGGTTTAATTTGATTACCGCGATCGCCGTAATGGAAATTCATCCCAAATTGCGAGATTACCAATTCTTTAAAGGATTAAAGCAGTTTGACGGCCCGATATTTTGGGAAATCTTGCACATGGGTTGGCCCGTCGGCATGCAAAACGGTGCCGATCTGGGACTCTTTAGCATCACGGCCATTTTGATGGGATATTTGGGGACGGCAACCCTAGCAGCGAACGAAATTGCCTTTCAAACCACCGAAGTGATGTTTGTGGTTCCCTTGGGAATTAGCTACGCCCTCACCACCCGCGTCGGGCAAATCGTCGGCGAGAAAGATATTGAGCGGATACCGCAAACATCAGCAGCCGCGGCCATGTTTGGGATTGTCTTAATTAGTTTAATGGGACTGGGACTGGCATTATTTCCCGATCGCGTCCTCTCGATTTACTTAGACATTCACAATGTAGCCAATGCAGCAACCGTAGAAGTATCGCGATCGCTTTTGCCTGTCGTGGCTGTATTCCAGTTCTTTTTCGGCTTAAATCTAATCGCCAATGCAACTCTAGTCGGATTGAAAGATACCCGCACGCCCATGTTGATGAATCTGTTCTCCTATTGGTGTATCGGTGGCGTTAGCGCCTATACCATCGGGTTTATTTTCCAGCAGGGCGCAACGGGTTTTTGGTGGGGATTGACCTTCGGCTGGGCGATCGCAACCCTATCTTTGGTCGCGCGCTTTTATTTGTTCTTGCCTCGCATTATCGAGCAACACCAATCCGAATATTAAAACCAAGGACTCACTCTCACTTTGGGGTTCTCAGAGAACCCCGCTCTACCACTTCGATCGCGCCCAACCGTGCCGTACTTTTTAACCCATCGGGCTTCCTCAGCCGCAGCGATCGATACCCCAACGGGGCATTACTGGCGGCGGTAACGGTCAAAATAAAGATCTGAAATAGGTCTTCTTCCTCTCGCTCTTCTTGAAAACCCGTTTTGGTGAGCGTCACCCCGGGCGCGCCAACAAACTCGATCCGAGTCTGGCGATCGCAATGTTCGGCCTTCAGGGCAACATTCTCAATCGTCGTCCCCCGTTCGATCTTCATCACTAAATGAGAGCGTTCGCCAATTTTCAGCAAGGGTCGTTCTCGCAATACCATCGGATAGGGAATTTTCGTTTTCTTGGCACACCTATACACTCGGGCGGGTTCTTCTTGGGGAATTCCTTCAACAATAATGGCAACACTAATCGTCTCCGCCAATTGCGCCCCATATTCAATCGGGAAGCCCTCGATCGCGATATCCCCCACGGTAAAGCCCAATTCTGGGGGAACCTCGTAAACGGCATGGACAATAAGGTCATAATTTTCTCTCCCTTGGCGCTTGCGACCGCGAATCACGTTCCAGTAGTCCGAGGGCTTCGCGTCGGGAGGTGCGTGAGGGGGAAGCTGATACGTGCGAAAATTCGGTTCTTGGAGATAAAGCCCCACAGGATTTTTTAGGGTAGCGCGAATGCCCGCACCTTTGACAAGATCGTTGGCCATGGCGCTAATAAAGGGATCGCTGTGACGATTGGGAGTCCCGTGCAAACCGCAGTTAATCAACTGACTGGGATCGGCGATCGCGCGTCCCCGTTCGTCTCGTCGCAAAATGGTAGACTGAGCCCCCAAGAAAATTGCCCCTTGCAAAATATTAGACTCGGCAATGAGATGAACCGCGCTTCCCCCTTCGCCATTCCAAGGATTGAATTCATCGTAGGCAGGTCGTCCGGTTTGGGGATCGAGAATGGGATCGCCGCCCTCATCCCGTAAATATAAATCTTCTAACTCGACGCGATCGCCAGCCAATTGCCGATAGAGGCGCAATACCGCTTCGGGCGAAACATCCCACAGGGCATACCAATACTCTCGGGGTTCGCTGGTAAACTGAACTTTAACAATTTTCCCCGCCTCATTGCGAACAACGCTCCATTCGACATACTCATCCTGCCAATCCCGATGTCCGCTAAAACTGTAATTGTCGGGATCGGGACTCGGAGGCGGTCCATTATCCGCATACTCCCAATGCTTGCGCCGACCCGCATCGGGATAGTAAAACTTAATGCGGTTGGGATAAGACGACCAAGCAATGGGGACGATCGCCGCTCCTTCAGGCACATCTGTTTTTGCCGGATTGTAGTAATGAGTGAGAGGGGGTTGGTTGGTAAAATTCCAAGGCTCGTTTTGCAAAGCCCGTTCGGTCCAGCGATTCAACTCTGCATGCCATCGCGATCGCAAAAGTCGTTCTGCTTGCATTTCTCCCGGTAAAAAATCATTTTGAAACCCCGGGGGATCGAAAATAAACGTAGACTTTTGTCGCGCTACAGCCCGATCGCTTCCCTGAAACGGCCATCCATAATGACTTCCCCAAGCCGCTAGCGTCGCTCCTGTGGCTTGCAACCAATGTCGGCGAGAAAACTTAACCATTCAATTCAAAATTCAAAATTATCAATTCAAAATTGCTCCGAATTTCCCGAGCGATCGAGGAAGCTCGAAGCAATCTCTCCAATGCTAACCTAAAGAACCTTGCTTAACGACTTCAATCATGCCAAATCGCGGCGGTCCTCCTGAACCATCGGAATTTTTCAGGAGGAGGGAATGATCCCCCAAAGGCGTATTGGCTGATGCCGTAATGGTTAAGAAGAAAATTTGTCGGTCGTTGCCTTCATCTTGAAAA
Organism: Spirulina sp.; assembly: GCA_051439525.1. GTDB lineage: Bacteria > Cyanobacteriota > Cyanobacteriia > Cyanobacteriales > Spirulinaceae > CCY15215. The sequence goes on along the minus strand of JBFRWJ010000448.1, from coordinate 110 downwards.
CCCGTCTGTCTCACCGTTAACCCCGGAGCATCTACAAACTCGATCGTTGCGCCGCGATCGCTATGACGCGCCTTGAGGGCAACATTTTCAACCGTCGATCCCTGCTCGAT
>JBFRWJ010000447.1:0-10187 GCA_051439525.1 Spirulina sp. | reverse complement strand
TTTCTGTACTTGTTCGGCGAGTTCATTGGCTTGGGCAATTTGTGCGTCATACCGTGCTAATGGGGATGCTCCTACTGGCTTGATGACGTAGCTCTGGGGAGAAGCCTGAATGATTGCCGTGGTTGCTGGAGGCGATGAGAGTGCCTCCTTTCGCAATCGCTCTCGCAGCTCCTCACAGAAGCTTTTCAAGGAGTGGGGAGAAATCTCCAACGCTTCAATCTCCTCATGTCCTCGCTTGGTACATTTCCCATTGACCTCGACTTTCTCAGCCAAGGGGAAATCAGCATACACTTCCGCGATCGCGTTGAACTTCCTCGCCAGAGCTTGGCGACTGATTTTCTTGTCCTTCGATTTGTACTTGGCGAGATCGGTGAGGGAAACGGGATAGTTAATCTCTTGTTGCGTTTCTGTTGCGTCGTGTTGCATCTCGGTTGCGTCAGGTTGCGCGGTTGGATGCAATGCAACAACTTTGCTCTGTTGCGTGCTGAGATGGCTATCAGCCTCTATCTCTTGATATTGCTGGATTTTGGCGTTTTTCATTGTTGGTTGCGTGAACCTCTTTTTGTTGCTTGCAGTTTCACTGTAGCAGAATAGATACAAAATTGCAACTATAAAGTTGTAAAGTTACAACTTAATCGCTAAAAAGTTGGAGAAGTGCAATTATAGAGATGTAGATTTGAATAAAAGAAAGTGTCAAAGCGGATCGCTATTACCCTTCCCGACTCGATAAACGATGCTCTAGAGCAATGGGCTAAGGATGAAGGTAGGCCTCTGGCGGGGCTATGCAGTTACTTGCTAGAGCAAAATGTTCGGGCCAGTGCTTACGACCCTACCAAGCAAAAAGAAAAATCCAACCAAGCTAAAGATAATTGACCCAAACAAAACAAAATGATCCTTGGAGGAAGAGAAAATTAAAGATGGCAGATCTGAACCTAGGCAGAATTTCAATGGGAGACCACGATCTGGACTGGTTTCTCGTAATGTGTCGATTACGCGATCGTTCAATCCGTGCAAATGTCGCCAATGTTCTTTCTTACTATGTCCAGAGAAGGAAAAAAGAGTATGAAGAAATGCTTTCTTACACTGCCAGAAAGTATGGTTTAACCGAGTCGGAGCTATTTCACAAACTCCTAAACAACGAAGAATTAGGAGAACCTGTTGAAGATTTTTACGAATTACCTCCCGAAATGGGAGAAGAATAATGAGTCAATCAAGAAAGACGCAAATATCACGGTAGCAATCGGGGAGACTATTCTTGAGGCTGAACTTGGTGTTGCATTTATAGCCTTTGCAGCAAGCCGATTGATTCTCCTTCTGTGATAACATCCGGTAAAGAAAGAAATCATGATTGCTCTCATAATAGCTTTATCGCCTGCATTTTTATTTCTGCTTTTCCTCTATATCCAAGCAAAATTAAAACGCTCTGGTTTTCGACCAAAACGCCGCCAGCGTCGAAGACATAGGCATAATACCCCCTACAGAGAAAAATTCTTGGCAATGTTACAAGGTGACATTGCCACGGCACAACGCTTAATTGAGCATGAAAAGCGGCTCAATCCCGGTCAATCTGAGCAATGGTACTGGGAGAAAGCAACTTATCGTTTAGAACGCGATCGGCGTTAAAAACCAAAGCGATCGGGGGACTAAACTTGAAGTTTAATAAAATTTGTATCAGTGTTTTTTGCGCTTTAAACCTTTAATTCCTGCAAGTCCTAAAGCACTCAAAGCTAAAAGAAGTGATGGTTCTAGTGTCGAAGTGGGAACAGGCTCAAAGGATATCTCTGCAAAATTTCTTCCACCTAACGAATCTGCTGTAAATGTAAACTGGGAAATTAGCTGATTGCCAAACAAATTGCTGACATTAATCTGAGGCTCAATCGTACTAATATTGACATTTCCTAAACTTATACCATCAATATCGAATGCTTCAATCATTCCAGCACCGGGAGTTGAACCTCCGGTATCTAAAGTCAAAACAGTGCTGAAAGTCCCTACCAAATTGGCTAGCCCATCAGTGAAAAGAAAAGTAATTGATTCTCCATCATCGATTAATCCATTATCACCAATACCGAGGCTTCCAGAAGAAAAATCAACTATTCCAGAGCCAGTAATATCTAGTCCCAGATTGTTAATATCCAATAAATTATTAGTTACCGAAAAATTAATCGTAACTGCTTCTACAGGTTTAGAATTAAAGAATAATAATCCTAAGTATCCAAATCCTGATACTATAGAAGTCAACAGTCTGTGTAATTTGCGTCCCATTTCGCTCCTGAAAAATAATAATGAACGCGAACTCAGTCCCCTCGTTCAGATTACCCTACTTATCTTGGATATCCAAGATTTTCTTAGCAATTTCAGCGATTTTGCTAAGGCAGAATTTTACAATCGCGTCTCCCATCGTTCCGGAAGCCAACAGCGTGGAAACGACAGTCGTGATCGACGGAAACCGAATTAACATTCAAGGTGGAACGCTGTCGGGAGATGGGCAAAATTTATTTCACAGTTTTGAACAGTTTGGAGTCAGTGCCGGACAAGTCGCCAATTTTCTGTCTGCCCCCAGTATTCGCAATATTTTAGGACGAGTTACGGGAGGGCATCCGTCAATTCTTGATGGCTTAATCAAAGTAGCGGGAGGCAATTCTAATCTCTTTCTAATGAATCCGGCTGGCATAATTTTTGGTGCAAATGCCAGCTTAAATGTACCGGGGGATTTTACAGCAACGACAGCAACAAGAATCGGTTTCGGGGGGACTGGTTGGTTCGATGCGTTTGGCCGTAACAACTACCGGAGTCTCATCGGCAATCCCACTCAATTTGCCTTTGACTTGGAGCAACCCGCAGCCATCGTCAATCACGGGAATTTAACGGCGCAAAATCTCACTTTGCTCGGTGGCAGCGTCACCAGTACCGGAACATTGCAAGGAACGAACATTATTATCTCTGCCGTACCGGGGGAAAACTTGGTGAGGTTGAGCAAACCGGGGCATCTCTTGAATTTGGAATTGCCTCGCGATCGCATTGCCCCTGACATCTCTCCTTTGGATATTCCAAGATTGCTAACGGGCGATCCGGGCGCAACGAATATTTCGGGAACGACGAACGCCAGCAATGCAAAAGGCATCGGTGGGCAAATCACAATTCTTGGCGAGACCATTAATGTAGACGGACACTTGAATGCTTCGGGACAATTGGGCGGCGGCAATATCTTCATCGGTGGCGACTATTTGGGGCGCGGAAAGCTCCCTACAGCAAACTACACCAACATCACCGACAGCAGCACCATTCGAGCCGACGCGATCGACCAAGGAGACGGCGGACAAATTATTATTTGGAGTAATCTCGCCACCAATGCAGGTAATGCGTTTATTTCGGCACGCGGCGGAATTAATAGCGGCGATGGCGGCTTTATAGAAACGTCTGGCAAAGAAGCGCTGATTTTTACGGGCAATCCGGTTTTGTTCGCACCGCAAGGTAGAGGGGGAACATGGGTCATAGACCCATCTAGACTCCTCGTTACGCCGGGTAATTTACAAGTTGGTGATTTAAGTCCCGCTCAAATTGCGGAGATCGAATCCACACTTGGGGAGTCTTTAGGGACAGCATTTGCTTACACCCAAGCACAAATCGAAAATTCGACTGCCAGCGCAGTCCTCATTTTTGCTTCAAATGACATCGTTATCATGAACGGACTGGACAACGGTAAATTAACTGTGCCAACCGATCTCTTTGTTCAAGCGGGTCTTGATGGTACTGGCGGAGTCTATGCTAACAGCCCGATCGAGGCAAACGGCTCAGCAGAAATCAACGCCCCCGGCTCAATCCAAGCCCAAACCCTCACCACCAACGGCGGCGATATCATCCTAAATGCAGGAGAAGCGATCGCAACCGGCAACCTCACCACCAATGGCGGGAATATCGCAATTAATAACGGAGCAGGAGAAATCAGAACAGGAACATTGAACACGAATCCTCTACCCCGAGCCGGAGGAGCAGGAAATATTGATATCAATTCAGCAGCAACTCTCACCATCCAAGGGATAGAGGCGAGTGGTTTGCGACGATGGGGAGATGATGGGGGAAACGTCAAATTAACTGCCGTGGGCAATATCGAAATATTCGATCGCATCATGCTACCGGGCGATCGTGCCGGAAATTTTGAAGTCTACTCCACCACTGGAGATTTTACCGGGCATCGGGCAATTATAAATTTTGGCAACGAATCCGGAAATACGATAATCCGAACCCCCAACGGCAACATAGGAGACGTTGACTTCTATGGCGTAAACTTCTCGACATCTGGCAATCCGGGAGGAAATGTGGAGTTGGTAGCAGGGGAAAATATCAACATTGGTAGTATTGACGTGCGTTCCTTTTACGGAGAAGGAGGAAATGTCACAATAGATGGTAAAAACATCACCACGGGAAACATCAGCACGACTGGCGCGACAGGGAACGGTGCGATCGCTCTGACATCTCAATCAAGAATTACAGGAGAAACATTCAAGGGAGGAGAAATCAACATTGATGCAGTGGGGAATATTGATATTAATGGCATTATTGATGCTGATAATTTAACGATTTTCACTCAAAACAGCTTGAACATTTACGGGATACAAACCAATATAAATTATGAAGCCAGCATCATCTCTCAGAGTACAAATATAACAACAGGAACACCTCTAAATTTCGGTATTTTCAGAGCAGGTGAAAGTACCCTTGCGAGTGCGATTTATCTAGAAAGTAAGCATATTTTCCTCAATAGACTATCAGGAAATACGAGTATAGGGAATTTTATTTTCGAGCTTTACGGGGCTACTCCGATTAATCCCAATCCCGTTTCTATCCCGATGACTCCCATTACGATAACCCCAACCATTCCAACGGGCGATCCGAGCTTCGATTTTGCTCAAAAAGTTGCCAACACCCTAAATTTACCCTTAACAATCGCAGGACAAACTACAAATACCATTACTTACAATTTGGTGGATTTTGACCTAGAACTCCCCCGATTTTTTGCCAATACTCCCGATGTTGCGCCTTCAGACTCTCCCCAGATCGCTACATTTAACAATCCCATCCAAGCTATAGAACAGATCGAGAACCGATTCACCCAAACCTACCTCGAAACCTACCCCGAAATTGAAGATCGAGAAGCGATCGACTTTCCCGAAATACGGCGAACTCTCGATACAATCTTTGAGACGACCGGACAGAACACCGCCATCCTTTATGTCTGGTGGGAGGCGGAAGGGTTGAGATTGGGGGTCGTGAGGCGCGATCGCGATCCCGTAGTCAAGAACGTACAGGCAAATCATTGGAAAGTAAAAATTCAGGTAGAACTCTTTACGGGAAATGCAAATTCAAATCTCCCGTTTAATGGGAAAAATCTCTCGGATATGTTGATTTCTCCCATCGCTGACGAACTTACAGGACTCGACACTATCCTGTTTTCTCTGGATGACGGATTGCGACATATTCCGGTTGCCGCATTACTAGATAACGAAGACTGGTTAATCAAGAAATATAACCTCGCAACCATCCCATCGGTTGTTCTAATAGAGAGTTCTCACAATTCTTTAAATCAAGCTGAAGTGCTGGCAATGGGAGCAACTGAGTTCGCCGATTCTAATTTAGCTCCCTTACCTTTCGTACAAAGAGAATTGGATTCAATCGCAAAATATCGAACGGGAAATTTCTTATTCAACCAACAATTTACCCCCGATAAAATCAAAAAATATCCAGCTCAAATCGTGCATCTAGCGACTCATGCCACCTACAATACCTTAAACTTCTACAATACCGAAGTAACAGTTGAAGAATTTGCCCGACTTACCGAACAACAATCAATAGAACTATTAGTGTTAAGCGGTTGCGATACGGCACGCGACGGAGGTGGGAGAGAGATGGCATTTGCAGGATTGGCAGCGAGAACGAATGTGGATAGCGCGATCGCTTCTCGGTGGCGATTAAATGATGGTGCAACGGCTTTATTGATGGAATTATTCTACAAACACCTTGAAAGCCATCCTAAAGCCAAAGCCTTAAGATTAGCGAAACTGGAATTTGTCAAAAAATATCCCCATTATTCTCATCCCTATTATTGGGCAGGGTTGGGGTTGGTTGGTTTCCCATAGTTGGGCCAATATCCGCATACAGATTTCTCAATAATTCTTGTTGCTCTTGAGAGAGACGAGGAAGCCTTCTGAGTAACTCGATCGCTTCAACCAATAGGTTGAATTCTAAACATATCTCTAGCTTTTTATCAACAATTTCATCAGTGCTTAAATCCGAGGGGATAGTTCTTAGTTTTTCAGCAATAACTGCTTTTTCTTCTTCGCCAGCCACTTCAAAAGTCAGGAAAGTATTATTTTCTAGGGATGATGAGCGCTCTCCACTTTCGGTAAAAACCACGATCGCGTATCGCCCTGATGAGAGCTGGGGGATCTTGATTTGAGTGTCCGTTGTCTCCATTATCCATTCTTCGTTTGTATCCAGATTTACGAATACGATCGAATAATTTAGATTTCCTTTCACCTCAACCCACTCAGCCCATAAAGGTTTGTTCAGAATCAAAGAAAAAGAACCAGAGATGTTAGAATTCCTAGGACTAAACAGTAAAGGATAATCGATATTATTGTCAAAAAAACGAGGTCGGTCACTAGGACAAACCCTCGTTTCTGGGTTACAACGTGGATTTGCTCCTCCCATCAAAAACGGCACGAGCAAGATTAAAACAATAGATTTTGTTACGTTTTTCTTCTGAAACTTCATCTTGAATATCCAGTATAGTTTGAGCATGGTTGACTACTTCTTCCCTGTTTTCTGTTTTTGAATAGATTTCAATCGCAGCACAATAGGCATCGAAGTAGTATTTTTCTCTTCTGTCGCCAACTAACTTTAATGCTTCTTGCATAGGATTTAAAGCGAGTTCGGTATGTCCTAGGCGGGAATAACTCCACGCAATTCGAGTATGACAAAGAATTAGCGTGTCTTCTTTCCAAATTTTATTGATATCTTTTTGGTTTGTAACGTCAATACATCTCTCCGCATCAAAGATAGCTTGACGATAATTTTCTCTCTCAAAAAGCGCTCGTGAAAGCATTACAAAAGCATCAATATATCCCCGCTCTGCCGATTTTCTATAATTCTCAACAATTCCCTCAGTTTCCCCTCTATCTTCAGCCAGAGAAGCACGATTATAGAAAGGAGCGCCATGTCCATTATCCAAGAGAGAGCTTAGATCGTAGAGACGGGAAGCCCAATTGACATGGCCCGCCTTGTCAATTTTGACCGCCATTCTCCCTACCCCCCGAGCAACAGGAAATCTCAGGAAGAAGAGGACAGTCAGAACGATCGCCACGGGTATCGCTGTTTTCCACCGGGCAAGCGTCCCAAACCCACTCCCCAAGACCGCTCCCACGAGTTTTCCCACTGATAACTGTTGACTGGTGACTGGTGACTCTGGCCTCATCCACAATTGAACAAAGGTAGAAATACCAGAAATTTCCGAATCGTGCTTGTCGGCTATCCGCGAGGATGCCTGATAGAACGCTTCGACATAATTGCCAGCCTCGAGAGCCTCAAAAAAGAACTCGGCAAAATCCCGAGCGATCTTATCCATCACCGGCACTTTCCAGACGATGAAGGCACTGAGGGGTAAATCCAGCCAGACCAACCCCGAGCCATTACAGGAATTAGCAAAAAGCACTCTCGTACCTCGTTTGGCACTCTCGCGGAGAGCATCTCTGAGTCGGGAAGTTGCAATAACTTCCCCAAAATGCAAGCTCTCATGGTCGCCATGGGTGCCGTAATAAACAAGCGATTGCTCACCATGACGCAAAGCCTGACAGAGAGCATCAATATTGGGATTTTGGAGAATTTCCGCCCCGTACTTCTCCAGAATGGGGCGATCGTCCTTGCCCATATCCCCCAAAACGGCTAAAATTCCTTCTCCCTTTTTGCTGTTATTCTCTCTAGAAAACTTAGGAGAACAGTAACTAATGCGATAGTTTTCTCCTAAAAAAGAAGACTCCCACGGCAACAAAGCCAAGGGACTTTGAGGATCTAAACATAAGGTTAAATCGCGATCGCGCTCCTGAATCGCTTGGTAGGATGCTTGCCAGAAATCTTCCGAGCTTTTCAACCAGCGATCGAGTTGAGAAACCATCTCGGTAAAAGTTTCGCGGAGTTCTTGTTCGGGCGGTTTGAGTTTCAGATTAACTTGAATCTTCCCTCGGGCGGGCTCTACCAAAAAATCCTGATATGCCTCCTGCCAGAGCCTGAGAGACTCTAGAAGTTGGGAACAATCAGCTAAAGTCCCCACATGACGAAAAGTTCCCTGCCATGTGAAATGATATTTTTCTTTATCCGAATTATTGATTGAGAGAAGCATCAATATTGAAAACGATTGCGATAAATCCGATTTTCACATTCTATAACAATATCAAGAATGTCACCTTTACGCATAGCTAAATTTAGCTCTTTAAGACTAAGACTCTTGTTCGCTGCAACAAGCGTCTCGCGCTCATCCCCCAACTCTACAGATAATTTGAGACCTTCTTTTAAATAATCCCCGTGGGGGAAAAGTTTGACTTTAACTTCATATTGAGAATCCAACTCTCGACCTTCTAAAACCAAATAAACTCCCCCCGCGATATCAAGCGAACGATATCGAGCGGGGGAATCAACAAGCCTGACTTTTTTCCCTTCCCACTGAGTCCAAAGATTTTCTAGTGACTCTTTAATTGATTGAATCTTTTGTTTAGCAAAAGAATTTTCCGCCGCTAAACTAACAATTTCGGGAATGCTTTTACAAAGCGTTTCTATTTTTTCGCTGTTGGAGTCCAACTCTCGAGCTAGCGTTTCTATCTTTTCTTTAAAATAGTCCCGTTTAACCGATATATCTATAGCTGAAAAATCAACTTCCAAGAATTGGTCAAGATTTTTAATCTCCTCATCTTCTACCCCTAAAAGAATAGACAAAACCTCAACAGGGGTCGTTTTTTTCTGTTCGAGCAGCCCTCTTAAAAGTGGCATTAGCGTTTCAAGTTGAGGAGATCTTCCGCGTTTAATGTTGTCAACAACTGACTTGTTAACCCCTAGCTCCTCACAAAAACTATCAACGCTCATTCGACCTCGGATGCGATCGAGAAAATCCGCTAGAGGAATTTTAGGTTTTTCGTTGGAGTCTGTCATGCCACACCTCAATGTCATTTGACTACCCTGATTTTAGCGAATTCTGAGGAAAAGTAGCAAGTTTTATCGTCGCTTGACAATAAAATATACTTTGACTATGATAAAAGGCGAGCGATCGACCGAGAGGAGCGATCACCATTCAACAACACTCAAGGCTAAACGCCGAAACAATCATGAACATAGGACGACAACGAACTTTTGCCCACTGCGATGCTAGTGGCGAGATAGGCAATGAGGGCATCACATACCGAGAATGGCTCATCGGCATGGCTCTAACGGGATATACCTCCGAATACCACGTTCCTTGGGTGGCAGCGCAAAAAGCCATAGAAGCAGCAGACGCAGCGATCGAGCTGTTAAACGGAGAGGAGATAAAACATCGAAAAGCGTTCGGACAATTCTTAGATGAAAAGTAACATCCGACGCTCTTCCAATTGGAGAGAACAGGCAAGGGCAAGGATCGAAAAAGTTATCCAACTCTATCTTGAAGCCCATCCCGAACGACCCGTAAATTTCAGAGCCTTAAAGCAGGAAATCTCAAGAGCTTATCCCTTTGGAGCGCGGAAATATCACCCTTATCGAGTTTGGTGTTCTGAGGTCAAAAAATGCCTTGAATACTACGATTTCATTCAATTTGACCCTAAGAAGCCCGCCAAATTAAAAACCTTTAGCCCATTACGAGGGAAATCAAAATCCTCTCCACCTCCACCACCCGGACAATTGAATTTATTTGACCATGAAAACAACACAGAAAACTCTTAAAGCCCTCTCTCTTTGGCAACCGTGGGCTTCTCTGATACTACACGGACATAAACAGTTTGAAACCCGTTCTTGGTTTACTGACTATCGTGGAGAACTGATCGTTCATGCGGCAAAACAATGGAAAGAGAATCAAGTAGGCGTACTATCCTCTTTGAGTTTTAAATACAAATTTATAGAAGAAGACTTAAGTAAACCACCGCACATGATAACTCTTCTTGGAAAAGCGG
>JBFRWJ010000446.1:0-4598 GCA_051439525.1 Spirulina sp. | reverse complement strand
GGTTAGGTTTGGGTGTTGCGATCGCAGTTCCTTGGTATTGGTTGCAATGGCAAACCCACGGCGATTTTTTTATCGAACTCTATTTTAAATCGCAAAGTCTGCAACGTCTCTCTAATGCGGTTGAAGGCAATTCTGGCGCACCTTGGTATTATTTTATCGAATTAATTAAATATAGCAGTCCTTGGTTATTTTTCTTGCCGGGAGGCTTATTTCTAGCATGGAAACAACGGCAAAAAAGTTGGGGAATTTTGGTTCTTGTGGGAACAATTTTATTTTTGGGAACGATTTCTCTCATGCAAACTAAACTCCCTTGGTATATTATGCCTTATTATCCTTTTTTTGCTTTAACTGTCGGAGCATATTTAGGATATTTATGGCAGGAAAATCACTACTATTCTCGTCTTTTTGTCGGTTTGTTTGGTTTGCTTTGTGTTGTTTCTTTGGGGGGATGTATTTATTTTATTGTGACCCGACATCCCGCGATTTTAATGAGTATGAGTGGGATACTTCTGGGAACAATGGGATTGACAATTTGGGGATTATGGAGACACGATCGCCGATTTATTCCAACTCTATTGATTGGCATGTATTTGAGTTTAGCACTATTCATGCTATCTCCGTCGTGGCTCTGGGAACTCAACGAACAGTATCCCGTTACAAACGTTGCCGCGATCGCGAAAAAATATACGCCAGAAAAAACGACGATTTATACCTCGTTTCCCGATTATCGTCCCAGTTTAGATTTTTATAGCGATCGTCAGATTCTTTCGACTCCTCCCGATAGGCTACACCAGTTATGGACAGAAGGAGAATATCTCTTATTAGATCGGCAGACTTTTGACTCGCTTCAGCTTCCCAAACGTGCTATTTTAGGAACAGCAGAAAACTTTGTATTGGTACGAAGTTTCGGTACGAAATTGGGAAGTAATAAGTAATGAGTACGGAAGTCATTGCTTGTTACCCAGTACCCATCCCCCATGACCCATTCTTTCGTAAGCCTGTAGACATTGTTTGAAGAGCGATCGCGTGGGTTCTGTATTGCCAAAACGCAACCCTTGATGCGTCGCTAATAGAACTTGATAGGGTTCGGGTTGGGGAAGTTCTCTCACGATCTGTAAGTATTCTCCATCCGTGCGACTGGGTTGATGGGGAGCAATTCCCAAATCGTGCAATCGTTGTAACATTGCCATATACAAACAAACACAGGCTTCGCGATAATTACCTCGTTCTTGATATTTTTGCGCCCTTTCAATCCAGACTGAAGCAGAAACATCTTTTGGCATTTTATGTTGTGCTTTTTGCGACTGTTGAGGAAACTTGAATGCAGTATAAAAATAAGGCTCTAGGAGTTGCCATAATACCCATAACAACCACGCGGACAATCCCACCACAACAATCCAAAATATTCCTTTGGCGAGGATTTCCCAAACGGGAGAATCAAACCAATTGGGGAGATCGCTGTCTGCAGCTCTTGCAGTTTGTAACTCCCACCATTCGTTAAAACGCTGTTGTAACTTGAGCCACTGCCAACCCACGCCATTTTTTTGAAAAGAACTCATCTCGATCGCCTGTTTATCTTCTGCTATTATATTCCTTATGCCGATCCAGTCTAACGCTAATTTTCCCAATTCTCAGCGCCTTCTCGAAATTATCCGCGATCGCATCAAACACTCCCCTCAACAACGCATTACCTTTGCGGAATACATGGATTTAGTTTTATATCATCCCCAAGAGGGCTATTATACCATCGAAAAAGCCAAGATTGGCGATCGCGGAGATTTCTTTACCTCTTCTTCTCTCTGTTCGGATTTTGCGGAATTATTGGCAGAACAATTCCTCCAGATGTGGGAGATTTTAGGAAAACCTTACCCTTTTTCACTCATCGAAATGGGCGCGGGTGAAGGCGTTTTTGCTTTCGATGTGTTAAACTATCTCCAATCTTGCCATCCTCATTGTTTTACCGCAGTCCACTACAAGATTATCGAACAATCTCCCAGTTTTATCCAACGACAACAGAAAAAGTTACAAAAATTCATTGACAATGACAATAAAATATGCTGGTTGTCTTGGGAAGCGATCGCCAATCATTCGCAAACCGGCTGTTTTTTTTCTAATGAATTAGTGGATGCTTTCCCCGTCCATCGGGTAGCGATCGAGAAAGGAAAATTACAAGAAATTTATGTCACTTTGAAGGAAGGAGAATTCACAGAAACCATTGGCGAACTTTCTCAGCAAAAACTGCAAGAATATTTTCAATTGGTTAACATCGATATTGATAAGGGAGATTATCCAGAACAATATAGAACGGAAGTCAATTTAGCGGCTTTAGACTGGCTAGAACAGATTGGAAATAAACTGAAATGCGGATATTTGTTAACAATTGACTATGGATATTCTGCTCAACGCTATTATAGTCCACAACGATATCAAGGCACCCTCAAATGTTATTACAAACACCGACATCATGATAACCCTTACGTTAATTTAGGCTATCAAGATATTACTGCTCATGTAGATTTTACTGCCTTGGAACAGCAAGGAAAATGCTACCGATTAAACCCAGTATGTTTCACGCAACAGGGTCTATTTTTGATGGCATTGGGATTGGGCGATCGCTTATCCGAACTCTCTCGCGGAAAACTGAATATTGCCGAAACCATCCAACGTCGAGAAGTGCTACATCAACTCATCGATCCCGCAGGTTTGGGAAAATTTGGCATACTCATTCAAAGTAAAGGATTGAATCCAACCCAAGCAGAAGAGCCATTAAAGGGATTCCAAATTCCTGCTAGGTTTGCTTAATGCTTCTTGGCTAAATAAACTGAAAAGATGCTCCCTTTTCCGATCTCGGATTCGACAGTAATTCGACCGCGATGAGCCTCAATAATTCGATGAGACAGATGCAATCCCAAACCACTCCCCGATCGCTGATGTTTTCCCGGACGAAAACGCTGAAAAAGCTGCTCGATATCTCGGTGGGAAATTCCCTGTCCCGTATCCCGAACTTCGATCTTAATTTGTTCCGATTGGATTTCTAAATTCACTTCGATTTCACCGCGATCGGTAAACTTAATAGCATTCCCGATTAAATTGGTTAGAACCCGATGTAACTCCATGCGATCGCCTTCAATAATTGCATCTCGATGACTCTCCTCCCGATACTCGAGAGAAAGACCTTTTGCTACCGCCAAAGGAGTCAGTTCTTCCGTCACTTCTGCAATTAATTCCCCGATATTTAAAGGGGAAAAATTGAGGGTTTTTCCCCCCGCTTCGTAGCGATAGACTTCTAACAACATATTCACCATTTCTAAGAGATTGCGATTGCTGCGAGCCATCACGGAAAGAGCTTCTAATACCTCGGGAGAAAGTTCTCCCAATGCCCCTTTTTGTAACAAGTCTAGCATCCGATCGGCAGCAATGAGAGGAGTGCGCAGATCGTGAGCGAGACGAGAGACAAAATCTTCCCTCTGACGGGCGATCGCATCCCGTTCGTCTACGCTATGTTTGAGACGCAATAGCGATCGTACCCGGGCGAGTAATTCATCGACTTCGACGGGTTTGCGGATAAAATCATCGGCACCGCTATCCAAACCTTTGACAACACTGGCATCATCGTAAGCCGTAATTAAAAGAATGGGAATATAAGGAAGATCGGGATTTTTACGAATGGTTCGCGTGACTTCCAAACCATCCATTCCGGGCATCATGACATCCAAGAGAACCAGATGGGGCGGCGATTTTTCAATGTAAGCGATCGCCTCCGGGCCATTTTCGACTAAAATACTTTCGTAGCCTTCTTCTGCTAAAATACTTTGTACCAGAAACAAGTTATCTGGCGAATCATCGACAACGAGAATGTTATTATTTTCTGGGGCGCGATCGAAGAGGTGAGAATGGTTCAATGTCATTTCAGTAAACAGTGAACAGTGAATAGTGAACAGTACCCACTGCTAAAGCGGGAGACTTAAAATTCTGGAATTTTCTTTTGTATCTCCTTGAAAGGGTAGATGTCAAATGGTTCAATGTCAATTTGAATCGATTTAACGATCGATAATCGCTCGACGATTTATTATGATACAATTATTCTAAACCGTATTTTCTGCGGCCATGACTTTTACCGAAACCTTTACCCCACTCCCCGACCATACTCAACTCCCTTGCGAAGATTGCACTTTTGTGAAAAACTTTCAAGAACATCCTCAAAGTATCCTGTTGACGGATTCCCTTACCCCCGTTCTCGATCGCCTTCATCCCGACGGACAATATTGTATTGGACAGGATAGCGGGATTTACTGGCGCATAACCGATCCTCCTTTGGATGGAGCCGTCTCTCCGAGTTGGTTTTACATTCCTCATGTTCCTCCTCTATTCTTTAGTGGGCAATCATTACGAACCGATCGCTCCTAACGATCGCGATCGCTTTCCCATAAAAACATTAGGAGTAGAATTAGGTCCTTGGCAAGGAAGAGTATTGAACAAAATGTCGAGCGCAGTCCCCACCTAAAATCTAGGATTTAGGTGGGGTTAGCGAGACCAACAACGAAAATCGCGAAGCGTCCACTTGGGAGTATAATAAAATTGTTCTAGAGAGATGGTCT
>JBFRWJ010000445.1:0-3490 GCA_051439525.1 Spirulina sp. | reverse complement strand
TGTTGTATAGTGCGGGATGGTCTTTATTTTTATTAGCATTTTGTTACGAACTTATCGAAGTTCGGAAGATTAGGCGTTGGGGATTCCCTTTCCAAGTGATGGGACTCAATGCTATCTTTGTTTTTGTCGCTTCGGGATTTGTCGTTCGTATTCTCTATCGTACCAAAATTGGGACTGGCGAAGATGCCCCGAGTACCTATACTTGGTTGTATCAAAATCTTTTTGAATCTTGGGCGGGTTCTTTAAATGGGTCTTTATTGTTTGCGATCGCGAGCGTTCTGGTCTGGTGGATTATTCTCTATTTCATGTATCGCCAACGTTGGTTTATAAAAATTTAAAGTTGTTATTAGTTATTGGTTATTAGTTGTTTGTTATTGGTTATTTGTTGTTGGTTGTTTGGAGAGTGACTAATTCCAATATTCCCGATCTATCAGTTCTTGAAGAACGGGGAGATAATTGGTCGCAGAATAGGTTGCGGTTTTCATGAAAGGAGTCGCATCGAAATTAATAATTTTCTCGTGTTCTTCTTTAATGGGTTTAATGCCACAAGGACTCCGTTCCCATTCGAGAATTTGACAAAAACGAGTCAGAACTAAATCTTCACCGTTGTAGATATTAATGAGTTTTCCTTCCAGTCTCGAAGCTGCATCAGCCCAATTTCGCATGGAATCTCGACGAATTGTTCCCCCGAGGAGCAGAACGTTATTGAGATGAATTTGGGCTTCCGACCAATCTCTCATGGTATAATAAGCAACGCGAGCGCCTACAGAAAATCCTAGCAAAGAAACAGAGGCTAAATTATGTTCGGAAATGAGTTTGGGAAGGTAGCTTTTGCCAACTCTCCTAATATAGTTTTTATGTTTGTGCCAAGAGGCGATCGCGTCGGTTTCCAATTGCCCTAAAGATTCCCAAGATGGGCTGAAATTCGAGCGATCCCACCCGAGGGCATAGATTGAACCTCGCCACCCTGCTTGGCGAAGGACTTGCCACCATTGGTAATTATCTGCCGGGTTGTCGATGCGTTCGGAGAGAGAGCCATCAATGAAAATCAATGATTCGGGGTTTCCTAAAGATGACTCGATCGCGATTAAGTAGGGTTTTTCCATACAGAGATTCTTTTCAGTGCTGTGATCGTATCTTTGGGATCGAGACGCTGGGTATAATCCGCGTTCGCAAAAGCGTGAACGACGGTTTCATTTGAGGCAATAACATAGGTTGCCGGAATGGGTAATTCAAAAATTGTATCGCCATTATAAGCGGGACTATCGATGCCAAATTTCTCGTAAACGAGTCGCAATTCTTCTGGGACAGTAAATTATAACACAGATGCCAAAAAGCCGCTCTCCGCGTTGCTAAAGCGCTTGGGGGATGCTAAGCTTTCCTCGATCGCAATTCAGCATCCCTCGCGCTCATATCCAACCAAGTAAGAGAGAGCGGGGCTTTAAACCCAGTTTTTTAGTAGATTATAGCCAATAAGGTGTCGATCGAAATATAAAATATAATGTCTATTAACAATCTCCTCGAGCCTTGGCAAAAATTTGGCATTAATTTAGGATTAGAGCGAATTGAGCGTCTTCTCGATCGCTTGGGAAATCCCCATCATCGCGTTCCTATCGCCCACGTTGCGGGCACCAATGGGAAAGGCTCGGTTTGTGCTTATTTATCTTCAGTTTTAACAGAAGCAGGATATAAAGTCGGTCGTTATACTTCGCCTCATTTAATCAGTTGGAGCGAACGAATCTGCATTAACGAACAAGAAATTGAAACAGCACGACTCGAAGAAATATTAAAAGAAGTGATTCAAGCGATCGCGCCAGAAGATCCGCCCACTCAATTTGAAGTCTTTACCGCAGCCGCATGGCTTTATTTTGCTCGAGAGAACGTCGATATTGCCGTGATGGAAGTGGGATTGGGAGGACGCTTAGATGCTACAAATATTTGTGATTCTCCTTTGGTGACCATTATCACCTCAATTAGTCGAGAACATTGGCAAATATTAGGCGATAGTATTGCTCAAATAGCAGCAGAAAAAGCAGGGATTTTAAAAGCAAACTGTCCTGCAGTTCTTGGCCAATTACCATTAGAAGCAGAACGCGCAATTCAGGAGAAAATTAAAGCCGTAAATTGCCCGGCTGTGTGGGTTCAATTCCCAGAGCGAATCGCCGCCAATAAAGCCCAATATAATCAGATCGAGTATGAGTTACCTTTATTGGGAGACGTGCAACTCATGAACTCCGCGATCGCGATCGCCGCCCTGCAAGTTTTACAACAAAAAGGCTGGACAATCCCCCGAAAATCCATCCAAACTGGAATCGCAAAAACGATCTGGTGGGGACGCTTGCAATGGACGCAATGGCAACAGAAAGAAATCCTCATTGATGGAGCGCACAATCGGGCAGCCGCCCAAATATTACGTCAATATGTCGATACTTTGAACATCCCGATCGCTTGGGTTCTCGGAATTTTAGCCAGCAAAGACAAAAAAGGAATTTTAGAAGCCTTATTAAGACCTCGCGATCGCTTATATCTCGTTCCCGTTCCCCATCAAGATTACACAGAACCCAAAGAGTTAGAAGAATTGGCAAAACAAGTTGACCCGGACTTATCCTTTTGTCAAACCTACTCGGATCTATTTCCCGCATTGGAAGAAGCAATCAATACAGATTATTTAGTCGTTGTAGGGGGATCCTTATATTTAGTGGGCTATTTTCTGGAGAAAACGCGATCGCTGCCATCTCAGCCCTAAAAATATTAGCAGAAATTGGCCTCTACCATAGGAGAGGTCGATATCCGGCTCGCGATCGCCCCGAGACCCTTCGAGTACGCCTTATCACATCGCGAGGGAATCTTGAAGAAAATCTGAGAAATTTGGAAAAATCCGCAAAAAAATGAGCGATTGCCGCAATTTGCCATATACTGAATTCTCAAACGACTTGTTATCTTTGCTAAAAATCATTTATTCCTTCTCAATTCTGGAGTGTCGGTCATGTCGTCTACTTTCCAATTCCGCAAAATCGGGACTCAGCTACGTCAATCTTTAACTAAAGTTAAAACCTTCGGGCAAGGTTGCGCCATGGGAATCGGTGCAAGTCTCATCTGTTTGGGAAACCCGGCTGCAGCCACAGAACTCATCAATATTAAATATCAAGAAACCGAAATTCCCATTCCGACGAGTCTTTTAGTCAACTTTGCCGAAACCGGAGAACTGCCGATAGAAGTCAATAGCTTCCTGCAAGATATCGGTGTGGATATCCCGAAAATCTTACAAGATGTCCTGACCTTAGAAATTCGCCTCCGCCCTACTTTTGTTCAAGATATCCTCGGCAGTTCTATTGGTGAATTCGTCCTCTTGCAAATCGATAAAGCCATTAATACCGGTCAAGTGGGTGACGAGCTCGTCGGTCTCAAAACCGCGATCGATGAATCTCTCGTCGATAGTCGCATTTCTCTTTTGGAACTGGTACAACGCTATCCCGTTGATACCCTGAAT
>JBFRWJ010000444.1:0-9080 GCA_051439525.1 Spirulina sp. | reverse complement strand
GAGTCGTTTAATGTCTCCGTTGACTTGAGTAAAACCCACCTCAATGATTCTCTCTAACCGATCCATCCTTTTTTCAACTTTTATATCCATTGCGAGGATTAACTGTCTCAATTCCTCGATTTCGGTTTCCGTTTTACTCGCCATGTTGCTTTGACCTCAACAATAATTGGGAATAATTGATAATGAGATGCGATCGCGACTCTTCTTGACTTTCTATTATAGCACTGAAAAAGCTATTGTGAAGAGTAGATTTATCCTAATCAAATACTCGTCTAATGCCTCATCAGCATCGAATTCTTCTGTTTTACAATCGCCGCGATCAACTCCTTTTATTGACTCAGCGTCGTGTATATTGAGAATGAGCGGAAATCTAGATTGAGTAGCTATCCTCAAGAGATACCCCTTAAGGAGAACATACCGTGAAAAAATCAAAATATCTTGTTTTAACCTTTCTAGTTGCCTTTTTAATGGCAACCTCAATAACATCCGTATCGGCACGAGAAACCCAAATTCTTTCCCCGAGCCAAGACAATACTCTCATTGAACGTGCAACGGGAAATCTGAGTAACGGTGCGGGAGAAATAGTGTTTGTCGGTCGCACGAATCAACCGGAAGACAGTCTTCGACGGGGTTTGCTCGCCTTCGATCTGACCGATAAAATTCCCCCCAAAGCAACAATCACCGACGTATCTTTAACCCTAACTCTAGAGCGATCGCCGGGAGGAAACTTTCCCATCGAATTGCACCGCGTCTTAAAAGATTGGGGAGAGGGAGATTCTTATCATCGCGGAGGACGGGGCGCACCAGCCGAGGAAGGAGATGCAACTTGGGTGCATCGGTTTTACAATACAAAGTCGTGGTCTAATTTAGGAGGAGATTTTGTTTCTCGCTTCAGTGCGGTGCAAAACGTGGGAGATGTAGGGGGATATACTTGGGAATCACCGGAAATGATTGCAGACGTACAACGATGGTTGGATTCCCCAGAAGAAAATTTTGGTTGGTTGCTGTTGGGAGACGAAACCACGGCGCGATCGGTGAAAGGATTTGCCAGTCGAGAAACCCAAGATTTCTTATCTTTACCGCAACTGAGTATAAGCTATCGCAATTCATGATGGGCGGGAAAATTATCTTAAGATGCAAACCTAAAACTGGCAAGCGTTTCCCCATTGCGAATTTCGATTAACTTGCCAACAGAGATATCTATGGTATTCTGGGGTGCAATAATTCCCCCATAACAACCTCCTATTCCCCAGAATGTCTCATTCGCTGCTTCCCGTTCCCACCGGACGATTATTAATTACGGACGTTCATGCCTTCTCCAAGCAATGGGGAGGGTTAAACTTTTCTTTGATTATTCCCACCTATAAAGAAAGCCAAAATATTAGAGCGATCGTCGAACGATTAACTCACTTGTTAGATCGAAAAATTCCCGATCGCTACGAGTTAATTATTGTTGATGATAATAGTCCGGATCGAACTTGGGCGATCGCTTTAGAGGTCGCTAAATCCTATCCCCAACTCAAAGTCATGCGCCGCCACCGGGAAAAAGGACTCTCAACCGCCGTAATACGGGGTTGGCAAATGGCTCGGGGGGAAATCTTGGGAGTCATCGATGCAGACTTGCAGCATCCGCCAGAAACGCTTTTGCAACTATACGAAAAGATGGAGTCCGGTGTCGATCTCGCCCTTGCCAGCCGCCATGTTGAAGGCGGGGGCGTAAGTGAGTGGAGTTTGGCGCGTCGCCTTCTCTCTCGGGGCGCTCAACTCTTGGGCTTAATGATTTTACCCCGGGTGGTGGGACGAGTGTCCGATCCCTTGAGCGGTTACTTTCTCCTGCGTCGCGATGCCATTCAAGGGCAAGAAATGAACCCGACGGGCTATAAAATTTTAATTGAAGTTCTCGGTCGCGGCAAGATTCGCTGGATTGAAGAAGTGGGTTATGTTTTTCAGGAGCGAAGTGAGGGAGAAAGTAAGGTTACAATCCAACAATATCTCGAATACATTCAGCATTTATTGCGCTTGCGGTTTTCTCGCTGGTCTTTAACCCGATCGCTGCGCTATTGGCAAATCCTCCTGAAAAGCAAGCAAAGGCGGCGATCGCGATCGAAACGGCAGAAGCGTCAGGCGATCCCCTTTTCAAACTCGCGTTAAAATTACAAATATTTCCCCAAATCAGAAGTTTGCATGCTCGAACGTCAAACCAGTGGTTCTATTTCTTGTCCCTCCTGTCATCAAATGGTGCCAGTCGATGCGAAGACTTGCCCTCACTGCAATCGGCGCAATCCGGGGATATGGGGGTATAAGCGGAGTTTGCAGCAATTGGGGGACGATTGGGGAGCGATTTCCGTCGTTAGGGGGGGGTGTATTCTTTTATATTTGATTACTCTGGTCCTCGTCCCCGTAGAAATCCGGTGGGGAGGAGTTAATCCCTTATTTGATTTTTTATCTCCCAGCAGCCAAAGTCTTTTGATTTGCGGGGCGACGGGAGCAAAACCCGTTTTTGAGTACGGACGGTGGTGGACGGTATTAAGTGTGGGTTGGCTTCATGGTAGTTTTTTTCATCTGGCTTTTAATTTAGCGATATTTCGCTATCTGGCCCTCCAGATTGCTCATTTTTGCGGTGGGAGTCGCTTGCTCATTTTTTACACGATTTCGATTATTTCTGGCGGGATTTTTACCTCTGCGATCGGACATTATTTTGACGATCTTCCTTTCTTTTTGCAAGGTGCGCCGGTTGCAGTGGGAGCATCGGGGGGAGTTTTTGGTTTATTGGGAGTCTTGGTCTCTTACGGACAAAGTCAAAAAGATTCGGAGATCGTCAAACAGAATTTTCAGTTTTTTCTCGTGGCTCTTGTGGTGGGGGCGCTCCTCGGGGCAGATAATTGGGGGCATTTTGGCGGTTTTGTCGGCGGATATCTCGTGACGAAGTTGCCCGGGTTCGCTCTGTGCAAACCCGAACGTCACGGTCATTTACTCTTGGCGATCGCGTTGCTTTTGGCCTCGTTTTTGAGTATTGTCGCTTCGGTGGTTCATGCTTATCTGTTTTGAGGAAAATTCACCACAGAGGAACACCCCAGAGGGAGAGAAGCGATCGCGTTTTCCCCTTGGCGATCGCCATCAGATGCCATCCCTACAGGACAGATGCGACAAGGGGTGACGTTTCGAGGTCTAACTCTGCCGTCACCACATCGGGAGTATGGCGGGAGAGTTTAAAACCTGCCTTTTCACAAACCCGCTGCATAGCTCCATTTTCCGGGAGAATTTCCGCCACGATGCGAGACAGCTTGCGATCGCGTCCGACGCGCACCAAACGTTTTAACAACTCCGTCCCCAACCCTTGATATTGAAAGCGATCGCTCACCAAAGCGGCAAATTCGGCATCGTCGGTACCGTGACCGTGACGCAGGCGACCGATCCCCAAAATTTCGTGTTCTCCGGTCTCCGGGTTCTTATAATCTGCTACCAAAGCCATTTCGCGATCGTAGTCGATAAAACAGAGGCGAGAGAGGCGATCGTGAGCCACCCGAGTTTTCAGCGCCATTAAGTGAAAATAGCGCAGATAGATACTTTCTTCCGATAAAGGTTCGTGGAATTTCACCACCAAGGGCTCGTCTTCCGGACGAATAGGACGGATCGTTACGGTTTTGTCATCCTTCATCGTCCAAGTGTCCACATATTCCAAAGGATAGGGACAGATGGCGGGGGTGGGAATCTCTTCCTCTAACACCTCCAGATCGTGCAGCACCACCCGCGCATCTAAGGCGATGAGGTGTTGGGAAGAAGCCAAAAGGGGATTGATTTCAATTTCTTTGATCCAACGCTGTTCCACCACCAATTGACTGAAACGGACGATCGCTTGCTCCAATGCCTTTAAATTGACCGCCGCTTGTCCCCGAACCCCTTGCAAGGCTTTGTAAATCTTCGTTTGCTCCATCATCCGCCGAACTAAGGTAGTATTCAATGGGGGAATGGCGAGAGAACGATCTTTGAAGACTTCCACCAAAGATCCCCCGGTACCGAACAGGATCACGGGCCCGAATTGCGGGTCGAAACTGCTGCCAATAATCAGTTCGTAATCCCCGTGGGACATCTGCAACATCGGTTGTACTGTCACCCCATGGAAATGTTCCGCCCCCACTTTCTCTGCTACCGAGGTTTCAATCCCGTGATAGGCACCTCGTACCGCTTTTTCGTCCTGCAATAACAAGCGCACGCCGCCAACATCGGTTTTGTGAGTAATGCTGGTAGAGTTAAGTTTTAAGACCACGGGATAGCCGATTTTTTCCGCTTGTTCCACCGCTTCATCCACATGGGTAGCGACATGGGTGGGGACGGTGGGAATTTTATAGGCTTCTAAAAGCTGTTTGGACTCGTATTCCGTGAGCAAGGTGCGCCCTTTGTCTCGGATGGTTTCAATGGCTGCTTTGGCGCGATCGCGATCGAGGGCATTATTTTCTTCCTCCTCGAGGGCGAGAGTGGGGGTTTCGTACAAGCCCCGCAAGTTATAAGAATAGCGCCACATATAGGTAAACACCCGGGCGGCGGTATCCGGGAAGGGCAGGGTAAAAATCTTGGCGTTGTTGAGCATTTCCTCCCCGGGGGTAATGGCGTTCCCCCCCATCCAACTGGCCAAAATCGGCTTGGCAGGGTAAGTTTTGCTTTGCAGGACTTCTAAAAACTTCTGGGCGGTTTGTGTGGGTTCGGTCATGGCTTGGGGGGTGAGGATCGCCAATAAACCGTCGCTGTTGGGATCGTTGAGAGCAATTTCGATCGCCTTGGCATAGCGATGGGGATCTGCATCCCCCAAAATATCGATGGGGTTGCTATGGCTCCAATGGAGGGGCAAAATCTCATCGAGGCTGCGGATGGTTTCTTCGGAGAGGGTGGCGAGTTCTCCCCCGTCGGCGATGAGGGCATCGGTGGTCAGCACTCCAGGCCCGCCGGCATTGGTGAGGATCGTCAGGGCGTTCCCTTTCGGTCGCGGCTGTTTGGCGAGGACTTCTGCCATATTGAAGAGGTCGTCGATGGTATCCACCCGCAACACGCC
This sequence comes from Spirulina sp., assembly GCA_051439525.1. Lineage (GTDB taxonomy): Bacteria > Cyanobacteriota > Cyanobacteriia > Cyanobacteriales > Spirulinaceae > CCY15215. Next base: position 4,033 of record JBFRWJ010000444.1, on the reverse strand, counting down.
GCAGCGTCGGAAAGCGGCATCGAGAACGTCGTCGCTACCGGCTAACGTTCCCGTATGGGAGGCGGCGGCGGCGGCGGCGGCTTCCGTGCGTCCGGCTTTAATGACGATAATGGGTTTGGTGCGGGCGACCTCTCGGGCGGCGGAGAGGAAAGAACGGGCGTTCCCAATACTCTCCATATAGATGACAATACTTTCCGTGTTGGGGTCGTCTCCGAGGTAGTCGATCAGGTCGCCCCAGTCCACATCTAACATGGAACCGATGGAGACGAAGGCGCTAAACCCGACATTCTCCCGAAAACTCCAATCGAGGATCGAGGTACACAGCGCCCCGCTTTGGGAGATAAAACCCAGATTCCCCGGACGGGCGATCGCGCCAGCAAACGTCGCATTCAGCCCGGCGATCGGGTTCATTATCCCCAAACAATTCGGGCCGATAATGCGCATTTGGCTGCGACGGGCAATTTCTAAAATTTGTTGTTCGAGTTCGATACCTGCGGGTCCGATTTCTTTAAAACCCGCCGAAATCACGATCGCCCCTTTCACTCCCGCTTCCGCACATTCGGCGATAACATGAGGTACCGTCGCGGCGGGGGTTGCCACGATCGCCAGATCTACGGCTTCGGGAACGGCGGCAATATTGGCATAGGCCTTAATCCCCAAAACGCTCGCTCGCTTGGGGTTGACGGGAAAACCGGTGCCGCCGAAGGGATGTCCGATGAGATTCCAGAGGAGGGTGCGCCCGACGCTGCTCGATTTTTCGCTGGCCCCGATGAGAGCGACGTTTTGGGGTCGGAAAAATACATCTAGGGGTTGCTTTTCATAACCCAAGATATTTTGGGCGGGATCGGGTTGTACCATATTTGCCACCATAATAGTCTCCTTTATGCTTCTGATTGCAGCAGTTCGAGGTTAAGAATTCGTTAGCTTCGGACGAGTTGACCGTAAATTGCAATGCCCTAAAAGTTTGCTTTCATCTGCTTTAATTTTAAGCTAAAAATTTTTCGACTTTTGCTTGTTAAACAAGGCTTTTGTTGTTTTAATCTTTGTTCTTTAGCTTTTCTTTAAGTTCTCTGGTTTCTTTCTGCGATCGCACTCTCTTGCTAAAAGCGCGATGACCCAGATTTTGTTACAAAATGTTATATTTGAGAAGGCAATCTCATTTTTCTCATGCAAAAATGGAAAAATCGATTTGTTATCTTGGGGTTGCGATCGCAATCCTTTTTATTTTTTCCCTGATGGGCTGGGGAACTATTAATAACTGGGAGTCTATGTTTTCGACGGTTATCGCGATAGAAACAAGACAAGAAAGACCTTGTACTTACGATGGTTGGTTTGAGATTCGTCCCCAAGAACAACACAAGTGTTTCTCTCTCGATAAAACAGGAACGATTGATTTTCTGGATCGTTCGCTAGCCCCAAAGATATCGAGCGTAGAGAATCCTCACGAAGACAACAATAGTGTGAGAATTTCTCGCTTAGATCCCTCCCATCGATACGCGATTTTAACAACATCTGGATGGGAAAATTCTTATTATATTCTCGATACTCTCGAAAAGGATATTCTAGACTCCGGAATTTGGAAAAAACATACCGAGTTGCCGCTTTGGGTAAAATGGTCGCAGGATAGTCAATTTGCCTTGTTATATGAGAACGGAATTTATAGCGATGGGGAAGGAGATGCTTATATTTATAAGATCGATTTGCAGACTGGTGCAATTTCTTTACCCAATCTTTCTAGAGTTAAAAAAGATGATGAATTTATCGAGATGGAGAACTCATCTTTTGTATGGAATACAGATCTAGAGAGTTTTACAGTTACTGCGTTCATTTTTAAACATCAGCCTAGTAACGATGGTCGTATTTTGAAAGGTAGGCGAGTTGGTCAATACCTTCTTGAAGTTGATGTTAAATCTCTCAACATAAGAGTGCTGAAAAGTTGGTCATTTTAGATTCAAATCGTTCTCACTTTCTTGCTGGGAGTTGAAGTTGGGACGATCGCCATCGGAATTCGATCGCTCTGCCAAAAACTTTAAAATGCCCTGCTCGAGTTGGGGGGAAAGTTGAATGGGAAGGTTCTGCGATCGCAAATTCAAATCCCGTTGCGGAAAAGGAATCTCAATTCCCTCTCGAGTCAATAACTCTTCAATGCGGAAATATAAATCGCTTTTCAGCACGATCTGCCGACTGGGATCGGCACTCCAAACCAACAATTTAAAATCTAAAGAACTATCGCCAAATCCCAGAAAAATTACGCTTGGCGGTGGTGATTCGAGGACTTCCGAATGTTCCTCTGCTGCTTGGAGTAAAATCTGTTTGACTTGATTGAGATTGCTGCCATAAGCAACGCCCAAGGGAATATGCAGGCGAGAAATGGGATTGGAATGACTCCAGTTAATCACCTCATCTTCCAATAAGCGAGAGTTGGGAACGATAATGGAAATTTTGTCCAAAGTTTGTAAAATGATACTGCGAGCGCCCACCTCTTCTACGGTTCCCATTTGCGTTTCCAATTCGATAAAATCTCCCACTTGAATCGACCTTTCAAATAACAACACTAAACCACTGGCAAAATTCTTAGCAATATCTTGGAAACCCAACCCGATCCCCACCCCGAGCGCGCTCCCAAACAGTGCCAGAGAACTCAAATTAATGCCCCAAATTTGCAAAACAACGATTGTACCGATGAGGAGCAAAGTGTAGCGCAGGAGAACGGAAATCACTTCCCGTACCCCCCGTTCGATCTGGGTTAATTGTCCCAAGCGCGATCGCAGGAATCTCATGGCGATTCCTACCGCAACAAATGTCCCCCAAAGCATTAATAATAGCAGAGCCAGATCGACCAAAGAATAAGCGCGATCGCCTAAAGTCACAAAAGCAGAGGTCAAACTAGCACGCAAAATCTCGCGGATTTCATAACTCCACTGACGGGAAAGAGGAAATAAATCAGCAATAGAAAAAACAACACTTCCCCACAGCCAAGCACGGATTAAGAACAGGGTTAATTTAAAAAATAAAGTCGAATTGGAAAGGGTTTCTTGGGGTCTTGTTCGCTCTCCCCGCCTCGAGAGAATTTTATCGCGAATGTAGTCCCAAAGTCGTCCGAGAGACCAATGCAAAGCGATTGCCACTAACAAGATCGCCCCGCCAAAAATGGCTCGATTTCTCAAATAGTCCGGTTGTCGTTCCCGTTGCGCTTCTCGCAAAATCTGGTGGAGTCGTCGCGCCCAAAATTGTGCCTGTTCTCGGGGTGTTTTTCCTTCCCGTAAATCCTGTTCCGTGACGGTTAAAAGATAGAGATCGCCCACCCGAATCACAATGGATTGATCTTGAGTTTCAATAACAACTTCAGAAGGTTTTTGGGAATCGACAACCTCTTTTAAACGATCGCTAATTAATTGGGCGCGATCGCCCGCAGCAAACTCTTCAAACGACCCGACTTCAAAGATGATACGACCATTGAGGACGACGGGAACTTTGGTTTCACTCGCAGCGAAAACCGGGAGGAAAGAAAGACAAAAAACGATCGCGATCGCGACTCCCATTCTTTTTAAGAAAATAGCGATCGCTTCACTCTTCAATTGTCCAAACATTATTGTTTAAATCTTTTTACCAACCTTGCCAAAACGTCGTTCCCGTTGCTGATAATCGATCAGGGCTTGGTGGAATGCTTCCCGGTCAAAATCCGGCCAGGGGGTTTGGGTAACATAAATCTCCGCATAGGCCATTTGCCAAAGGAGAAAATTACTGATGCGCATTTCTCCACTGGTGCGAATTAACAAATCTGGGTGAGACAGATCGTGAGTGTAAAGGTGTTCCTCAAAGATAGCCTCATCGATCGCCTCGGGTTCGACTTCTCCCGATTTGACCTTCATCGCGATCGCCCGACAGGCTTGGATAATTTCCTGTCGTCCGCCATAATTGGTAGCGATGGTAAACTCAACATCTCGATTGTTCTTAGTATCCTCCATGGAATGGGCGATTTCGCGTTGCAGGGAAGGGGGTAATGCGGCTAAATTGCCTACAAAACGAATCC
>JBFRWJ010000443.1:0-6581 GCA_051439525.1 Spirulina sp. | reverse complement strand
GTATAAGAGACAGGAATCATACCGCCGTATTTTTCAACTTTAGCTAAAATGGCCTCCAAATTGGCAACGGTAAAGCTAATATCGACAACCCCCGGGGGATGCCTCTGTAAATAGGTGGCTACATTACTCGCAGGAGTGAGAGGAGAAGAGAGAGAAAAAACAATCGCGCCACTGCGAAGAATTTCGGTATGAGTCCGAGCATTACTTTCAGAAGCGATCGCGCAAAATCCCATCACCCCGACAAACCAATCCCGCCATTGTTTGGCATCTTCGACATAGAAACAAATTCGCTCGATCTTCATCAGTTCGGACAAAAAAACAGAATAAGATAGGGTTTGTTATAGAGGATAAACGCGATCGCTAAAAATTGGGAGCAAGTTTCAATTCGCCATTGAGGAATCCCCCCCTCGACCTAGAATTGAGCTTGGCAATCCGTAGCGGGTCTTGAAAAAATGGGCATGAGTATCTGGATTGAATGGATTATCGCAACATTTTTAGGATTTCTCTTGAGCTTATGGTTTGTCGAAGTGGGAGAAATTCCTGACGTGACAACAGTTAGCGGGGCGATCGGAGGCGGAATTATTGGCTTAATGCAGGGGTTGGTGTTTTTGGGTCGTGCCGATCGCCTGCGAGAATGGATTTTAGTCAATGCGATCGCTTGGGGAATGATGACTCAATTAGGATTGGGGGCGATCGGTTGGGTTGCCCCGAGGACGGATTTTTTAGTCGTCCGCTTAACTTACGGGATTGTTTTCGGCACGATCGCGGGTGCCATTACTGGCATAATGCAGGGGCTTGTGTTGCGCAATACCATCCCCTTGACTTACTTGTGGGCGATTTTAAATACCTTGTGTTGGGGATTGAGTTTGGCTGTGGGATGGACGATCGGGGGAATTTTGCACGGGTTAACCCAACTCTATCTCGGGGAGGTCATCGGGTTGGGAATCACTTGGATTAGTTCGAGCACAATTATGGGATTTGCGCTGATGAGTTTGCTCGATGATGGTGGATAGTTGTCACGTTCTAACGATTCACTATTTCTTGTTCAGAGAATAATGTAAAAAAATTTCGTTCTCAACCGTTGCCACACTCAAAAGGCGTAATTTTTTCGGCGATCGCAAAGAAAATCCCATTCCCTCTACACTGGTAGGTGCTTCTCTTCCGCCCACCATTAAAGGACAAATCGTCAACCAAAATTCATTGATTAAATCCGCCGCCAGTAAAGACGCCACTAATTCTCCTCCCCCTAAAATCGCCACCCGATGTAACCCGAATTGATAAAGCAACCGAAACGTCGAGCGCCAATGGTGCTCCGTTTCAACGGCAATCACGCGATCGAAATCATTGCTCCCCTGCCATAATTTAGCCCCCTCCGTCGAGGTCAGCAACCATCGGGGAATGGGTTGCTGGAAAAAACGCCACCGGGGATCGAGATCGGCAGAGAGGGAACAAAGCAAGTGAATGGGTTGGGACGGTTTATTGAGTTCTCGTCGCCGTTGTAGGAGTTGGCGATCGCGAATGGGGAGGGTGGTCTGATAGGCCAGCAGGGTTCCCCGACCGAAGAGTACCCCATCGACCGAGGCAATTTGACGCTCCAAATGCTGGCGATCGGCCCGAGAGCCAAAACGTGCGGGCGATCGCTGGCGATCGGAAATTTTGCCATCTGCCGTTGTCGCTAAAATTGCCGTTGCATGAGGCAATGGCGAACTTTCCTCTATCCCTGTCTCGATTTCCGCGTTTGTGACCACAGAGCCAATTCCCCGAATCCGTAATTATTCTAGATATAGATACATCTTTACAAACACTTCACAGTAAATTCATGTAAATCCATAAATTCTTTAACCCAATGTCCGGTTGTGATACTTATTATTGATAATAGTTCCCAATCTTAGTACAGCCATTTTTTCAAGATTGTAGTTTGTCCGGCCAAAGGACGAAATACGGGAGATGATATAAAGGGGAAGAGACAGCTCGAAGGAGCAAGAGTCTTCATTTTTCCCTTGTATCTCCAAATATTTTTTCCCGATCCCGCGATCGCCGAGCAGTTGGAGATTGGCTGCACGTCAAATAAAAATATGGCTAAGTCTTTCCGTCGCATTTTACTGTCGCATTTGTTGCCTCTCAGCATTCCCATTATTTTATTGGGCGTGGGTGCAGCGTATTTTGTAACCTACAGAAAAACTCGTTCTGGGTTACTCGAAACTGCTCGTCAAAATCTTACAGAAAGTGCCGTGAGAAGAGGGACAGAAATTATCAATTCCGTTGATGCTCTCAAATCTAATCTGGTTTTGGCAAGTAATACGACGATTTTAAGGAACGGCGAGAAACAAAAGTATCCGGATTTTTTAGAACAATTAAGCCAGAAACTTCCTACCCGAATCGAATGTCTGCAACTTATCGATGCAACAACAAAAGAGAGCTTGGCAAACACCTGTGAGGGCGAAGTGTTAGGAAAGATCGAGCAGACATCTTGGCCGCAGCAACAAGAAAACATTTTACTCCCCCTCTCTCGCGTTGAAATTCGACCCGTATTGCCCGAAAATGTCTCTGACAAGGAGACATGCCAGAAACAGACCCCTTCTACGGCCAATCAACTCAAACTGCTTGTTAGCGTTCCCGTCTATAATCCTGACAGACGACTCAACTCGATTCTCGTAGCGCGATCGGTTATTCTCGAACCTAGTGTTGTCGAACCTCGTTCTCTTGCAGGAAGTACGGCGATTATCAATGAAGCCGGGACTATTCTGGCACATCCCTGTTTAGAACGCGTAGGACGCAATATCGAGCAAGAATCGGGGGGAGATAACAAGCGCTTGGATAGTATTCTGAGAAAAGCACGAGCTGGAGAACAAAATTTTGCTCACCTTTTTGCTTTTGAGGAAAAAGATATTGAATTGTTAGCAGGTTATGCGGGAATTCCCAATCCAATTCCAGAAGAACGGGAGCGAGTTTGGCTTGTTGTCACGATGACCCCTTTAGAAGATGCCCTTGCCGCTCTTAATGAGACTCAACAGTTTTTATGGATTTGGTTGCCGAGTATTACCTTGGCATTGTTTTTGGGAACAATTGCTGTAATATTCTACGTCTCTCGTAAAATTGCCAAACCCCTCGAGAGACTCATAAAGGTGATTGGCGAGATAGATCCTTTAACCCCTCAAAAACCTCTTCCTTCTGATTTTCAAGTCCACGAATTCAATCAAGTTTCTCTTGCTTTTAATGGCACTATCGAGCATATTAGAGATTCTTACGAGCTTTTGAATCGAACTCTAGAAAAGGCAATTAAAACAACTGGAGAAATGCGAAAAGCAAAGGATGGTTTACAAAGAGCCTTAGAATCCGAACAACTCGCGAGAGAAAATCTCAGAAAAATACAACACCGACTTGAAGACTCTTTACGAGCCGAACAATTGGCTAACGATCGCCTCTATGAAGTTTTACTTCTAGTTTTCGATCACGTCGGTAATCCTTTAAATGGACTCATTAGCAATCTAGTGTTTGTCCAAGACTATTTTGACGAAATTGGTCAAAACAATCAAGACTTAGAGGAAGCCTATGAATCCGCCATAAGACTCGATAAGAATGTGAAAGAGATATCACAACTCTTTTCGGTTAACGATAATAACTTTTTTCCCGATATCCAGAAGGTTAACTTGCATGATATTGTACAGAAGGCAACTGAAAAATACAGTGCAAAAATTCAGGAAAAAGGGATTGAATTGCATCTGCCGGAATGGAGCGATCGCGAACTGATGATTTTTGCCGATTTCACTGAGCTGACGGGGATTCTCGAAGTCTTACTGGATAATGCCGTTCGCCATACTCAAAAGGGAAGTATTTCCATAAAAATAGATATTGAAAATGTCGATCGCCAGACGCAAACCAGTCAAGAACAAAAAGATATTTTTTATCCAACCGGACAAAGAGCTTGCATTATTATCCAAGATACGGGATGCGGAATGGATCGCGTAGAGCTAGATCGTCTGAATAACCCGAGAAAAACAAGAACGACGACAGGATTATCTATTGTGATTGCTCGCATCCTGCTTGAAATGATGGATGGTATCATGGTCTTTGAAAGTGAAGGCTCGGGCAAAGGAACAATCGTTCGACTATGTCTTCCTACCGCTAAAAATGATGTATCTTAACCGTTAACAAACCCCTTTGGAGAATTCAAAATTGGAGAAGCTGGCTTCTGCGCTCATCCCAGTCAAATCCCATGAGGGTTTAAATCAGTAGATGCTCATAACATAAACGAAGATATAGCGATCGGGGTGATGAGTAGTGGACTGACACGATAAAATACTGCATTTTGAGCCATTAAGCGATCGCAAATTCAGTATATTGTCTCACATGAGGGGGATGAAATGCTAACACAATCTGCTCTCGTGGTATCCCCTTCTCTAACAAATCTGTCGCCACCCCATCCTCTGTCCAATCTTCCTCAATCCAAATCTTGTCATCCTTCAAACGGATATGAATCATCACACTCTTAATTCGTTCATCTTTGCGCCAACCCATCAGTAGCAAAAGATACTGATCCCGTACCTCATCAAAAGCTAAAGCACTTTCAATTGTAGAACCAGATTTTTCGTCGATCTGATGATATTCTCTTAAAACCTCTTGGACGATTTGTCGATAACGCTTTAATCTATCCATTGTTCGATCGCCTCACTTTCTGAATCAACAACCAACAAATTAACCTGATTGCGATTGATAATCATCTGAGTTAATTTGCGTTTAAAATAATTTTGGTAAGTTCCTTTGGTAATTGCCAAATACAGTTGAAAATCCAAGTCTTGTTCTAGCACAATATCCCGATACACGATATACTGACCTACAGCTTGTTCTAGGTCATTGACAAACGATCGACCTAAGAAACTCTTAACCTCTACAAGAATTTGGCGACCCTGCTTTTCTGCTGCGATCGATTTTTCTGCTGCAATATCTACGTATAAGCGAGCGCCGCCATACTCCAAAGTATAATTTTCTGTTAAAATCTCCCAGCCATCTTTGACTAATGCCAATCTAACAGCATTATGGTAAATATCTTTAGCAGGCATCGGCATTTTTGTAGCACGGATCTCTTCCATTTTAACCGATCGCACCCCCAAGTTACACCCCCATCGCCTCCCCCGTAGCGCGATCGCTGGTTATGGGTTTTCGAGCTCGCCAGCATTTTCCCATGAATGGGGTGCGTTTGGCTGTCGCCAACGCACCCTACTGAAAGATGGTGCGATCGAGCCAAAAATTTCTTAAAATAAGAAAATAAAGAACGGGAAATCTTACTGATAAGTGATAAATCATGGGACTAGATATACAAAAATTCTTTAAAGCCACCAATCCCGGAAAAACTCTTTTTGCCGAGGATAATGAAGAAGACCAAAAGTATTATATTGATTTCTCTTCAGTACGAGGGGGTCAGATTATTGAGGATTTGCGAGATAATATTACACTCTGGTCGCCGGAGGAATCAACTTGTCAGCTTTTTACGGGACATATCGGTTGCGGTAAGTCTACGGAATTATTGCGGTTAAAGGCACAATTAGAATGGGAGGGCTTTCACGTGGTTTACTTTGAGTCCTCTCAAGATTTGGAAATGGGAGACGTAGATGTTAGCGATATTTTACTGGCGATCGCGCGTCGGGTGAGTTGCAGTTTGGAGCAAATACAGCTCGATCGACCAAAAGGACTGACTAATATTCTCAGAGAAGCTGCCCAACTGTTGCAAACAGAGATTGATTTTACCGCAGAAGTGAAAACTCCCGTCGGTACGGTTGCAGCAAACAGCGAAAAAGGATTTTCTTTAGATGCAGGCATTGCTAAAATTACGGCTAAAACTAAAGCCAGTCCCGAGCTGCGGAGCAAATTAAGAAGCTATCTAGAACCCCGAACTAATGGACTCTTAGAAACCATTAATCAAGAATTACTAGAACCGGGAATCGCGCAATTAAAACAATGCGGTAAAAAAGGATTGGTCGCGATCGTCGATAATCTCGATAAGATTGCCAGTTCTCCGAAACCTTGGAAGCGTCCCCAACAAGAATATTTATTTGTCGATCGCGGCGAACAATTACGAGGACTGCATTGTCATCTTGTCTATACTATGCCGCTTGCCTTGCGATTTTCCAAGGATTTTGAAACCCTAACCCAACGATTTATGAACGATCCGAAAGTATTGCCGATGGTGTTGGTAAAATCGAGGGATGGGAAGGAATGCGAGGAAGGCATGACACTCTTATGTCAGATGGTATTAGCTAGAGCTTTTCCCGATATCAACGCAGAAGAACGCCTTGCTAAAATTCCAGAAATTTTCGACGATCCCGAAACCTTAAATCATCTCTGTCGCATTAGTGGCGGTCACGTGAGAAATTTATTGCGCCTGCTCAATGATTCGATTAAAAAAGAACGGAAATTACCGATTTCTCGCAAAAGCTTAAATGAAGTCATTCGAGAGTACAGTAACGAGCGGCGTTTGGCAGTTGACGATAGCGAACGAGCGTTACTGCGTCAAGTTGCCAAAGATAAAAAATATTCTGGCGATCGCGCTTACAAAATATTAATTATCAGTATGTTTTTCTATG
>JBFRWJ010000442.1:0-7201 GCA_051439525.1 Spirulina sp. | reverse complement strand
GCCCATCAATTACCGTTGGGGCAGTATATTTTGAGTTTGGAGATTCAGCATTAGCCCGGGAGAGCGATCGCGCAACAAAGATGGGAAAATAAAATAAAAATAGAGACTCAATCGAGAAAATAGTTAGACATCCGAACAAAATCAATGGGTAACGAACGAATTACACTGCTATCCCACAGAGAAATCGAGGGCATGAGAAGAGCGGGACGAGTTGCCGCCGAACTTCTCGACCATCTCGGAAATATGGTCAAACCGGGAGTGAGCACCCTAGAAATTAATGAGGAAGCGGAACGATGGACGCGAAAGCGAGGACTGAAAAACGCCCCTTTGGGCTATGGTAGCCCTCCCTTTCCCAAATCGATCTGTACCAGCGTCAACGAGGTGATTTGCCACGGCATTCCCAATGCCAAACAGATTCTCAAAGATGGAGATATTATCAATATTGATGTTACTCCCATCGTAGAAGGCTATCACGGCGATACCTCCCGCACCTTTTTTGTGGGCACTCCTTCCCCAACGGCACAAAAATTGGTAGAAGTAACCGAAGAATGCTTGTATCGGGGCATTGCTGCCGTGAAACCGGGGGGAAGAATTGGCGATATCGGTGCAGCCATTCAAGCATACGCCGAAGCACAAGGGTTTTCCGTCGTGCGAGATTTTGTCGGTCATGGGGTGAACCGCGTTTTTCATGCCCCACCGCAAATTCCCCATTACGGGACGCAAGGAAAAGGGAAACGCCTGCGATCGGGAATGGTCTTTACCATCGAACCGATGATTAATGAGGGGACGTGGAAACACGATCTCCTCTCGGATGGGTGGACGGCATTAACCCAAGACCGCAAACTCTCCGCTCAATTCGAGCATACCGTTGCCGTCACTGCCGATGGGGTAGAAATCTTGACCGCGAGAGAGCGATCGCATGGGATCTAGAGAGGATTTTTCGAGGGGGACTTAGTCGAGAATAACGCCGTTCCTCCCCCTCACTTTTACCTTTCTTCATCGATTAAAGTTGCAAAGCATCTCCCAATAAGAGAATGGCAACCAACAGTAAAATGGCGGCGGCAGCTAAATCCATTGTTTTGGGACTGATGCGCTTGGAGAGCCACCAACCGATTAATACTCCAATTAAACTGGTGGAAATGAGGGCGATCGCGGCACCGGCAAAGACGACCCAAGGGGATTGAGATTCTGCCGCCATTAACAAGGTGGCGAGTTGAGTGCGATCGCCCATTTCCGCCAAACAAATCGTGAGAAATGTCGTGCTAAACGTTCCCCAAAATGCGCCCTTGAACCAAGATGCACTTTGGGGATTTTGGCGATCGCTCGTTTCGGAAGAGTCGAGAGATGGCGAACGGACTTCTGGTGTGGATTTAATGGCAGTCATTTCAGTGAACAGTGAACAGTGAACAGTTATCAGTTCCGACCCCTCGAGCAGGAAGCTTGAGACCTTCTTTTTTGGGTCAGGGAATTTTCTCATGATTTTGTGTTTCTTGTCGATCTCTCGACTTCAATTTTTCATAAGTTAGCAAAAATTTTTTGCCCAAATCCGTCACGTGAAGATATTTGGTTAAATCGATCGAACGTTTACCATGTTCGCTAGCTCGAACTATATCACCAATATAACCCGAGTAGGTTTCGATCAATTTCCAATCCCGCAAACGCCTTAACTCATCACCAACTGCGTCTGATGCGTAAAACTGATAAGGGGTCTTGGCTTCAGAATGCAGAGCGAGCTGCTCGATCTTTTCATGATCCTTCGGTTCCAGCAGAAAGCTATACATATAAGATTGTAGTTCTTCTAATTCTTTCTGCTGTTTTTCTAGAGACTCTAATTGCTGCGTTTGAAGCTGGTTAACTTTTTGCTTGATTTGTTCTTTCTGTTCGTTCACTTCTTGCTCGATCTGTATTTTCTGTTCGTTCACTTCTTGCTTGAGTTGCTCAAAGTTAGCTGTAATTTCACCCTTCTTAATCTCAAGATTTTTTAATCTGTCAAGTAGACCGGAATTGAAGAGGAACACCAAAGCAATAAGTATGACATCAGGGGTTTCTATTTTTCTGGGAGGCTGTTGTTCTCCCTTAAGAAACATTGGACTAATCAGACTAAAGATTAGATAACCCGTTGCGATCGCCGAAACAATTTTAATCCACCAATTCCCGGGATTTGTTTCTATCTCGCCAGAATTGCTGACTTTTGAGTGTTGTTCTATTAGCTCGCGATCGCTTGCGTCACTCATAATTTCCTAATCATTAGATGCGAGGAGATGAGATAAGTTTATCATGTATTTTATTCTGCGATCGCTCAATAACAATATTTACCATTCTTGGGTTTTGCATTCTCTGTCCCTCGTCGCATCGCCCCTAAAATCGTCGAAATAAACACGCACCGTCGCAGAGTTCCACCATGGGAATGCTTGAGAGTAATACGACCCAATGCCCAGAGTGAAGTTTGTCCGCATTCATCTCCGGGATTGTAAACCGGGCAACCATAATGATTGAATCGAACTCGCCATAATTGTTCGGTGTTATCTTTGCGAAATGTTGTCTCGTTATTGCCACGATTGTTCTTCTCCGCATCAACCTGCACCCCCGGTTCTAAATTCTGCCAGAGTGCATCGTTATTCCAAATTGAAGGGGAGATAAAATTATCGCGATCGGCAGGATGAATCACCCATTGCACGCGATCGCCATTATCTCGAAAACTTGCTTGCCATGTCCTTTTATCCCGAGTGGCATTACTTTTTGCCGTCATGAGGGCTCGATAAAATTGACTCTGGGATTTATTGAGACGAGTGCGGTTTGTATAACCGATCCAAGACGGGACAGCGATCGCGGCTAAAACACCAACGATCGCCACGACAACTAAAAGCTCAATGAGGGTAAATCCTTTTTCTGGCGAGGGAGAGAGAATTTTTATCCCGAACATGAGAACCATAACTCGATACACCCTGCGACTCCGTGAGATCGCACTATCGAGTTAGTTTATCAGAAAATTTACTTTTTAACGACTTGTGGATGTGAAATTATTGGGGAGGGGGAGTGGGAAATCCTCGCTCTTGTAACATCTCCCGGGCATCGCGACTCGGGGTATACGTATAGCCATAGTTCGCGTTTTGAGAGTCATCGAGAATGCGGGGCGAAACGAGAACGATCACCTCAGCCCTTTGGTTGTTACGAATCGTGCGTCGGAAGAGACTGCCAATAATTGGAATATCCCCGAGGATGGGAATTTTCTGCATCTGTTGTCGCTCTTGATCCTGAATGATACCGCTCAGAATCAAGGTTTGACCGTCTCGGATGCGGATATCTCCTGAATTGAGGGTTCGAGTCGTCAGTAAGGAAATTTCTTGGGTATCGTCCCCTGCCGCGATCGTTGTATTCTGTCCGATACTATTGATGGTTGGATTGACAGACATGGAAATAAATCCATTATCGTCCACCCGGTTGACGACAATTTGGAGAATGAGACCCACCTCGGATTTTTCAACGTTAATGGTTGTCGTTACCGTATTGCCTGTTGCCTCTCGTGTTGTTTCCACATTGGAAATCACTTCTTGCGTTAAATTCACCGTAGCGAGTTGACCTTCTTGAACGATTAAGGTTGGATCGCTGAGAATTTTCGCATGGTTATTTTGAATGGAAAACTGCAATTGAGCGAGGAAAGCATTAACGACATCAAAACTACCGCTACTGATAGCAGGACGGAAGGGAATGGTATTGGCAGCCGCTCCCACTCCTTCAAACGTTGCCACGGGATTGGCAGGGGCAGTTTCTCCGCGATCGATTTGGAAATCTACTGGGGCTGCTGTCCCCGTCCCATCTTGTAAAAGAGGAAGATTGGAATCGTCAGTTCCAAAGTTAATGATGCCAATCCCATTCGAGTTAATAATTCCCGTATCGCCAATTCCCCAAGAAAAACTCGAACCAAAGCGACCGATATTATTTAAATTAACGTCAATAACTTTGATATTGACGGCAACTTGACGCAACCTCGCATCCAGTTGAGTGAGATAAGAGCCTGCCATTGCCACCAAATGGGATTCGCCGATAACTGTAATCGTGTTGAGGCGATTGTCGGATGTTACGGATAGCCCGCGCAGGGGGAGAGGACCTCTCGTATTCTCCTCGGCTCTGACGGCGAGAATGGTGGGGGTTCTCGTCGTCACGAGTCTTGACGAATTCCCGACTTCAATGACTTGAATCTGTACCTGCTCGAACGGAATTTGCGTTTCTGCTCCCAAAGCGGAGAGAAAGGAAGATGCTTCACTGGCAGTGACTTGATTTAATCGAAATGTCCGACTGACGGCTTCTCGAGCCGACTCGGGCAGTCGCACCCCAACAAAAATCGTTCGTCCCTTGCGGGTTGCTTCCAATCCAGAGGCTTGAATCACGTAGTTGAAGACATCTTGGACGGATTCGTCTCGCAAATCGAGAGAAATTCTCGGTCCGCCTTCCTCGCCGCCAGGCGCAGTCGAATCAAAAATAATACTGTCATCGTCACCTGGCACCTCGGAAAAGATGAGGTTGAGATCCGCCGATCGCGCCAATAAACTTAACACCTCTCGGGCGGGGGCATCTTGCAAGACAATGCGCGGCACGCGAACGGAAGTTCCCAGATCGAGAATGGGTTGCGAGACTTCCACATTGCCGACTGCCATGGGACTCACGGGTGGCGGGACGGGTTGGGGGAGCAGGGGGGGGACGGGAACGATGGGTTGAGTGGGTTGGGCCAGAGGAGCGGGGTTTCCTTCCGGCGTAATTTGCGCGTTGGGCACGATCGCATCCGATCGCTGGGCCAGTTCGCTAAAAAAGTTGGGGTTGAAGGGAGGGAGAGCGGGTTGAGGATTGGGGGCGGGAGGGGTCGCGGCAGTGCCGGGGGAAGCGCTTGCCGAGTCCGATCCATCGGCGGGTTGTGGCGAAAATTGTGAGTCTAGGGGCAGTGCAGAAGGCAGTTCTGGGGACGCGGGAGAGGGATTCGCCGGGAGATCGTTTGTTCGTTGCAGTGCCAAACGCTCGGAATTTCCCGCTTCAAAGCCAAAGACGATCGTTCCCGCTTCTCTTTGCAAAATTTGACCGACGGGCTGAGTATTGCTGCCCATGACGGAAATAAAAACGCTATCGGGAGATCCCTGCCACATTTCAATCGCTGCAATTCCGGGAGCGGGATTCTCTTGGCGAAGGCGATCGCCCGAGCCGAGATATAACTGGCTGTTTAAAATCGCTGCCTCTAAACGATTGCCGGATTTGGGAATCACCATCACTTGAGGGACTTCACTGCTCCCCGCCGTTTCCAGAAGGAGGCGAATGCCTCCCCCTTCCCAGGGCTGCAGTTGCGCCCCCGTGATTTGAACCTCTGCCGCTCCTACGGTTTGTGCGGCCACCAGTACGATTGCGGCTGCCCCAGTTAAAATGCCCACCGAATGTTGATACGCTCTCACGAATTCACTCCTCGACCAATTAAAATTGCAGGGCGATCGGCAACAAAATCCGACCGACTTGATTTTCCCTTCCCAATAACTTATAACATTTTGTCTGGGGACATCGCTCGCGATCGCGGCGAGATCCCATTTCCTATTGGGGTTGCTGTCCGGGGGTTTGTCCCTCACCAACCGGAGGAGCAGTTTGAGCCGCTAACTCTTCTTCGCTGACAGGGATAAGAATTTCCAAATCAAATTGACTCGTCAATTCGGGTTCGCCCCTCGTCAAGATATTGCCCCGAGGATTCAACAAGCGCTGTTCTTGTTGGGTGACTTCCGTGCGCAGATTTTTAACCACTAAGAGGGTTTGCAGCCGTTCGATATTCCTGAGAATTGCCAAGGTTTCGCCAAACGGGGCAGCCACTTGCAAGGAAATTTTTTGGCGCTTGAGCAAACCATCGACGGGCTGACCCCAAGAGCCATCGGTAATGGCTTCGGGCGCTTCAGTTGGCGGCGTATAGTCGAGCAAGCGCCCGCGATTTTTAATCTGTTGGTTGAGGGTCAACAGTAAGGTAGCCAAGCTGGCTTCTCCCGAAAATAAACTCAAGACTTCTTTTTGGGAGCTTTGGATTTGTTGGAGTTGGTCTTGAAGTTCTTGGCTTTTCGCTTGCAAGCTGGCCAGTTGGAGTTTTTGCACTTCCTTTTCATCGATTTGCGTTTTAATGTCCTGCAAATCCTCCAACGCCGGCATGATGAATTGATAGCCGATAAACCCCGCTGCGCCCAAACCGATCAGAGCCAATAAAACGCCGCCTACGGTTGGGGTGAATGTAATCCCAAAGGCTTCCGGATAGGGGGATTGTTCATCTTCTTCCCCCTCCATGGGAGCAAGATCGTCGGCAAAAGTCATAAGTACACCTCCAGTAATGAAGAAAACAGAAAAAGAGTTTTTTTTACACCCAATTGTTACGCCGCTTACGGCGCAATCAGTCCTTTTTGCTGAAGACTCTCGATCCGAACCACCGACCCCACTGCTCCTTTCCTTTGCAAATGCGTCACCAGCTCTGCCGGCGGTTGTTGGCTGAGATCGTTTAATTCAATTTCTAAAGTGTATTGAACGACTTGAGGTAACTTAATCTCGAGGGATTCGCCTTCTCCTTCTGCGATCGCTTCGAGATCGTCGGGGTCGTCCACCAGTTTGGCACTGGTAATTTTTCCCGTGTCGGTATTGAAAAAGAGCGATCGCCCCAAGGCGAGTAAGAAGTAATTGACAGTATCGTAGGAATCGGCATAGCCCGAAATCGAGAGACTGGGCATGGTTTTAACCCCGGTGTCCTGTCCGCTTGGGGCGGCATCGGTTTTCGGTTCGTTCTCAACGATGGACTCGAGTTGCCCCCCCGGGGGGATGCGATCGCGAATATCTGCCAGAACCGCAGACCAGGGGAGGATTTTCACGAAAACCGTCGCCAGTCCATCTCTTTGTCGCTGGGCGACTTGGATTTGGGTTTGCAACTGTTGGATTTTTTGGTTCTGTTGTTGCAGGGCATTGATTTCTCCCTCTAAAATTTGGGCTTTTTTTTCATAATCGGCGATTTGCAAGCGCAGGTAGAACCAACCCAGTCCCGCCGCGCCGGCAAAGATAACCGCAAAGACAATACCGGCCGCCAAAGGAATTAATTCCCCCGGGGTAATTTTCCGTTTGGGGGCGCGGACGACGCCGGCTGCCGGTGCAATCGTCGCGGCGCGATCGTTAAGAAAATTAATATCTAAGCTATACATGTTAAATC
>JBFRWJ010000441.1:0-9642 GCA_051439525.1 Spirulina sp. | reverse complement strand
GATCCGCCATTGGTACGATCGCGGGTTGCGCCAGAAAATAGAGCAGTTAGAACGCGATAAGCAGCAGGCTAAACGACGACAAGGGATGTTGCAATGGTCGCTGACTGGGGGGGCAATTGTGGCTGCGATCGGGTTTGCCGTTTTGGGAATTTGGGCACGACAGGCACAGAAGCGAGCAGAAGAATCCGAAATACGTTCCCGAGTTCGTCAACTAGCGGTACAATCAGAGGTAATTAGAGAGCAGTTCGTTAATAATGATGGCGCTGAAACGAGCGCCTTGTTAGCAGTTGAAGCGGTGAATCTGGCCAAAGATAAAAATATTAAGTTACTGGAGTTGGATCTTGCTGTCCGTCGCAGCCTCAAAAGATTCTCACAGTCAATTTTCCATATCGAACATAACCAAGAAGTCAATTCAGTGAAGTGGAGTCCAGATGGTCGATTCATTGCCACGGCCAGTTCCGATCAAACGGCTGGAGTTATGGAAGTTGAGAGTGGAGAAGTATTTGCTCGCATCCCTCATAAAAATACGGTTAAAGTAGTGGAGTGGAGTCCAAATAGCAGATTTATTGCCACTGCCAGTTCTAGCGGAACAACAAAAGTAATAGAAGTCGAGAGTGGGCAGGAAATTATCAGCATTCGCCATGAAAATTGGGTCAATGCAGTGAAGTGGAGTCCAGATAATAGATTCATTGCCACTGCCAGTTCTGATAAAACGGTGAAAATAGTGGAAGTTGAAAGTGGGGAGGAAATTCACATTATCCGTCATGGTAATACGGTTAAAGCAGTGGAATGGAGTCCGGATGGTAGATTTGTTGCTACTGCAAGTGGAGATGGAACAGCAAGAGTGCTGGAAATCGAAAGTGGAGAGGAAATTGACTGCATCCACCATAACAGTGGGGTTAATGCAGTAGAGTGGAGTCCAGATAGGGGATTTGTTGCTACCGCCAGTGGAGATGGAACAGCACAAGTGATGGAAGTCCTGAATCGAGAAAAAGTTGTACTTATCAACTACAATCGGGAAGTTGGTGCAGTAGAGTGGAATCCAGAAGAAGGAATGGTCTCCATTGACTACAATCTCGGGTTGAGTGCAGTGGAATGGAGTCCAAATGGTAGATTCGTTGCCACCGCAAGTGGAGATGGAACGGCGAGAGTAATAGAAGTTGAAAGTGGCGATGAGATTGTCCGTTTGTACCACAATCGTGGAGTGGGTACGGTAAGGTGGAGTCCAGATAGCAGCTTTGTTGCTACTGCAAGCTCCGATCAAACCGCGAGAGTAGTGGAAGTTAAAAGTGGCAAGGAGATTGCCCACATTAATCATGACAATGCAGTCATAGCAGTGGAGTGGAGTCCAGATGGGAGATTTGTTGCCACTGCAAGCTGGGATCAAACAGCAAGAGTGATAGAAATAGGAAGTGGAAAGGAAGTTGCCCGCATTAACCATGACGCTATGATTAATGCAGTGAAGTGGAGTCCAGATAGTAGATTCGTTGCTACGGCGAGTGGAGACGGAACAGCGAGAGTCAGCGAGGTTAATATTTATGAGCTTGGAGACAAACTATGCAATTATCTAAGAGGCAATCTCAAAGCTAGTGAGTGGGAACGCTATCTGAATCCCGATCTAAGTACCTATCGACACACCTGTCCCCAATATCTCATCCATCCTTCTGTTGTGGTCAGAGCCTTAGAATGGGTACGTCGTGACCCAGCTCAAGCCCTCAAAATCTTGCGCCATATTTCTCAAATCAGTCCTACCACCGATCTCAACCCCAGTACGTCAGAACGTGATTCCGATCCCCAAGTTGTATGGGCTAAAGCGCTTGCCCCTCTCAAACGTCGCGATGGCCTCGAAAAAGCACGCCAAGGTGATACTCGAGCTGCGATCGAACTTCTCAAAGAAGCCATCAAACTCGATCGGGAACTTGACTTGAATCCCAATACTAAGGTTCTCGATCGGGACGTTATCAAGATCGTTGAGCTTATACAAATAGAATAATATAATTAGGCTTAAATAGAAAGTTTGAACAAGAAACAAGCTGAAATGCACTTACAAAAAAGCTATCAACCTAGATAAAACAGAAGATTTGAAAAATGTGCTAGCTTGATATATTCTTTAGTGGAGGGAAAGCCGAGTGATTAACAAAAAAATAGAACAATAGAATTTTCGTTTTAATAAGGGATTAAAATTTATGAAAACTAGAGACTCTATTTTGCTAATTCTGGGTTCGATATTGGTAGCTAACCTAGATTGGATTCTTGCACCTTTCTTAAAATTGAAACTAGGAGCTGCTTTTGCACAATCATCCCCTATCGCACAGATATATGATATAAATGGTAATCTTATTTATAAAAAAAATGGCTATTCTAGAAGAGAAATAGTCAGAAAAGACTCTTTTCTTTACAGTGGCGACATTTTAGAGAGCGTAGGAGCAGGAATTACTATTATATGCCAATCAGGAAGAATAATTACAGATATCATCGCAAGTGGGGTTAAATGGAATGTCGAGCAGAGCTGTTTGGGACGACGCGATAACTCCATACACGTTCCTTCAGAGATTCGACATAACATTCAGAGTCCTACTTACCTTAATCCTATAGTTTCATTTCCTACTCCACCTTCTATTTCCCTCCATCCAGATATTGAGAATATCATTTTCAATTTACGACGAAGCGATCGCAATTCAATAGCCCAACTCCAGAATAATTTATGGAGATACAATTATTATAGAGGTGGAGATGAACCCGGATATTTTGGATTTGCGACAGAGACAGCAGTAAGACAGTTTTTACAAGCTGGAGGTAAAATATATTATTCTTTGACTCCTCCACAAAATAATTTCTTTCCCCCCACTTTTCCCGATAATCAAAGCAATTTCAATTTAGATTCACAGACTTTTTATTTATTAATTCCTATTCATCCATCAAAATTCACCCAGAGAACACAACAAGTTTCTACTTTAATTCCCGATCGAGAAATTGAAATTTCTGGACTTGAAAATAATTTTGGTTTCTTCATAAAAGTCGGATTGATAACTAGCAGAAATGACGCAAACTATTATCAGCAATTCTTACAAAATCAATTGGGAATCTATGGCATTTCAATTTACGAAGATCGCTAAAATTTCAGTTAATCGTGCGAACTATCCAAACAAGCGATCGCCTTGCCAGAGATTCAGTTCATCCGAAAAAAACATTGCGATCCTCGATCTTTCCCAACTGCGATCGCTGCCCGTATTTCCAATTCAATCGTGCATTTTGTCACCCTTTGAACTAGAATATCAAAGTAAATGTGTTGTTACCTAAAAGAAAAGCGATCGATGGTAAATCCAACCCAAGAGTTTTACGTTGCGATCGAACGCGATGAAGATGGCTGCTACATCGGTGAAGTCCCACAACTGAAAGGATGTTATAGTCAAGGCGAAACCCTTGACGAATTAATGAGTAGTATAAAAGAAGCGATCGCATTGTGTCTGGAAACTGAAGATATCGCCTCAATAAACTTCATCATGCGTTCCAATATCGATTAAGAGGATTTCTTCTTCTCCTGTTTCTTCATTTTTAACAAAATCAAATAATACGCGACAATCATATTCTATTGTGCAAGACCACGAACCTGCTAAATCTCCTTTTAATTTATGGGTTCGTAGAATGGGATTAAAAGGTTCGGAACTCAGTAAATTTAACTTCTCTGCGATGCGTTCTTGTAGTTTGGGATGTTTTTTTACAGTTGCTTTTAAAGCGCGTTTAACAGAAGACGAAACAATCAAATTCATTCATCTAAGTCCGCCATTAATTCATCAACAGTGACTTTTTGTGTTTTACCCATTTTATATTCTTGACGAGCTTCAGCAATATTGGCAACAATTTCTTGTCGTCGTTTTTGAATGCGTCGTTGTTTGAGAATATTAAATAAAACCTCTTGCTCCGAACTGGAGAGAGTATCTAGAATTTGCAAAACTTTATCAACATCAACCTCAATTCCTGTTGAAGTAGACATCAAGAAATCCTCCAAGTCTAACATTTTTAGTATAGCATCTCTTGCTCCATCTCCGCTTTTAAGACTTCCCAAGGAACTTCTGATTCATCTTGGCGATCGCGAGCAACCAGCAGATCGTAAAAATCTTCCCATAGTTTCCCCCATTCTTCCAAACTAATCAATACAGCTTTTTTTGCACCAGTTTCGTCAACAACAAATTGAATTCCTCTCATAAAACCCCTCAATGATCCTGCAAGAATAAACCCGTTCAATTTTACAACGTTTTACTTCATTGCGATCGCCTTGCCAGAAATTCAACCCATTGCGATCCTTGACCTTCTCCCAACTGCGATCGCGTTTCCACAAAACTTGGAGCGATCGCGTTAAAATGACAATACCCCTCTCCAACTGAGCCAATGACCTCAAAAGCGATCGCGGAATCTTCCCAAAACCTAGAAGCGCGAGTGACTTTGCTAGAAATTGTTAGTAACTTTACAGTCTGTTACGCCAATAATTTGGCTCTCTATGTAAATGAGATAAGGCAACAATTAAAATCTCATGACCATCATCTCGAACCCGATATATTACTCCATAAGGAAAGCGAGACAATCGGCATCGTCTAGCATTTGGGCTAATTAATTGCCAAGCTTCAGGATAACGCTGGATTCGTTCTATTGTCGCCCAAACCTCTTCAAAAAATTCAGAGCCTAACCCCGGTTTTTGGGCTTCATAATAATCGATCGCTTCGCCAAGTTCGCTTTCTGCGGGGGGAAGAAAAATGACTCTCAACACTTTTTGTATTTCTCAAATACGTCTTCGGCTGAAATTCCTTCTAATTCGCCAGCATCGTAGGCTTTAATCCGATCCTCAGCTTCTTTAGCCCATTGTTCGTCAATAGAGGGATCGGCTCGATCTAAGCTATCGAGAATTCTCTCAACTAGAGCAGCTCTTGATTTAGCGGGAAAAGATAAAACTTTCTCCAGAATAGCGTTTTCTTGGTCTGGCATCTTATTATTCTTGGTTTTATTTGATGATATCACCGAACTCAAAATTCGAGGAGCGATCGCATTGCCAGAAATTCAGTTCATCCCACCCAACCCATTGCGATCGCAAACTTCTCATTCTTCTACCATTAAGATTCCGTCGCCAGATTTTCAAACTTAGTTAACTCTGGCAAGAAAAGAAGTTTAACAGTTCCCGTAGGACCGTTGCGATGCTTGGCAATAATCACTTCTGCAATATTGCGATCGGGCGAATCGGGATTATAGTAAGAATCTCGATATAACATAATTACTAAATCGGCATCCTGCTCGATCGACCCACTCTCACGTAAGTCAGAAAGCATTGGGCGCTTGTTTGTACGAGATTCAACACCACGACTTAATTGAGACAAAGCAATAACGGGGGCATTAACTTCTCTCGCCAAACCTTTGAGCGATCGCGTAATTTTTGCCAATTCTTGCACCCGATTATCGCCTCCTCCTTCCATCAACTGCAAATAATCAATTAAAACTAAGCCAATTCTACCCCCTTGTTCTGCCTGTAAGCGGCGTACTTCCGATCGCATTTGCATGACCGTTAAAGTCGCATTGTCATCGATAAAAATGGGCAATTCAGCTAAATTACCAATCGCCAAAGCGATCGCTTCCATTTCCGTTTGGCTAATGCGTCCCGATCGCAAGCGGTTGCTTTCAATTCCTGCTTCGGAGGCTAATAATCGTTGCACTAATTGCTCTTTTGACATTTCTAAACTAAAGATTGCCACAGAAAATCGATGTAATTTGGCAATATTTGCTGCTATCCCTAAACCCAAGGCGGTTTTTCCCATTGACGGTCTTCCGGCTAATACAATTAAATCCGATCTTTGAAAACCACTGGTCATAGCATCTAAGTCATAAAAATCACAAGAAAGTCCGGGTAATGCACTTTCTTGTTGTAGATTTTCGAGTTCGTCAAATGTATAAATTAAAGTCTC
This sequence comes from Spirulina sp., assembly GCA_051439525.1. Classification (GTDB taxonomy): domain Bacteria; phylum Cyanobacteriota; class Cyanobacteriia; order Cyanobacteriales; family Spirulinaceae; genus CCY15215. The sequence continues at coordinate 3,694 of JBFRWJ010000441.1, read as the reverse complement.
GGCAATGGGAATCAATCCTTGTTGGGGACGCTTTTGCGTTAAACCAAAAACTTTCTGTTCCGATCGATCTAAAACAACCTCTAATTCTAAACTCGTATCGTAGCCTAATTCGGCAATTTCGTGGCTGGCACCAATGAGTTGACGGCGCGTATATTTGTCCATCACTAAAGCAGCATAGCGATCGATATTAACTGCCGAAACCGTTCGTTCTACTAATTGTGCGAGTTTGCCCGTTCCGCCAATCTCGTCTAATTTTCCCCGGTCTTGCAACCAACTCGTTACTGTCATTAAATCTGTGGGTTTTCCATCTCGATGTAGAGCTAATGCAGCTTGATAAATTTCCTGATGTATGCTGATATAAAATGCCTCGGGTTCAATGACATCAGCAACTCGTCCCATGGCTTCGGGATCGAGTAAAATTCCTCCTAAAATGGATTCTTCTGCTTCGACATTTTGGGGGGGTAAAGAATTTCCGGCGGGATCGAGCATCGATTATCAATTATTAATGAACAATTATCAATGATCGAGGATCGATTTGTCAGTTACTGAGAACTGCGATCGCGGAGTTCCCCAATCCATTTTAATAGATTTTTCGTATGAGACAGGATCTTCTATTCCCTTGCGGATCTACTATTGCGGGAAAGAACACTCAACAGTAATCTACGTTCTATCTCGTGCTATCCCCAAGGAAAGGGGAAACCGCTATCATAATCTTTGATTTGATAGGAGTAGTTTACAAGACCGTTTCTTCTACAGGGAAACGCCTCATTAATTGTAACGCCTGTCGCGCATTTCGTTGTAATTCCTCCGATAATCCGGGAACGTGAGGGATCTGCGAGAGGAAATCCATCGTCCGCCGCAAAATCCTCACTAAATCTCCTTCATCGAGATTGGTGTTGTTACATAACTCATCCCACTCAACCCCTACAACCCATTGTTCGACAATACCGAGGAGATCTAAGATTTCTTCTTCCAACCAAACCGGAAAACTCACTTTATGGCGATACTGACATTTTATCAATTCTCTGCGTAAAGGAGCAAGCTGTCCGAGGGCAACTAAAGTGCCTTCTGGGGGCAGATAAATCGTTCCCGTATCGGGGCGGGGGGGGTCGGAAATCAACGCATAAGCCGCCGCCGCTAACTCTTGGGGTTCCAATCGATCTAAATAACCCGAGATGAGAACCAAACCCAACCATAACTCATTATCTCCCCGCAGCGCCGCCGCCGCCTTGCCGATGTCAGTGGGTTCGTATTCGTGCAACGCGTCAAACTCCCGCAGCACTTTCACGAGATTTAAAAACTCTCGCCAGTGATGGGTTTGATATTCCTTGTATTTTTCCTGCCGATCGCGCAGTTGCGATCGCAATTCCAAGCGATGTTTGTGGCGTTTGAGCAATTTTCCCGGCTTTCCCCATTGTACGAGGGGATGGTTTTGCAATTGTTCCCTGACGGCTTCGAGGCGCTGGCGCTGTTCGTAAACTTCGGGAGTTTCGAGCGTTTCGAGGGCATTATCGGGAATCAAGCGAGCCACTTCTGCCGCGATCGCATCTCCCCGAACCGATTGTCCCAATTTTATCGGTAAAGTATCGGGAGGAACTAAAGTATCGAGAAGAGAGAGAGACAAAGAAGCCGCATCGATGGCAACAATATCCGCAGTTGCCACCACATACCAAGAATTATTCGCCCCCAAACAAATGAAATAGGGTGCTTTCCCGCTTCCGGGAGTTTGGGCGAAAACAATGGCAGGAATGGGGGTAGCGACTTTAATATGTCTGCCCTTAAGATACACCACCCGCCCGCTCCCGACATCGTTCAGGGCGCGGGCAATTTCCTTGTGATGGGTCTCTTCGGCTTGTTGTTGCAGGATTTTTAAGAGGCGGCGTTCCTCGCGCTGGCGTTCTTTCAGTTTCTCGTAATGGGAAAATTGCTTCTCATTGACGGGGGACAATTCCACATCTAATTTGGCGAGTTCCGTCGTGAGATAGGCGATCGCTTCTTTTTCCGGTTCGAGGGCGAGAGTGGCGATATATTGGGCAAAGCTGCGTTCGAGGAGTTCCTTAACTTCTTGTATCGTGTGCGTTTGCAGTAAATTCAACACCATGCCGTAGGTGGGGGTAAATTGACTTACCAAGGGATCGGCGGGTTTTAGGGCTAAATTTGCTGCCTCTTTAGCACCCTCAAAGCGAGTTTGCACCGTCACCACGTATCCCTGTTCGTCCATACCCCGCCGTCCCGCCCGTCCCGCCATTTGCAGGAATTCCGAGGGCGTGAGGAGGCGATGACCGCGATCGCTGCGTTTGGAAATGGCGGAAATCACCGTCGTGCGAGCGGGCATATTAATCCCGGCAGCGAGGGTTTCCGTGGCAAAGACGACTTTAATGAGTCCATCTTGAAACAATTCCTCGACAAATGCTTTCCAAGCGGGTAAAATTCCCGCATGGTGGGCGGCAATGCCGCGATGCAGGGGTTCGACTTGTCCGCTCCGGGCTGCACTGGGATTCCAAGCTAAAAACTCTTCAATTCGTCGTTTCAGTTCCCTCGCTTCCCCCGGATTCACCAAATTGAAGCCGGGTAACTGTTCCACGGCATTATCGCACCCCCGACGGCTAAAAATAAAGTAGATGGCCGGTAACATTTCTTGCTGTTCCAGTTGCCTGACCACGTGGATGATGGGGGGGCAATCTTCTTTTCTCAAGCGCTGTTTGGGGTTGCGCCGTCCTTTGGGCAACAAGCGAGAATTTACGGCGGTTTTTTTCTCGTTGAGGAGGGGAAACAGACCTTTGAGGGTACTGAAATTAAATTCGAGGGGAACAGGGCGATAATTAGATTTAACCAGAATGGTTTCGCCGTGAACCCGTCCGATCCAGTCGGTGAGTTGTTCGGCATTGGCAACCGTCGCGGAAAGGGCGGCAAGTTGCACTTGGGGCGGACAATAAATAATCGATTCTTCCCAAACGGTGCCTCGCTGAGAGTCGTTCATGTAGTGGCATTCGTCGAGGATGACAGATTCGACATCGATGAGAGAGGTTCCCACTTGTCCGATGGGAGTGCCGTAGAGCATATTGCGGAAAATCTCGGTGGTCATCACTAATACGCCGGCATCCCGGTTGTAGGAGGCATCTCCCGTCAGCAAACCGACATTCTCTTCACCGAATTGGTGACGAAAATCGCGGAATTTTTGATTGGATAGGGCTTTGAGGGGAGTCGTATAAAAAACTCGCTTGTTCCGACTCAGGGCGCGATAAATGGCATATTCTCCGATGAGGGTTTTTCCCGATCCCGTGGGAACGCAGACCACGACGGATTTGCCCGAGTCGAGAGCTGCGATCGCTCGAGTTTGAAAGCGATCGAGTTGAAAGGGAAAAAGTTGCTCTAAATCGAGAGACGGTGTTGGAATAGGGATGGGACTAACTGGCTCGTTCATAGACAGGGGGAGAGTTCCCCTAGACTCCTAAATCCCTTGGCTAAAAAAATTAGCTGTGGACTTACGTTGTACGAGTCATTTTAACATAAGACGGGTTAAAACCCGTTTCGGAAGGGCAACTCTAGAGCCTTGGAGGAAAGATCGATCGGGATGACAGGATTTGAACCTGCGACATCCTGCTCCCAAAGCAGGCGCGCTACCAAGCTGCGCTACATCCCGTTACTCGTTCCAGTATAACGCGATCGGCCGACAAATATCAATTCCCTACGG
>JBFRWJ010000440.1:0-4041 GCA_051439525.1 Spirulina sp. | reverse complement strand
GATTTAGACCGCACCCCAGAAGAAATCTATCGAGAAATTTCTCCGCATCCCGTCGCTGCAGCCAGTCTGGGACAAGTTTATCAAGCCGTTTTGCACAACGGGGAAAAAGTTGCCGTGAAAGTGCAGCGACCGAACTTACGTCCCACGATTTCCCTCGACCTTTATTTAATGCGCTGGACGGCAAGCTGGATCGCCCCTTGGCTGCCCTTAAATATGGGTCACGATCTCACCTTAATTGTCGATGAATTCGGCACAAAATTATTTGAAGAAATCGACTATTTTAACGAAGCGCGCAATGCCGAAAAGTTTGCCACGAATTTTCGCGACGATCCAACGGTCAAAGTGCCCGAGATTTACTGGCGCTATACCAGCGATCGCGTTCTCACCTTGGAGTGGATCGACGGTTTTAAACTGACCGATACAGCCAATATTGAAGCCGTCGGAGTCGATCCCAATGAAGTCATTAAAATTGGTGTAGTTTCGGGACTGCGACAACTCTTAGAATTTGGCTTTTTCCATGCCGATCCCCATCCGGGAAATTTATTTGCTATGCCCGACGGACGCATGGCTTATATTGATTTTGGCATGATGGATCAGTTAAACGAACATACCAAAGAGACCTTGGCGGCTTCCGTCGTCCATCTCATTAATCGGGATTATTATCAACTGGCAGATGATTTCAAAGACTTGGGATTTTTAGCTTCGGATACGGATATTACGCCCATTATTCCCGCCATTGAAAAGGTCTTGGGCAATGCCATGGGAGAAAAGGTTAAGGATTTTAATTTTAAAACCATTACCGATGAATTCTCCGAGTTGATGTACGAGTATCCCTTCCGCGTCCCGGCTAAATTTTCTCTGATTATCCGATCGCTCGTAACCCAAGAAGGATTGGCTCTAACGTTAGATCCCGAATTTAGCATTGTTGAGGTCGCCTATCCCTACGTGGCAAAACGACTGCTGCGGGGTGAATCTCCCGCCATGCGCCGTCGCTTGTTGGAGGTTCTCATTCAAGACGGAAAATTCAAGTGGGAACGGTTGGAGAATATGCTCGCGATCGCGCAAACCGATGGCAATCTCGATCTGCTTCCCACGGCACAACTCGGGCTGCAATATCTCCTTTCCTCCGAAGGGCGTTATTTACGACAGCAAATTTTATTGGCACTGACGGAAAACGATCGCCTGCATACCGAAGAAGTGCAGCGACTTTGGGACTTAGTGAAAGATGAATTTCAACCCAGTCGCATTTTTGATGTTGCTTGGAATGCCATCAAGGAGATTTCCAGCGAACGAGTGGCTGCCTTAATGACCATCGGAAAGGATGAAGGATAAAGGATGAGGGAGGAAGGATAAAGGAGGAAGGATAAATTTCTTTCCTCCTTCTCTCTTTCTAGGTTTTCTAACTGGTGACTCTTCAGGGCAGACGGGTTTTAACCCGTGGAGAAGTCAAAGATGCACTATAATTAGGCTCCAAAGCATTGAAAATGCTAATAAATGGGGGGAAAATCGAGAAATAACCTTAAAATTCGTACTTTCCACGATCCAAATCCGGCTTTCTATGCTTAGAATAATGAGCGTGAATCTTTGAGCCTACGGGGATTTCAGCAAATTTTCCACCAAATGCGGTGGGGAAATCCTCGCAGGCTTTTGCAAACTGAACTAACAAACGGAACTCGTTCCATTTAACAAAAGCAAATCAGAACACGGGAGATACTTTCATGAACAAAGGGGAATTAGTGGATATGGTGGCGACCCGAGCCAGCGTGACCAAGAAAGAGGCCGATGCCATCATTAGTGCCACCATTGAAACAATTATGGATACGGTTTCTGATGGGGAGAAGGTCACTTTGGTCGGATTTGGTTCTTTTGAACCTCGCGATCGCAAAGAGCGGGAAGGCCGCAATCCTAAAACCGGGGAAACCATGCTTATCCCCGCCACTAAAGTTCCGGCATTTTCGCCCGGAAAACTTTTTAAAGATAAAGTGGCACCTAACAAAAAATAACTTGCCCATAGCCCGATGAGCGAAATTTCCCACAGACCCGAGCATGGAGGCAACTTGGAGTGGGCAGCCGCGATCGCTGATTGTCCCCCCCAGAAGATCTTGGATTTCTCGGCCAGTATCAATCCTTTGGGTCCCCCCCAAAGCGCGATCGCGGCTATCCAAGAAAATTTGACTTCTCTCTCTCGCTATCCCGATCCCCAATATCGTCAGTTGCGTTCGACTCTTGCCCGGTGGCACGATCTTTCCCCAGATTGGATTCTGCCAGGGAACGGGTCGGCTGAACTTCTCACTTGGGCCTGTTGGGAACTCGCTCAACGAGAGAAGGTCATTTTACCTACTCCTGCTTTTGGCGATTATCAGCGTGGCTTGCGGGCTTTTTCCGCTAATGTGGAGCATTACTCCTTGATGGATGGGGGAGAACTGTCTTGTTCTCTTTCTCCTCTTTCTCAAGGGAGTTGGTCTCGCATTGGGTTATTATTGAATAATCCTCACAATCCCACGGGCAAACTTTGGTCGATTGGCGAAGTTCTGCCCCTCGTAGAGTGTTTCGATCTTGTCGTCGTTGATGAAGCCTTTATGGACTTCCTCCTGCCCTCAGAGCAGCAAAGTTTGTTGGGGTATATTCAAGACTATCCTCATTTAATTATCCTGCGATCGCTAACAAAATTTTACAGTTTGCCAGGGCTGCGTTTGGGCTACGCGATCGCTCATCCCGATCGCCTGCAACGGTGGCAAAAAATGCGAGATCCTTGGTGCGTGAATTCCCTAGCCGCAGCCGCAGGACAAGCCGTGCTAAAGGATCTCGAGTTTCAAAAACAAACTTGGGATTGGTTGGCAAGGTGTCGAGATTTTTTATATCAAAATCTCAAAGCGTTATCGGATCTCGACCCCATCATGGGAGCCGCCAATTTTTTATTAGTAAAAAGTAAATATTCTAGTTCGCAATTACAATTACAATTATTAAAGCACGACAAAATCTTAATTCGAGATTGTTTAAGTTTTCCCGAATTAGGCGATCGCTATTTCCGCATTGCCGTTCGCTCTCCTGAAGAAAATCAACGTTTGATTCAAGCATTATTAGAACAGTGAACAGTGAACAGTAAACAGTGAACCAATAACCAATAATCAATAACCAACAACAAATAACAAATAACAAATAACAAATAACAAATGTCTGTCGAATATGATTTAGTAATTATTGGATATACTCTTGAAGGTGTTTATGCTGCATTGACGGCTGTCTCTGTTTGCGATCGCGTTGCCTTGGTTTCCCAAAATTGCCAAGGAGATTGCAATCCGTTGTATAGCTACAGTTTGAGCGATTTGGCGAAGCGGTGCTATCGATGGAATGAGTTAGCAAAGTTGGGGATTTCGGGATCGATGGGGGAGATTAATTTACAACAGGCAATATCGAGAATAGAAAACGCGATCGCGACGATTTCTGAGCAGAATTCTCCGGAGATTTTAAGTGCAGCAGGAGTCGATTTTATTGAAGGAATTGGAGAATTTTGTCGCCGTCCCCGTTTAGCATTTATTGTAGAAGGACGAAAATTGAGATCGCGTTCTTATCTTCTCGCAACGGGAACTCGTCCGCTTCTTCCCGAACTTAAAAGTGTACGAGAAATTGGCTATTTGACCCCCGATCGCTTGTGGAAATCGCAAAAATTACAACAATTGCCGCCAAATTTAGCCATCGTTGGAGGCAGTTCTTTGGCACTAGAACTCGCTCAAAGTTTAACGCGGTTGGATAAAAAAGTAACTTTAGTCATGAACGGTAAAATTTTACCGCAAGAAGAACCGGAAGCCGCTCGTATTATTCAAGCACAATTGGAAGGAGAAGGCATCGAGCTTTTCGCTCATAGTCCCGTAACGCAAGCCAAAAAAATTGCCAAAAAAAAATGGCTTCAAGTTGGCGATCGTGCCATTGAAACGGATGAAATTATTTGGGCTGTGGGTTGCCAACTTAATTTAGATGGCTTAAATTTAGAAGCATTAGGAATTGATCCCAAAAGTACGAATATTAATCTCAAGCAACAAA
>JBFRWJ010000439.1:0-3962 GCA_051439525.1 Spirulina sp. | reverse complement strand
GGTTGAATACGGGTTTAGTCCGGACGCAACAATTTATGGCAGTATTACGCGGGGCTATAAACCTGCCGGACTCAATTTCCGGGCCAATAGCGATGATACTTTAGCGATTGGCGAGGAACGGTCTTGGAATTACGAACTCGGGGTAAAAACCGCTTGGTTCGACGATCGCCTCATTGCCAATTTAGCCGTATTTCACAACGTCGTTGACGATTTTCAAGTCGGTCTCGCGGATATAACGGGTCTGACTCGCAATATTGCTAACGCACAAGTGAGCATTACGGGGTTGGAGTTGGAATTGAAGGCCAGACCCGCAGACGGGTTAGATATTACGGCGGGGTTTGGTTATACCGATGCCAAGTACGACAGCTTTTTCAATCCTTTCACCGGACAAACCCTCGACGGAAACAAACTCTCCTTTGCTCCGGAATATACCATTAATTTTGCCACCCAGTATCGCGCGCCTTGGGGACTCTTTGCGCGAGTGGAGTGGAATACCCTGGGAAGTTACTTCACTGAAGAAACGAATGTGATTTCTCAAGGGACGGTCTCGACAGTTAATGCAACGTTAGGTTATGAGTTTGAAGACGATTATGGGATTTACTTTGTTGCCAACAATATTTTCGATACTCGTTTCCTCACTTTCGGAAATCTTTTTGGAGGAGTAGGAGGGGTCGGAACTTACAATCCACCTTTTACGGCTCGTCTGTTGTTTAAAACATCGTTTTAAGCTCCCTTTTCAGTTTGCCATCAATAAACCAACAGGAAATGAATCTCTCACAAAATAAATGCGGAAGGCATAGAGAAACAAATCTTTGCGCTCTCCGCATTTTCTTGTGATAGATACCCGACTTCTCTCAAAACCTAGCGGAGCATTCGCAGTCCATTGAGAGTAACCAATAGGGTCGAACCTTCGTGACCGAGGACTCCGGCGGGTAAGGTCAACTGGCCGAAAAAGTTAGCAATCAGTAACAAAACCACAGAAGCCAAAGCTAGGGTAATATTTTGCTTGATAATGCGTTGGGACTTTTTGCCAATGCGAATCGCCTGCACCAATTCCTCCAAGCGATCGGCCATGAGGACGACATCTGCCGTTTCTAATGCCACATCGCTACCCGCCCCGCCCATGGCGATGCCAACCGAGGCGCGAGCTAAAGCAGGCGCGTCATTGATGCCATCCCCTACCATGGCCACGGTCTCGTATTGTTGTTGGAGTCGTTCGACAATCTCAACCTTATCTTCGGGTAAAAGGTCGGAGTAGGTGGCATCCACGCCGACGGCGATCGCCACCCCTCGAGCCGTTGGGGCATTATCCCCCGTCAGCATGACCGTTGCCTTGATGCCCGCGCCTTTCAACGCCGCCAGCAACTCGGCAGCAGCAGGACGCACCCGATCGCGAATGGCAAATAAGCCGAGAATGCGATCGCTTTGGACGACCCAGATCGCGGTTTGTCCCGAGGCTTCGAGACGTTGGCTCTCGGCATGGAGAGCCGAGGGAATCTCTGCCAAACCCGCAAGGGCAAATTTTGCTTTACCCACGACGACGCGCTGCCCTTGCAGGTTGCCCGTAATGCCCGCCCCTACTTCTGCCGCGACCTCCATCGCTTCGAGTGGGGCAATGTTTCGAGTCTTGGCGGCTTGGAGAATGCCGCGAGCGAGGGGATGTTCGGAATAGGCTTCTAAGGAGGCGGCAACGCGAATGACCTCTTCCTCGCTGGAATCCGATGTGGGAATAACCTCGCTCACCTCTAATTCTCCGGTGGTGAGGGTGCCGGTTTTATCAAAGGCGATCGCCCGCACCCGTCCCATGGTCTCCAACTGCGCTCCGTCTTTAAATAAAATCCCCTGTCGCGCCCCGCGAGCGATGCCAGAGAGCAGGGTCGGCATAATGGCAGCCATCAGGGCGCAGGGGGAAGCCACCACCAGAAAGATCAGCGCTCGATAAATCGTTGTTTCCCAAGTCCAGTTCAGGAAAAAGGGCGGCAAGACGGCAAGGGCGATCCCGATCGCGACAATACATCGGGCGTAGCCGCGCTCGAACCGCTCTAAAAACTGCACGGAGGGGGGTTGGGAGGTTTTGGCCTGTTCTACCAATTGAATGATGCGCTGGATTAAACTGCTTTGGGGAGATTTGTGAACCTCCACGAGCAATGCCCCCCGACCGTTGATGCTGCCCGCAAAGACCTCATCTCCCGCCGTTTTGGGTTGGGGCAGGGATTCTCCGGTAATGGGGGCTTGGTTGAGGGTGCTGCGACCTTCGCAAATGATGCCATCGGTAGGAACGATTTCTCCGGGTTTGATGAGGATGCGATCGCCGATTTGCAGAGCCTCGGTCGCGATCGTTCGTTCTTGTGTATCTTGCAGGATGCGAGCGGTATCGGGAGTCAACTGCATCAAACTGCGAATATTGCGCTCCGTCCGGTGCATGGCAATGCTTTCGAGAGCGCCGCTCGTGGCAAAAATCAAAATCAGTACCGCACCATCCACGAGAAGATAATATTGCTGCTGCCAAAATCCCAAAATTGCCGCGCCGATCGCCGCGACGATCATCAGTAGGTCTACATCTAATTCCCGCTCCTGCCAGAGGGTTTTCAGCCCCTCCCAACCAGAATTGCGACCGCCAATGATATAAGCTGCCATTAACATCCAGATGCCCCAACCCAACCAACTTTGGTTAAGAGCAAGCCAGCCCATCAACGTGAGTAGCGCGCAAGTCAGGGCGGCGATCGCTTCGGGATAGACGGTCAGCCAGTAGCGGAGTTTGCCGAAGGGGGCAGACTGGCGAATCATGGGAGGTACCTCCAATCTCAACTCGCTCATGGTAAACTTTGACATTAGTGTTAAGGTCAAGGCCTAGTAGTCTGTCTTAACCCAAAAATTCCCCATTTTGAATTTTAAATTTTGAATTTTGAATTCAAAAAAATGTTCACCATCAAAGAACTCGTCCAAACCGTCGGTTGCGGGATCACGCCGCGCATGGTGCGCCACTATCACGCGATCGGCCTGTTGCCCCAGCCAGTCCGTTCCCCGAGTAATTATCGCCTCTACGATGAAACGGATGTTCGACGCTTGCAGCGCATCGCAGCCTTAAAACAACAGGGATTTCAACTTTCTCATATCAAACAGATGCTTGAAGTGGGAAATGACTCTCCGAGTCGAGATATCCTCCTGCAACAACTCGAAGGACAGTATCAGAATGTCTTGCAACAACTTATAAAATGGCGCAGTGTGACGAGAATTACGCCCCCCTAGAGCACCAATTCAGTAATGTTTTGCTACTAGAACGAGCAACTGCGTCAAAATGTTGCCCCCTACGAAGCCGAAATTGAAGCGATCGTAGCTCGTCTCTATGGTCTCACCGATGCCGATCGCGTTATCATAAAGAGCAGATAGGAGATCGCTAAACCAGAAGCCATTCAACCATCGTTTATAGGAGATTTATCATGCAAACCATTACCATTCAAGTTGATGCCGAAGTTGCCCGAGCGTACCAAGCAGCAGATTCGATTAAACAACAACAAATTCAGAGGTTAGTCAACACTTGGCTCAAGCAAACCATGCAACAGCGATCGCTAGACGAGATCATTACTGAAATGCAGGCTCAAGCCAGCCAGCACGGTTTAACCCAAGAACATCTCGATACAATGCTTGAAGATGAATGAATCAAGAATTGTTATCGATACGAATACACTGATTAGTAGCATTCTGATTGCTAATTCTGTACCCGATCGAGCCGCCCAAAAAGCCAGAGATATTGGGATTTTGCTATTCTCCGATCAAACATTTGAAGAATTACAGCAAGTCATTACTCGTCAAAAATTTGACAGATATGTATCCATTGCTATTCGAGTCGAATTTCTAGCAAGACTGTGGGAGGAATCAGAACATATTGAAACGATTGAGGTAATCACCGATTGTCGCGATCCTAAAGACAATAAATTTCTTGAAGTCGCTGTTAATGGTAA
>JBFRWJ010000438.1:0-20498 GCA_051439525.1 Spirulina sp. | reverse complement strand
CCCTAGAAGGACATGGCGATGATGTCGAGAGCGTCGCTTGGAGTCCCGATGGTGAAATGCTGGTTTCGGCAAGTTGGGACGCGACCCTGAAAATCTGGAACCAAGAGGGAGAACTTCTTCATACCCTCGCTCAAGGTTCGGTTTTTAGTGTTGATTGGAGTCCCAATGGCAAAACCCTGGCTTCAGGAAGTTCGGACAACACCATTAAAATTTGGAGTCGCGAAGGAGAACACCGCCATACCTTCGTCGGACATGAAGATGGGGTCTTTAGCGTGGCATGGAATCCCAATGGTAAAACTCTTGCTTCTGCCGGTGGAGACGAAACGATTAAAATCTGGAGTCGAGAGGGGTATCTCCTGCGCACTCTCACCGGACACGAAGGTCGGATCTGGAGCGTTTCCTGGAGTCGCGATCGCAAGTTTCTCGCGTCTGCCAGTGAAGACGAAACGATTAAAATTTGGAGTCGTCAAGGAGAACTTCTCCACACCCTCGAAGGACATTCGGGTTGGCTCGATCGTGTCGCTTGGAGTCCCGATGGTCAGATGCTGGCTGCGGGAAGCGGAGACGAAACGATTAAAATTTGGAGTTGGGACGGAAAACTCCTACAGGTTCTGACCGGACATAAGTATGATGTCCATAGTGTGGCTTGGAGTCCCGATGGTCAGATGCTGGCTTCAGGAAGCGGAGACGAAACAGTAAAAATCTGGAGTCGGGAGGGACAACTTCTCCATACCCTCGCAGGACATTACGACTCAATCTATAGCGTCGCTTGGAGTCCCGATAGCCAAATGCTAGCTTCGGGAAGCGATGACAAAACGATTAAAATCTGGAGTCGGGAGGGACAACTTCTTCACACCCTCGCAGGACATCTCTATTCAGTCTATAGCGTGGACTGGAGTCCCGATGGTAAAATCCTTGCTTCGGGAAGTTTTGACAGAAGTATCATACTCTGGAATTTCGATTAAAGCTTAACGCGTCTCCCCTTGTATTTTCATCACAGGTTCAATGCCAGAGTTGTACTTAATATAGTTTCGATATCATCATCTCGGCTATATTGCTGGAGTCTCTCGTCAATAACATAATAAAACTCATTCTTGTCAGTATCCAATAACCCGATCGATCCCGGGTTTATATCGATCGCTGGGTTGTTACGTCGCGGCCGCATAAAGACTGCTAATCCTTGGGAACGTGTCTTCTGGATTTTATTGGGCCCTGTGGTGGTGTGATAGTGACCGTGAAAATGAAACTCAGGCTTTAAAATCCCTAGAATTTCACTGATGATACGCGATCCTTGAAGTTGACCTTTAAAACCCATCTGAATACCATAAGGACCATCATGGGTAAAGAGAATATCTGTTGTTTGGCCATGGAATTGACTGGGATCGATCTCTCCATGACTACAGATAAAGCGACCCTCATGTTCCCAGCCTCCCAGAAAGGTCATCTTGACTCCATCCTGTTTGATTATATGTAAATTGGGAATATATTTGAACAGTCCCAAAGAGTCTTGAGGCAGGGGATCGTCGTACTTTTTTAGAGTTGATAAGATGGCATTACATTCATGATTTCCCTCAATGAAATGAATCGGTTGATTGAGATGAGTGAGGTATGTGCGGTAGCGCTGATTCTGTTCCTCTGTTTGGTTAAAATAGTCAAGGGAATGGAGTTCTGAAGGATCGTCTTCTGCAAATTTTTTGGTGGGTTCATCTAATTGATCTGGATTCAGGTAATAGCCAAAATCACCGAGTTGAATAATGAAATCGATGTCATTTGTTCTCAATATATTATTAATAATTGACATTAAGTGATAGACCCGACCATGAATATCGCCAATCATCAGTATTTTCATAATATTATCAACAAAAAATTCGGGTAACTTGCTCAAATTATAGAAGATGGCTGGCGAGATCCAAACCGCGATCGCGCACCTGCTGACCACTGATGACTGATAACTGATAACTGATTCAATTTTCCCGTCCCCACAAAATCGAATAAACTCCTTGGGGATCGTTCAAACTTTGTAAAATGCGGAACTCCTCCTGTAAATGCTGCCATTCTGCCATGAGGGGGGAAAAATTGGCCCCTTGGCTGTTTTTCGACACGATGGGAAAGGGGAACAAACTCTCCAAAATTTCGCCCAACGTCGGTTCCTCTCGATATTCTTGCACTTGCCAATCCTCTCCCAAATTCGCCTTTTTCGCCGCATACGCGATCGCGGCATCCAATCCTCCCAATTCATCCACCAACCCCAATTTTTTCGCATCCAAACCCGACCAAACTCGACCCTGGGCGATCGCGGCCACGGTTTCCCTCGGCAAGTAACGAGATTCGGCCACGCGATCGAGAAAGACTTCGTAAATGCGATCGACAAACCTTTGAATAATGATTAATTCTTGTTCGGTTTTCGGGCGGAAAATCGAGCGCGTATCGGCAAAAGTCGCTGTTTTCACCACATCTCGCGTAATACCATTATCTGCCGCAATTTTCTCCACATTGGGTAACAGTCCATACACCCCAATCGATCCCGTTGCCGTCATGGACTCGGCAAAAATATAATCGCCTCCCATGGCAATCAAATATCCCCCGGATGCTGCCATATTTCCCATAGAAACGATCGCGGGTTTGGTTTCCTGAAGTAATTGCAATTCTCGCAAGATCAATTCCGAGGCCAAGGCACTACCTCCCGGACTGTTAATGCGCAAGACAACGGCTTTAATGGCTTTATTCTCTCGCAGTTTTCGCAATTGACGCGCGAGGCGATCGCTACCAATTTGTTCCCGGGTTCCTTCTCCATAAACCACGAGTCCTCCGGCATATAAAACTCCCACTTTCTGGTTAGAGGAACGGGTTTCTTGGCGGCCAATTGCGGCATAAGTCCCTAAATCAATCTGTCGAAAACCCTTCTTTTTCTGGGACTGTCCCGTCAATTCTCGTAATTTTTTCTCCACTTCATCAAAATAAGCTAATTCATCGGCTAATTCCGCAGAAATGGCATCTCGAGGCAAAAATAATCCTTGGGTCGCAACCAAATTTTGCAATTTTTCTGGCGTAATTTCTCGCGCTTTCCCCACCACTTGTAAAAATTCCCCCCACATATCCCCGAGCCAATTTTCTAACTGTTCCCGATTTTCCGGACTGAATTGCTGTTGGGTATAAGGTTCGATCGCCGCTTTATATTTTCCCACCCGAACCACCTGCATGCCAATCCCAAACTTTTCTAATGCCCCCGTTAAAAATAATTGTTGCACCCCTAACCCATTTAACTCGATCGCGCCCCGAGGATTGAGTAAAATTTCATTCGCTACGGATGCGAGATAATATTCTCGTTCTCCCCAAGTCACATCGTAAGCAATAATTTTTTTGTCCGCAGCGCGAAACTTGGCCAAAGCACGACGCAGCGCTTGTAAATTCGCATATCCCGTTCCACCATTACCCCCACTCCCATCCAATAATAGCGCTACAATGCGATCGTCTTTCGCGGCTGCTTCGATCGCCTGCACCGCACGATGTAGAGAAAGCGTTTTCCCCTCTCCCTCAGCAAAATTTTCGGTTAACGCCTCGATCGGCACCGTATCTTGAATCTTTGCGGACAAATCGAAGGTCAAAACCGATTTATCTTTCACCCGAGGCGCTTCTTCTCCTGCTAAGGAAGCGACCAAAATAATCGCAAACGTGCTGACTCCAAAGATAGAAAAAATAACGAGTGCCAAAAATGTTCCGAGCAAACTGGCGAAGACTTGTTTGAGAAATTGCATATTGATTTGAGTAGGCAATGAGATTGGCGATCGAATCCGTTTATATTTTATAGCGCTACGCGCTAGGGAATAAGGAATGGGAGATTGTGATTGGAGTTCGGTAACCTAATCTGCTTTTGTAAGTGCTATAACGCAAATATTTGCAGCAAAAGCGAATATCTCACCCAAAAACAAGAGATGCGATCGCGTCAGTTCGTCCGCAGGACATATCGCAAAACCGCATCTCTCTCATCCTACAAAAAGAGAAAAACAAGGAGATTTCTTGTTTAAACCAAAGCCGCAACCTTTTCCTTTTCCTCGGGAACTTGGAATAAAGGCGTACTGAGATAGCGTTCCCCAAAACTCGGCTGAATCATAACGATTAATTTTCCCTTATTTTCCGGACGCTTGCCCACTTCAATCGCTGCCGCAAGAATTGCCCCGGTAGAAATCCCCGATAATAGCCCCTCTTCCCGTGCCAAGCGACGACCGTAAGTAAAAGCCTCCTCGTCCTTCACTTGAATCACCTCATCAACCAAACTCATATTCAGAACTTCCGGTACGAATCCCGCACCGATCCCCTGAATTTTATGAGAACCGGGAGATCCTCCCGATAAAACCGGACTATTTTCCGGTTCCACCGCGATCGCTTTAAAAGAAGGTTTCTTCTCTTTAAGAAATTCACTACTTCCGGTAATCGTTCCTCCAGTTCCCACGCCAGAAATGAGAAAATCAACCTGTCCGTCCGTATCTTCCCAAATTTCTTTACCCGTCGTCAGGCGATGAATTTCTGGATTGGCCGGATTGTTGAACTGTTGTAGCATATAAGCATCAGTCGTATCGTCAACAATTTCCTGGGCCCGGGAGATCGCCCCCTTCATGCCTTCCTTAGCGGGAGTTAGTTCTAACTTTGCCCCATACGCCTGTAGCATCGCCCGACGCTCCACGCTCATGCTTTCCGGCATTGTTAAAATTAACGGGTATCCTTTCGCAGCAGCAGCCATCGCTAACGCGATCCCTGTATTGCCCGAAGTGGGCTCGACTAAAATGGTCTTATCGGGATAAATTAATCCCTCTTGTTCCGCTTTATTAATCATGTGTACCCCAATGCGGTCTTTCACTGAGGCTGCTGGGTTCATTCCCTCGAGTTTGACGAGAATTTGTGCCACGCATCCTTCTGCTTGGGGAATAACATTCAATCGCACCAAAGGCGTGCGACCGATTAATTCTGTGATATTGTTAGCAACGTGCATAGATATTTTGCGAGTCGATCTCGATGGACAAGGGCAAGGATCGATTTTGACCCAATAGATCGAAGATACGCAAAAACCCGCGATCGCTCTCTTGAATTAAGATTGTTTTAACGAATCGCACTCTGTGTAAAATAGGATACGATGTAAAGTCTTGTAACTTTACGGGAATGAGATTAAGCCCAATATTGCCAAGAAGAATTTATTTTCGGCAATGTTTCTGACTGGACGATCGGAGGGAGACAGAATCGGGCAATCGCTAGATTATCTTGCATCGTCGCAAAATTATTGCCAAAGATATTCAAAATGAAAAATTAATTGGGGTTTCGGGGCATTTGAGCCAACTATTTATGAGAAAAATCTACATTTCTTAAAATCGTGTTTAAAAATGCACGTCTCTCCTTTTTACCCCTTCCCTAGTATTAGGCAAACTATCTCAGAATTTATTGAGCAACAAAAGCATTATTTTAAATTTTGTTTCATAAACAAAAATACTGTCTTTTTTATTTTATCATTCAAGTATAGCAATTTTCAATTGCATGAGCTATGCCTTGGGTAGAGTGAGCATGACCCGCCCATAACCTTTTTACGCTATACATTTGAGAAACGCTATATAAGCTCGTTGTGACTGTAAACATATAAGATATGACTATGGGCATCCAAGAAATTGTTGCTGTTCTGGGAGCGATCGGTGTCATTGCAGGGGCATTGGCAGCTGCCATTAACAAGGTAGACGAACTCCAGTCCGCTATAAAGAAACTCGAGCCCACTATAGAGAAACTCAAGCCCGCTATAAAGCTATTATCATTTTTTGGAATACAAATCATTTCCATTGGAACAATTATATGGAGTTTTTTGTATTTTGCTGTGACAAACTCAAACCGCCTCTCGCAGCCCTCTGTATTTTTGTTACTTGTTGTTGAAGGTACTGTGGCTATCGTTGTATATGTCAATGTTTGGACAATATGGCTTTATCCCAAACTTCGACGCTGGTTATTGCCTTGGAAAAATACACACAACCACTTTTAACCATGAAAACACAACAAATCGCAGCATTATTTAGCTCTGTAGTTCTGTTGCTGGCAGCATGTATCCCCACAGCACAAACACCAACACAAACACCAACACAAACACCGAAACCCGTAGCTCTAAATCTAAATATAGAAAGTCCTTCTAATGAAGATGAAGTCCCTAGAACCTCATTAGTTACTGGACGAGCTTCGGGAGACTTCAGCAATAAGCACCTGTGGGTAGTTGTTAATCCAAAAGGTACACCAGGATGGTATCCACAAAGTGGTGAATTTTTTCCCGTATCAGAGCAATGGTCAGTGCAAGTGTACGTTGGGCTTGAGGGGGATCATGATGTGGGCAAGTCCTTTGACATTGCTGTTGTTACTGCAGACGACAAAGCCCATAAACACTTTAATAAGTATTTGAAAGAGGCAAAATTTCCAGAAGAACCATTGCCCTCCGGAACAACTGTTCTTGATATAATCACAGTAAAAAGAAGATAATAAATTTCACCTATCTTTCTCCTCTAAAAAACATTTTAAAACTATGTTTTGGAGTCTATGATGCCGATATTTAGTGACCCACAAAGCCAACCCAGCCAAGAGCAGCGCGATCGCAGCACTCGCGAAATTGCTCATCGCCTATACCTCAATCGAGTCGCAAGGAGTCGGGAGGAGAACGAGAAAACAGACTGGACAAGAGCAGAGAAGATTGCTCGCAACCCCTTGACCAAAACGGCGTTTTGGCTTGAAGCTGGACTAGAAGGCTTGGTGAACTACCTGCAAAATCTGGCTATTATCGACCTGTTGAACGTAGTCGCCAGTTTTTCGTTGATTGTCGGTGTGATTGGTTTTTATATGGGAGCTGAGGAACGGCGAAAACAAACTCATTATCAGGCATGGCAGGTCATTAATTCAGCCGTTGAACGCGAAGCCGAATCGGGTCGGAGGGCGGCGATCGAAGACCTTTGGGCGGATGAAGTAGATCTGTCTGGCTTAGATCTTCGTAAGGCTCGAATCCCGAGATTAGATCTATCACCTCACTGTTCTTTCTTGTATATCCCCGTTTTTAGCTATATGTGTACGAAAAATCTACCTTTTTTTTCTGAGGAGAGGGTAGTTTTGTGGGAATCTAACTTAGAGGAGGCGGATTTGTGGGAAGCCAACCTAGAGGGAGCAAATTTGGGGGGAGCTAACCTAGAGGGGACAAATTTGGGGGGAGCCAACCTAGAGAGGGCATATTTGGTGGGAGTCAACCTAGAAGAGGTGTATTTGGTGAGAGCCAACTTAGAAAGGATAAATTTAGTGAGTGCCAACCTAAAGGGAGCAAATTTGGTGGAAGCCAACCTAGAGGGGGCAGGTTTGGGGGGAGCTAACCTAGAGGGGGCAAATTTGGGGGGAGCCAACCTAGAGAGGGCAAATTTAGTGAGAGCTAAGCTAGAGGGAGCAAATTTGGGGGGAGTCAACCTAGAGGGGGCAAATTTAGTGAGGGCCAACCTAGAGGGAGCAGATTTGGAGAAAGCTAACCTAGAGAATACATCTTTGGCGAAAGCTAACTTAGATAATACGATCCTCCCCGACACAATTTTTCTAAGTACAGAATTGCATATCACAAAAAAACTCACTCAGCAGCAGTTAGAAGGAAATGACCCACCGTTCCTTTGCCATTCTCCTGTACCCGAAACATTTGGGATCGATCCGGACAGAGATTGCGATCGCTTACCTCGTTTCTTGGTGGAGTCATACCCAGAACGATTTTCCGATATCGCAAAAGCCGAAGAATATGTAAATCGCGCACGGTAAAAGAAATGGGATTAATCACGACTTGGAAAATTAGAACTTGTTAAGGAATTAAAGAAAACTCATCAAACTTAACAACATCGGTATCGGGTTGAGTCGTATCAAAACGATAACTGCTGACCGTACCTCGTCCCGTATCCAAAATACTAAAAACTGAAATATCGTTGCTAGAAATATAAGGCAGATCGTTCTTATTTTCATCTTGCAAAGGCGCAATGGTCGGAACAATTGGCTCTAGGCCATTGGGATCGCCTTCGGCAATATAAGTCTCTTGATATCCTTGAGGAATGGGGCGTTTCTTCCCTCCCCAAAAGGCACCGTAAGTATTGCCCACATTGGAAGATTCCAGAAAGTTTACGCCTTGTTGGTTTTGAAAGCGATTCCAGAGATGGGAATGACCATAATAAACGAGTTGCACGCCAGCTTCATTAAATAAAGGCTCTAAATAGCGCTGGATATAATCATCATTTAAGGGATATTCGTAGCGCACGGCCCGTATTTTTCCGTCGGGAGCTGAAATAATGGTTTGGCGGGGATTGGTATAAGCGGGAACGATATTATCTCCTAACGTATGGGGGGGATGGTGGAACATGACAATTTTATATTTGGCTTGTTGAAACTCTGGGGTTTTCAGTTCTTTTCTCAGCCATTGATACTGTTCGCGATCGGGCGTAATCGGTTCAAAAATATGCTGTCCGCCCCCCCATTTTTCGGGATCGTCTAAATCTTGCGATCGCTCTCGATAGCGACCGACTGCCCAATCTTCCAAAGTGGGCGATCGCCAAATATTCGTAACATATAAAACCACTAAACGAATATCGCCAAATGTCACCGCATAATATTTTTCTCCTCCAGAATTGCTTTGCGGCAAGGTAAAAATTTCTTCATAAGTATCGGTATTAAAAGAGTTTGCTTTCATCCATGCTGCTTTTAACTGAGGATCGTTTCTCGGGTTAATCGTGGCACTAGACTTTTGATAGATTTCCTCAGCTTTGCTTTGAGGAAAAGCATCGCCAAATTGAGCATTTAATTCCGTTTCCAGAGAAAAACGCCCCATCACTTCATGATTGCCGATCGCGGTAAATAAAGGCGCGTGTTGAATCAATTCCCCACCCCGATAAATCGTTTCAATCTCATTCTTTTTGAGAGGATAACGAGCGCGACCTTGGAGAGCGGGAAAAAAGGAATTGCCCCCATCGCTATCGAACCATTCCGAAGCGCGATCGGGAATATTCACCAAATCTCCAGCCAAAAAAACCGCATCGACTCGACCGATCGCTTCGGCAACTTTTTGTAAATTTGCTGCCGTCATGGGCATCAGTTGATGATCCGACGTAAGTAAAATCTTAAGGGGTTTTCCCGCCGAAGGTGTCGGGGTGAGAGAGAAAATCTTGCTGGCAATTTCTTCCCCCGTTTCTCGCGTCGAAATCACGCGATAGGGAAGGCGGCGATCGCGTTTTAATCCCGTTATTTCTGCCTCGTGTCGCCAAATCTCTCGATAACTCGTTTGGGCATAAGGGGGCGTAACTTGAGATTGGCGATCTTCCCGCACCCTTGTGAGTTTCGTGGTCGTCGCCCGAGCTGTATTTTCCGGGCGATCGCCATAAATAACGCGATGTTCGAGACCGGGAAACTCGGTAAACCACGCGACTCGTACCGAATTGGGCGTGGGAAATTGCAAAAACGGATCGCTTAAGAGTTCCGAAGAAACCATAATCCTTGTCGTTTTTAAAGACTGTGGAGTCTCGAGAAAAACCGCCAATAAAAAGGCAGCAACAAAAGGGAAAAGCACGATGGAGATCGCGCCGAGCCCGCGTTTGAACAATCTAGATGGCATTCTCTTCTGTTGCCTTAGTTTTTTTACTGATGTACTTCCCGAACTCGGGACAGAATCCAATCAAACGTACCGAGAATGGGATGCAATGCCTCCCGATCGGGTACTGTTGACAGTTGAATATTGGGCAAGCGCTTTTCCCGGGGATCGGTGGGTAATGCCAAACCAATCGAGCTCAAACGATTTCTCAATTCGTGCCATTCATGTTCCTCGTCAAAAGGAGGCAAAGCGGCATAAATATCAGAGACGATTTGAATGGTGCCATCGATCCCGACAAAAAACAGTTCTGTCATGTTACTTGCGGTCGTCAATTGAGTGCCAAAGCCCCCATAAGTATCCCCGGTTGCCCATTGCAAATGCAGATGGGAATCGCGATCGCTCCAATCGTAAATTTCTCGCACCAAAGCCGCCTCATCTTCACCAAAGCGTTCGCGATAGGCAGAGAAAAAGGAATGTTCGTCCCACCGCCGCCAAAAGGTGCGAGTTCTGCTCGATTTTTTCTGGCGTGCCTCGGCAGTTTGCCCGATGGAGCGAGAAACGAGAGTTTTCAGACCATTTTCAGGACTGATATATTGTTTGATTTCCACGGCCAGCACTTCTGCGGGATCCATTTGCTTGTTGAGAAATTCGACGACGCGCTGGACTTCTGGGAGAATGCGATCGGCAACGAAGATCATGCGAATTTTTCCCGCTTGTAAATTGGTCTTGACGCGCTGCCAAAACTCTCTCTCGTCCGCTCCCGAACCGAGAAAGTCCTCAAAAACGCGTTCGGGATCGCGATTTTGATGGCGACAGTTAATTTCAAACTGCTCCAAAATTGATTCTACCGGCCAATAGGCGGAGACATTCGCAGCATAGTTGAGCATTTGCCCGATGGTTTCTTTGCGAAGGTCGTAATCGTTATCGGGTTGAACTTCAACGAGAGTAGGAATTCCTTGGCGATCGAGAAAAAGATGATTGAGAGACCACCGTTCGATGCGAATATCTTCGGTCGGAATGCTTCCCGTGCGCTTGATAATCAACCAATCTTGTCCGGGGCGATCGTCAGGGCGATCGAGTCCTAACAAATTGGGATATTTATCAAGCAAATCTTGCAGTAATGTTTCCGAATCGTAAGGCCGTTCGTTCATCGCCACCAAGCGATCGTTTCCTTGAATGAGATAAATACCTCCACTCACAGCACATTTCCCCTTTTTCAGTTATCAATGATCAATTATCAGTTAGGCAATAGGCAATAGGCAATAGGGATTCGGGGTTGGGGAATCGGTCAGACAGAAGAAGACAGTTTACGATTCTCGATTCCCCATTACCCATTACCCATTACCCATTACTTTACCGCTAAAAACTTTTTCGGCAGGCCCGCTCATGTAAACGCGCCCACTTTCTTCGTCCCAGTGAATGTCCAAACATCCCCCCGGGAGTTCGACAGTGGTTTGGCGATCGCATTTGCCATTTAAAACTCCCGCCACGACGGTCGCGCAGGCACCGGTTCCGCAGGCGAGGGTTGCTCCCGCCCCCCGTTCCCAAACCCGCATTTTGAGATAGTTATTTTTAACCACTTCAATAAATTCGGTATTGGTTCGTTGGGGGAATGCCGGATGGTGCTCGAACTTCGGACCGAGATCCGCCAAGGCGATCGCGTCGGCATCGCCAACAAATGTCAGGCAATGGGGATTGCCCATACTAACACAAGTTACCGTCCAAGTTTGTCCCGCCACTTCCATCGCTGCAGCAATGACTTGGCGATCGCCCTCGACTAAGGTGGTGGGAATTTCCCGCGCCAAGAGTTGCGGCAATCCCATGTCCACTTTCACTCGTCCGCCTGCCTCGAGTTGTGGGGAGATCGTCCCGGCAAGGGTGTGAATGTCGTAAGAGCGTCCGGGGGTTTCTCCTCCTTCTAATGCTGCCAAGAAACGCGCCAAACAGCGAATGCCATTGCCGCACATCTCCGGTTCCGAACCGTCAGAGTTAAAAATCCGCATCCCGTAATCCATCCCTTCTCCGCCGGGGAGGGCAAAAATGACCCCGTCCGCCCCAATGCCGAAATGGCGATCGCACAGAGCGATGGCGCGATCGGGAGTGATGAGGGGTTCGGGAGCGTGGCGATTATCAATTAAGATAAAATCGTTGCCCAATCCGTGATATTTGGTAAACTCGATTGTCATTCATTTTTTAGCGTGGAGACTTCCGTTAAACTCAAAGGAGTGAACGGCGAGTGGAAACGCTACCTCCAAATAGATATACAATGATGTTGGATGAAATGCGAAAACCCTGCAATTGTCCGAGTCCCTTGACAACTGAAGATAGGGGGTAGGGATCTAACGCTAGACTTTTTAATTTAGTGATGAGAGGAGGTCAATTGCAGAATGGGTCAAAAAACGAGCATTTCTAGAGTCTTCCTCGAAAGCCATTGCTCTCTTGGCCACTCCTGTTCTTTAAAGAATTATGACTGAATTTGATACCGGATTTCCTAGCGTTCGTCAGATTCAAGGCTTCGTTCGCGACAAACAAAACGTTGAATTCAAATTGATGACGGGAGATGTCCTGACGGGAAAAGTCTTCTGGCAAGATGCGTATTGTATCGCGATCGAGACCGAAGCGGGGCCCGTGACCCTCTGGCGACAGGCGATCGTTTATCACAAACTCATCAAGGAAGGATGAAGGCGAAAGGATGAAGGTGTTTCGGAAGGATGAATGATGAAAGATGAAGGATGAATTTCCTCCCAATTCCTGCCTCCTGACTTCCGACTCCCGACTCCCAACTCCCAACTCCCAACTCTCCAAACTCTCTCGATGATCCATGACTCAAAACCTTTCTTTTACTCTAGGTTCTTTGATTTCCGGAATCGCTGCGGGAATCCTTAGTTTTATCGAGCCGGCGCTGTCCTTGGATGTTCGCGTGAATCCCAGCAATCCTCAACTGGGCGATACTATCTCGATTTTCATCGAAGTCGATAACCCCAACGATCGCCCTCGGGTGACAATGGGCGAACAAAATTTTCCGGCTTTTGTTCTCGATCGCAATATTTATCGCGCCTTTATTCCCACGACTCCCCTCGATCGCTCCGGTGCCTTGAGCATTCAGGTCTCGGGGGATGGAGAAACGAAAAATCTCGCTTTGGGATTGCGCGATCGCTCCTTTCGCACGCAACGCATTTGGGTGCGCGGCGGGGGGAGTGGCGCAACCCAGCTAGAACTCGATCGCGTTGCAGCCTTCAAAAAATTGGTCACTCCCGAAAAATTCTGGAACGGTGCGCTGCTTAAACCCACTGCCGGACGAGTTTCGACCATATTTGGGGTTCGTCGTTACTACAATGGAGTTTTTGCCAACAATTACTACCATCGCGGGGTCGATTATGCCGCCGGAACCGGAACCCCCGTCGTCGCCCCCGCCGCCGGACGCATTTCCTTGGTCGGGCGCGAATCTCAAGGATTTCGAGTTCACGGCAATACCGTGGGTATCGATCACGGCCAAGGGGTTTTGAGCATCATGCTCCACCTGCACCGCATCGACGTTCGCGAAGGAGAAATGGTCAGAGCCGGTCAAAGAATTGGCACCGTTGGCTCTACGGGTTCTTCTACCGGGCCGCACCTCCACTGGGGTCTTTACGTCAATGGCGTGGCTGTCGATCCCGTTCCTTGGCGATTTAAAGGACTAGAATAGGGAACAATGCCCCCATAGTCTGAAGGCTGGCCTTTTGCGATCGCCGCAGTACTTCGACTCAACTCTGGACGGAAAACTAAAGTAGAGGCTCCAACATTATGAGTATAGAAAAAATTGTCGAACAAGCCCTCAAAGATGGTTATTTAACGCCAACAATGGAAGCCGAGGTCGGCAGAATTTGCGATACGGCTTCCGAGTTGTCGATCGAAGAATACATGGCGCTCGATCGCCTGATGGGATCTTTGTTGACTGGAGAAGTGGTTGCCGTTCCCCGCAAGCAGTTCATTAATGTCATGGAAGAACTGGTCTTGAGCGAAACCATTACCCGGGTGGCCGAGATCGAAGCCAGTAGCGATAAGTCTTTGGATGTGGGAGATATTGCGGCTTACGCCCTCAATCGCCTGCCACCGCTTTATGCCACCACGGAAGAAGGGGCCAGTTTTCAACGCCAAAAGGCGAAGAAAGAATTACAGGATTTAATTGGCGACAAAATTAAAGAGGCTATTTCTCGCTATTTGGAAAAGCCCGAGTACGGAAAAGATCGACAGGAACTTAAACCGTCTTCCGGCAGCGATGGCGTTCTCAAACAGGTTAGCAATCTTTTAGAATCCTACGCTCCCGACTACGAGAAAAAATAACATCGAGTCCCCTCGAGAGCGGGAACTTTCCGGAACGCATGGAGTCTCGAAAGAAGGAAGGATGAAGAACGTTCCTTTGAGAAACCCCATGAGTCAATCAATTTCCGCACATTGGTCAAATATTGAGGTCAGAGAGCCTCAAACTCTGGTGTCTCTGGATAAAATTCCCAATTACGATTTGATTTTACGCTGTCAAAGCAGCCCGAAGCCAGAACGTGCTGCTTTTGCCGAACTCTTGCGCCGCTATCAATCTCACGTCGAAAAAATCCTCTATCATCTCGCTCCGGATTGGCAAGACCGCTCGGATTTGGCTCAAGAGGTTTGGATTCGCGTCTATCGCAATATTCAGCGTCTCAAGGATCCCCTCAAGTTTAAGGGGTGGTTGAGTCGGATTGCGACGAATTTATTCTATGACGAACTCCGCAAGCGCAAGCGCGTAGCCACGCCGCTATCCCTAGATGCACCCCGCAAGACGGGGGATGGGGAAATGCAGTGGGAACTTCCTTCCGACCGCCCGAGTCCGGAGGATCATTTGACCACCCGCGAGTTTTACGAGCAACTGCAAGGGGCGATCGCGGATTTACCCGAGGCCTTTCGGACCACGATCGTCTTGCGGGAAATTCAAGGATTGGCTTATGAAGAAATTGCCGAAATTACGGGGGTTTCTCTAGGCACGGTCAAATCGCGAATCGCCCGGGCTCGCGGGAAACTGCAAGAGCAATTACAGCCCTATCTGGACAGTTAAATGGCGGTTGCGGTTCGGTTAATTTTTAGATCGCCATCCGAGCGCGATCGCCTTATGATAGAAGTTAAAACAATTCCCGACGGCGACAAAAAATTCACTCTTGGGGGGAGAGACAATGCACTCGCACGAGAATGAACGTACTCCACAACCCGATCGAGATGTCACTCAGGCTAAACTGGATATGAAGGTGCAAATTCCGGGAAGCGATCGCGATCGCTTTGAACTCCTCAGCGCTTATTTTGATGGGGAGGTTACGCCAGCAGAACGCCAAACCGTTCAACAATGGTTGGATGGCGATGCGGAAATTCAATGCCTCTATCGCCGACTGCTCAAACTCCGTCAAGGCATTCAAGGATTGCCAATTCCCGCCGCTTCCCGTTCCACGGATGAGATGGCAGCGAATGTCTTGCAAACTCTCGATCGCCGACGAGTTCGTCGTTTGGCGGCTTTAGGAGGGGGCGCGATCGCGGCAGCCATGACGGCGGCAATTTCTCTTTTCCTTCCCGGCAATTCTTCTTGGATGCCTCGCTTGGCTCGCGCTCCCGAGTCTCAACCCCCTCTCTCTACTGAAATACCTGCCGAGGGTTTAATTATTGCCATCAATCGCCCGGCTGTCGAAATTCCCGCTACAACCGATACCTTGGCGATCCCCCTCGCTCGTCCGGTGGTGGAGATTCCCAAAGCGGCAACGATCTCTCCTAATAAGTGAGGAAAATTCAGAGAAATTTCTCACCCGTGCCAGCATCCCGAGGGAATCAGTTGACCGCCGAGTGCCTCGATGCGCTCTCGTGGCATTAGGTAAGCCCAAGCTCGTCCTCAAGATCCCCCCGAGGGGTGATCAATGGCGATCGCTCTTCGGTCGTATTCATTTTCTGCCATCTCCCGACCCGGTTCGTATTCTGCTAAACGATCCAGAGAGTACAAAATCTCTGGATCGTTAAATTTTAACAAGATTCCCCAGACTTTTTGCCGACCAACGGTCATGGCAGGATACCCTAGGGGAAGATCGTACAATTCTCCCCAAGCATAAGCGGGAATTTCTGCCTTCGTGCGTCCCGCACAATAGCAGTCGTAATGGGTTTCTCCCGGTTTGAGAGTGCCATAAACAAAAAGTGCGAGCATTCTCTGTTCCCTCCCCCGCGATCGATGGAAAGCGATCTAATACAATAAAAAAAGAAAAATGGCGTGCAGGTATAGCTAGAGATCGTGCAAACCCAGAGTTTTCCCGAGTGCAATCATTCCCTTGTCAAATCGCTCTTCCGTTACAGCGATCGCGATTTGTTGACGTTGTTTCAGCATCACCCCGAACAGGGTAAGTATTTTGTTGCTATTTTTTGCCGCTACAGTCCTATTGTTTATACCCTGATTGCTCATTCGGCGCGATCGCCGGTGCAGGGAGATTATCTCTTTGCTCTGACTTGGCGGCATATTTTTTACGAAATGCGCGGGTTGGAGTTGCGCGATCGCGACACCCGAGAGTCCAGTTCTTTCCAAAATTGGCTGATTAATATGACGGCTATCTGTATTAACCAAGCCGATCTTCCCCCAGTCGAATCGATTAACTACAACTTGCAAGCGGCTTCTCCTCCCCTGTGGTGCTATCTCGAACAATCCCTCGACATTTTGCCCCCCATCGTGCGCTTGATTCTGGTGATGTCTAAAACCTTTCACTGGAGTCCCACCCGCATTGCTGCCTATTTGCAAGCAGAAGGGGAGATGCTCTCTCCCGTTGTCGTACAAGATTACCTCGAGCGCGGATGTCGCTTGCTCGAAGCCAATTTGCCCGAGGATATCCGCGATATCTATCTTAAGAATGTCGCGATCGGAGTCTGTCGAGGAGGCTGAATCTCCTCTCGTCGCTAGCGATTCGACTTGAGAGTTGGGGGCTTCGTTAACAGCAGTGGGAAAATTTACTGGGAAGTCTCCCCAAAACTTGAAAAATGCTCTATAATAAAATTGTTGACTAAAAAATCAAAGAACGAGTTAAATCTTAAAATCATGATTAAACATTATATCCTCAGTCTCGAGCCAAATGCAAAACATCCTTGGGATCGCTGCGTGTTACGGGATCCGATTACGGGAGAGCGTCCGGAGCTATTGGAGGCGATCGCGGAGGGTGCGGGAAATCAAGCGGGTTCTTATTTAATTGCGGTTAACATTGAAGTCACGGTCTTAGAAAAAGCCTCTGCTGCTTTAACAAAGAAGTCTTCCGAATCCGCGATCGCGCCTTTTCCCGGAGCTAAATCTGAAGTCATTAAAG
The DNA here is from genome assembly GCA_051439525.1 of Spirulina sp. Classification (GTDB taxonomy): domain Bacteria; phylum Cyanobacteriota; class Cyanobacteriia; order Cyanobacteriales; family Spirulinaceae; genus CCY15215. The sequence continues at coordinate 3,563 of JBFRWJ010000438.1, read as the reverse complement.
CCTCTTGATCCCGTTAGTATAACCCTCTCCTCAGTTCCTTATTATAGGAACTGTTTTTTTGTTGACTAAAGAGACTAATTCATACAAGATTTTAAGGAAGTATCTATTGTTTTAATATGATTGGCAAACCATTCGAGGAGATTTTTGTTGATTTCAATAGCCAGATTTTCACTTGCCCCTTTTGTCCGAAATTCCTCTTCAATTGCTCTTAAATTCGCTTTAAATTCTCGGTGCTTCGTTTGATTTTTCTGAGCGACGGGACACTTGTATTTAAGCATGCAAGATTCTTCATGACCAAAGTGTTCGATAACGTATTGATTTAAAAATATTAAGATTTCTTGAATTTCCTTCTCTCCTCTATCTTTTTGAATCGCATTATATAAACGCCCCATTTGTTCAATTAATTTTTGATGTTGCCTGTCAATTTCCGGAATCCCAATTTTCAGCGAGTTGCTCCAAAGTAAAGTCATCGTTTTTCCCTTTCTTTATGGCTGTGTACTTCAATACTCTATCAGTATAGCCAAAAGAGTAGAAAAACTGTTTTCAAATTAACAAAAACCTAGGCTTTGCATAAAAATAATAATTGCCTGACAAATTATGGAACGGAGATGGCATTGCGTAACAATTCTCCATGTAGCTTGGCGCGATCGCTGAGAGATTCAATTTGTGCTAGATTTAACGGCGTTCCATTGGCATAATAATTTAACCAAGCATGACAAATGAGATTGGGATCGTCGGGAATATTTTCTAATTCCCAACCGGGGATATTGATTTCTGCCATCAATTGACTCACCTTGGGATCGTAGCTGAGGGCAAAACAGTGACATTGTTCGGAAGCTGCCATAATTAAACCGTGCAAGCGCATGGCGATGGTCATTTCTACCCCTTGAAATAGCCCTTTTAATTCTCTGGGATCTTCAATGATAATAATGCGAGATATTTCCGGGAGTTTTTGAGCGATCGTCTTGGCAATTTCTAAGTCTCGGGCGGGTTGGAAAGGGACGAGTAAAATGGTCGTTTCTGTTGCTTTTTGAAAGGAAATGAGAGCGTTGGCGAGACAATCGAGGCGTTGGGGAGTCAGTTGGGGATGAGGGCGTAAAATAATGGCAACTCTGGGAGCGTGTAAATTGCCCAAACCGGAATAAGTTTTTGCTGTTAATGCCCAAACCGGATCGGGAGATAAGAAGTTGTTAATTTGCCAATCTGCTAATAATTGAGCGGAGGCGCGATCGCGGACGCTAATGGCTTGACAGTGAGAGAGGACTTGACGGGTTAACCAGCGCGTCACGGGACTTTTGAGAGGTCCAATGCCTTGAGCCCAGGCAATGGTTTTTAAACCGCGTTTTTGCGCCAGTGCCATTAAACCGCCATAGTAGAAAGGACTGGCAAAACTGGTGACATCTTGCATTAAACTTCCCCCACCCCAGATAAAATAATCGGATTTTCCCAGAGCTTCGAGAAGGCGAAAGGCTGAGAAGCGATCGCAGGTTTCAATCCCGTAACGCTGATAGGTTTGTTGGGGGTTGCCCGAGAGGGCGATCGGGGTAACGGACTCGGGCAGCATTTGCAAAAGTGTTGCCAGTAAAGCTTCGTCTCCACCATTGCCTTTACCGTAATAACCGCATAATACCGCCCGAGTTGTTGTCATAAAGCATTCAGCATCAATTCAAAGACCAAGATAGCATTTTTTGTGCGGGAAGCCGAAAATCACGCGATATTGCTACGATCGTTCTTGCCCTAAAGCCGCGATCGCTTGCCGATAATCTTCCGGCAAACCACAAGCCAGCGCTCCCCCGAGAACGTAATGTAAATAATCTGGGGTGGGATGTTTTCCTTCTAGAATCATTTCGGGAATAGCCCGATAAGTATAAGTTTGGGCGATCGTGCCATCTTCTAATTGAGGCGAAACCCAGATGCGCGTGTAATTGGTGGGACACCCTTCACAGCGATCCATCGCTTGTAAATCTTCTGCGTTTAATTCGACAATAATCCCCCAGACGCGACGGGTTGAATGAGGGACGATATTGGCAGCGACAACGTATTTGAGCGATCGCTTGTTAAAACGCAATTCTCGGTTGGGAAGAAACGCCCGACGATAGCTTCCCTGCCAAGACGGGGTGCGACTTTGCAGGCGTTGGCGATCGAGGTTCGACCCATACATAAACACTGGATACATGGGTTGTTGGTTATTGGTTATTAGTTATTGGTTAAAAGTGTGCTATCCTAGTAAATCCAGTCAAACTCAGCTAATTTTGGACTTGGCTCGAAACTTGGCAATTGGGCGATTAGCACAGGGGTAGCGCACTTCCTTCACACGGAAGGGGTCACTGGTTCAAATCCAGTATCGCCCATTCACCTCATACCAATCCTAACTTTTGTCTCGATGGGAAAAATGGAGCGCTCCGGGCGCGATCGCTGGCGATCGGGAGGTCTAAAAAAGAAACGGTCGGGCAGTTTTGCGATCGCGCCCAGCAAAAGATGCTATTATAGAGAATGCTGTCAAAATTTAGAGAACGCAGGCAAACATGGCTAAAAAGAGCATGATTGAGCGCGAAAAAAAGCGCAAAAAATTAGTTGAGAAATACGCTGCCAAGCGAGAAGACCTCAAAAACCAAATCAAACACGCCAAAACCCCTTTAGAGCGGCTGGAACTGCAAAGAAAACTACAACGCTTACCTCTCAATAGCTCCAAAGTTCGAGTCCGCAATCGCTGTATGGTTACGGGTCGTCCTAGAGGATACTATCGCGATTTTGGTCTTTCTCGCCACGTTATTCGAGAATGGGGTCACGAGGGACTTTTGCCCGGAGTCGTAAAATCCAGTTGGTAAGTGAATTCAGAATTCTGAATTTTGAATTCTAAATTTTGAATTTTGAATTGATACTATTCTCCGCAACAGCGATCGATCCCCAAACTCTCCAAGATCAGATCGCTGACTGCATTGGCGACGGCGAATTCGCCATAAAAGCTCTGGCTGAAGTCAAAAGCCTGCATCTCCGTCACGATCGCAATCACCAAAGACCCCAAATCGTTTTCTCCCTCCAAACGCTGACGCACGAAGATTTGCGCCGCACGTTTGGCGATTTTTTGGTTCGCGGGTTCCGGGAGAAATTCGCGATCGAGCCAAACGAGTAAGTTTTTCTGCAACCACTCCCCTTCAATGTCAGAGTTTCTCAGGGGAGGAAGGGTAATGGAGGGAATTGGATTAGACATCTTCGGGTTGGCGATCGCGCAAATTACGTTAATTTTTTAAATTTTATTATTTTATTCTCCAAATTTCACATCGGGATCTAGGACAGTCTTGCAAACTGTCCCTCGCGCGCTCGAGAAGCCCGCAAAATTCATTACAAATTTATTGTAAAAGAATGCGGAATCGCCCACCAAAACGATGTAGAAGCGGTAGATGTCTCGAAAATTGATGATATCATCAATGGGTTCGGCGATCCACCCTCATCTACCCCACCTTTCCCCCAAAAAATCGAGCCATCATGGTAATACAAAGATTGGCAGGAGGACATGAACTTTTGTTGCTTTACATTCGTCTAGAGCTGTCTCTTATACACAT